>JANQHK010000017.1 GCA_028282685.1 Phycisphaeraceae bacterium
TGGTGAAAAACGGATTGCCCGTGCCCGCGGCGAAGATCACGATTCGCCTTTTTTCCAGGTGACGAATCGCCCGGCCTCGGATGTACGGCTCGGCCACGGCGGTGAGGTTGATCGCCGAGAGAACGCGCGCCGGCTGACCCAGCGTTTCCAGCATCTCCTTCAGCGCCAAGCCGTTGATCACCGTGCCGAGCATGCCCATGTAATCGGCGGTAGCCTGGGGGACGCGCTTGTCGGCGGCGAGCTGCGCTCCGCGGATCACGTTGCCCCCGCCGACCACCACGGCGATCTGCGTTCCCTGTTCGTGAGCGGAGAGAATCTCGCGCGCCACCTTCTCCAGTTCCTCGCCGTCGATGCCCTTGCCGCCGGTCGGACAGAAGCCCTCGCCGGAGATTTTCAACAACACGCGCTGGTATTTGGGTTGATCCGCCATGGTCGCTCCGATGGTTGATCCATGATTTCACCGGGTTTACGGCGGTTGGTCAAGTCACACGCACCCAAGCCCAGCCGTCGCGGGCGGAATCGGTCGTGCGGCGAATCGCTGTTACACTATCTGTCATGGACGACCGCACACACATGCTGCGGGCCATTCGCCTGGCCAGACAGGGGCAGGGGTATGTCGAGCCCAACCCGATGGTCGGCTGCGTGATCGTCCAGGGCGATCGCATCGTCGGCCAGGGGATGCATCAGAAATACGGAGCCGCGCATGCCGAGGTCAATGCCCTGCTGGCGGCAGGAAAGCAGGCGCGCGGCGCCACGGTGTATGTCACGCTCGAGCCGTGCGTGCACTTCGGCAAGACGCCGCCCTGCGCCGATGCGCTGATTGCCGCGGGGGTGAAGCGCGTGGTGATCGGTTGTCCCGATCCGGTCGATGCGCACGCCGGGGGCGAAGCGAAGCTGCGGGAGGCGGGGATCGATGTGGACATCGGCGTCTGCGCCACGGAATGTGCCGATCTGATCGCCCCGTTCACCAAGGTCGTGCAGCGAAAGATGCCGTGGGTCATCGCCAAGTGGGCGGCAACGATCGACGGACAAATCGCCACGCGCACCGGCGACAGCCAGTGGATCAGCGGTGAGAAGTCGCGGCGCATCGTCCACCAACTGCGCGCGCGCGTCGATGCGGTGATCGTCGGCGTGGGCACCGCTCTGGCCGACGACCCGAAACTGACCGCACGGCGGGTGAAGCTCCGCCGGGTGGCGCGGCGGGTGGTGATCGATCCGCGACTGCGACTCGAAGAAGAGTCCATGCTGCTGCGGACCATGGACCTGGCCCCGCTGACCGTCGCCGTCGCCCCCGCCACGCTCAAATCAAAAAAAGTCAAGGTGCAGCGGCTGCGCGATCGGGGCGCGGAGGTGGTGTCGGTCAAACGGCGGACCGGCCGGGCGCGCCAACTCGACCTGCCCGCGCTGCTCAAACACCTTCAGAAAAAACACAACGCGACGAACGTGCTGGTCGAGGGCGGCTCAGTCACCCACGGCGCGCTTTTCGACCAGAAAATGGTGGACGAATTGCTGGTGTTCGTCGGCCCGCTGGTATTGGGCGACGGCGAGGCGCGCCCGCCGGTCGATTACGGCCGATCCGTCCCGCGCATGGCGCAAGCGCGGCATATGAAACTGGTCAACGTCCGCCGCGTCGGTGAAGACGTGATGATGCGGTATCTTCCCGATTGAATTGCATCGTCATCCACGAGGTGTGCATTGTGAATCGATGGGGTATCCTGTTTCTGTGTGTGGCGGTGGGCGTGATGATCTGGGTATCGCAGTACCCCGGGAAGGACGGATCAATGCCTGACGTGCGAGCGGAAGATGAAGCGGGCCTGCCTCAGCGTCTGGAAGCGCACGTGCGTTTTCTCAGCGAGATCGATCCGCCGCGTTGCTACCTGCATCCGGATTCGCAGCTGCGCTGTGCCGAGTACATTGCCGAGCAGTTCCGTAGCGTCGGCCTGACCCCCGAGTTTCAGGAATATCGGGTTGATGATCTGACATTTCGCAATGTGATCGCCCGGCTGGGCCCAGCCGAGGGACCGCGTCTGGTGGTCGGAGCGCATTACGACGTCTGCGGCGACATGCCCGGCGCCGACGACAACGCTTCGGGCGTGGCCGGGTTGATCGAGACCGCACGTCTGCTGGCCGATACCGACCCGCCAGTGACCATCGAGTTCGTCAGTTATCCCTGCGAGGAGCCGCCCTACTACGGCACGAAGAACATGGGCAGCTACCGTCATGCCTTCGCCCTCAAGGAAGCCGACGTCGAAGTGATCGCGATGATCTGTTACGAGATGATCGGCTACTTCAGCGATGCCCGGGGCAGCCAGAGCTATCCGCTGGGTGTTTTGGGAATCGGTCGGCCAAAGGTGGGCAACTACATCGGCGTCGCCGGGCGCACGCAGGACCGCGCGCTGGTGCGCACGGTATCCGATGCGATGCGCGCCACGGGTGAAATTCCCGTCGAACACATCGCCGCTCCGCCGTTGTTGTTCATGATCGGCATGTCCGACCATCGCAACTACTGGAAAGCCGGATACAACGCCGTGATGATCTGCGACACCGCTTTCTACCGAAACAAGAACTACCACACAGCGGATGACACTGCCGACACGCTGGACTACCATCGCATGGCGCAGGTGGTCCGCGCCACGACCGCGGCGATCAAAGAGCTGGCCACAAGCAGCCAACCACCGGCAAGCAGCCGCTAGCTACGGAGATGCCAATGCTCGTTCACACCGTTCTGTTCTGGTTGAAGCAGGACCTGACCGACGCCGAGCGCGTCGCCTTTCGCGAAGGCCTGGAAACGCTGGTGCGGATCGACACGGCGCAGGACGTTCTGATCGGCACGCCGGCCGACACCGCCGCCCGACCCGTGGTCGATCAATCGTTCGATTTCATGCTGACGGTGGTCTTTGAAAGCCGGGCCGAGCACGATGCCTACCAGGCCCATCCCGTCCACGCCGCTTTCGTGGAAAACCACAGCCCGCAGTGGGAGCGCGTGGTCGTGTATGATGCGGACTAAAAAATCCGCTCCGGCTCTGAACGATGGAGCCATCCGAGCGTTAAAAAAGAGGAACTCCTCCACCCCCGGGCAAAGGAATCATCATGAGAATCACCTCTTTGGGTTGCGTAGCTCTGTGCATCGGTTGTTTTCTTGTTTCCCCTGCCTTCGCGGAGCTGCAATCGGGTCCAGCGACAAGGCGCTCGCCCGCACCACCGCCACCCGCCTCGGGTACGACCGAGCCGGATGCCAACGCCGACAACGGCGCTGATCCCGAGTCGGCCCCCGCAGCACCGGTGAAGCAGGAGTACCAGGGCCACGCGTTCAAGCTGTGGGACGGCTCGCGCATCGTGGGCCGGCCGGAGATCGAAACGATTGTGGTCCATACCGATTACGGCACGCTGAACGTACCCAGCCGAGCCGTGGTGCGGATCGTCCCGGGCCTGCGCAATCGCCCCGAGTACGCCGGACAGATCGAACAATGGATCAACAACCTCAGCCACGAGCAGTTCCCCAAGCGTGAAAAAGCGCAGCAGCAATTACTCAAGCAAGGCCCGGCAATACGCAACCTGCTCGAATCGCACCGCCACAGCAATGATGCCGAACGACAGCACCGCATCCAGAAAATCCTGGCCGAGTTCAACGAGCTCGAAATCGAGCGCGACAAGATGGGTGAGCGCATGGTCGAGCCGATCATCGAGGACGACCGCGTGGTGACTTCAACTTTCACCATTGTCGGTCGAGTGGATTTGAAGGAAATGAAAGTGGCGGCGGGCTTCGGATCGGTCACGCTGGCCTTTGCGAACCTGAGCGAAATGGCGCTGGTCCGCACGGGGCGGGAGCCGGTCCAGAAACAGTTCACCATCACGTTTCAGGATCAGGCGGGCGCCGCGGACAAGAACACGGGCATCCGCCTGCAGCGCGGCGATCGTGTGATCATCTCCGCTTCCGGACAAATCACCATGTCGGCCTGGTCCAGCAGCTACAAGTCCACCCCCGAAGGACTGAGCAACTGCGGCTGGTACAAGAACAACGAAATTTACTACGGGGCGTTGACCGGGCGAGTCGGCAGCGGAAATGTGTTCAAAGTCGGCACCCGCCACAACTTCACCGCCGAGCGACCGGGGCTGTTGAAGCTCGGCTTCGCCATCACCTCGAATTACACCAACAACCGGGCGTTCCCCGGGCAATACGAGGTGCGCGTGCGCGTGGTTCCGGCGGAGACCGGGGAATAAGCTCTACCGCGCGCGGATCAGTTGGTCGCGCCGGACGCCGAGCCGGTCGGCCACGGCTTCGATCTGCTTGAGAAAACGCCGGCCGTCCTGCACGTAACCGGCCGTGGGTTTGAGGTCGGGAATCTGCCGCATCCAGAAACGGTTGAAGCGGGCCATCAGCAATTCGCGCACGTACTTGGCCGTCATGCTCGCCAGCGCCGCCGGCAGGTGCGCACCGTCCGCCTGGACCTGAAAACTGACCACCAGCGAGCGCGGGTCGTCGGTCAGCTCGTATCGGCTGAGCACCGACGATTCATCCATCACGCGCAACTGCGCCTCGGGGAAGCTGGTCTGCAGCCAGCGGCGGTAGTGCTGCCGACCCCCCTGCCGATCGACCACCACGTGCGGCCGGTGCTCGCCATGATCTTGCAGAATCGCCGCCAGGTGCTGGCTGATGAAGGCCCAGGCACAGCGCGGCTTGGAACCGGTCGCCTTCACCAAACGATTGAATCGATCTTCGTAAACCACCGACGTGCGCAAACCCAGCGGTGCGACGGCGGCGCGCTGTCCGGCGCGGCGCAGTTGAGCGGCCGCGATCGCAATCGTGCCTTCCTCATGGCACGCAGGCAGTGCCGTGGACTCGGCCCCATCACCGTACCAAAGCAGATCGGGCAGACACGAATCGTCGTCCGCCCCCACCGTCGCCAGCAGTTGCTCCAGCGTATCGACAGGCCGATCCGACCACCGCAACACCGCCAGCACGCACCGCTCCAGGTGCTTCAGACCCGCCGAGCGCGTGAAGAGTTTTTTGGAATCGTCGATGGCGATGCGCTTTTTCTTGTCGCGCGCGCCCCGGCAGACCGCCGCGTTCAACAAGCGCCAGAGATTGGGCGTCGGCTCGGCATCATCGTCCAGTGCGAAGACCGAGCAGCCGATGACCAGCGGCCCGAACATCGGCCCGTACCCCGCCTCGTCGATGCCCGCGTACACGCGCATCATTCGTCCCCGGCCGGTTGTTCGTGTATCGGTGCATGTTCGATCGTCATGCGGTAGATTTTCGCCAAGCCGCCGATCGACGTCTCCCGGTAGACCCGCGGCATGGCCCGGCCCACCTCGTCCATGACCGACACCGCCGCGTCAAATGGGATGCGATGCCGGCCGTCGGAGAGCATCGCCAGGTGCGCGCAACTGATTGCGCGCGAAGCCGCGTAGACATTCCGCTCGATGCAGGGAATCTGCACCAGCCCCCCCACCGGGTCGCATGTCAGGCCCAGGTGATGCTCCAGCGCCATCTCCGCAGCGTACTCGATCTGCGAGGGCGATCCGCCGAGCAGTTGCGTCGCCGCGCCCGCCGCCATGGCGCACGCCGCGCCCACCTCGCCCTGGCATCCCACCTCCGCGCCGGAAATCGAAGCGTTGTGCTTGATCAGGTTTCCAAGGATTCCCGCCGTCGCCAGCGCGTGGTGCACCGCGCGCCGGTCGCATTGATGCAGAGCGGACAGGTGTTTGAGAACCGCCGGGACCACGCCGCAGGCCCCGCAGGTCGGCGCCGTCACCACAATCTGCGCGTTGGCGTTTTCCTCCGACACTGCGTAAGCGTATGCGGCCAGTTCCGCGCTGCGGCGTAAATCGTGATTCATCAGCTTGCCGCGTCGCAGAATCGTCGCCGCCTTGCGCGGCACACCCAGTCCGCCCGGCAACACGCCCTCGGCGCGCAATCCGCGCTCGATGGAACGCACCATCGCTTCCCAGATTTCATCCAGCCACGGCCAGACATCCGCCTCCTCGTGCTTCTCAACGTACTCCCATAGATTGCGGCCGTGCTGTTCGCAGTGATCGACGATGTCCTTCATCGTGCGATCGGGATAGGTCGGTTCGGCGGAAAGTTCCGGGTCGTCAAGCAACGCGCCGCCGCCGATGCTGTAGGCCTCCGATTCGCCGATCGTTTTGTCGGCCTCATCCACCGCCGCCAGACGCATGCCGACCGGATGTTCGGGCAATTCCTCGTCGGCATGCCAGGTGAATGTCACCGGTTGCGGCGCAAAAATTTCACGGAGCACACGGTCGGTCAGGTGCCCGCGGCCCGTGGCGGCCAGCGCGCCGTACAGCGCCACGCGATACGCCGCAGCATCCGGAAAACGCCGGCGAAACCGCTCGGCGGCGCGCTGCGGTCCGATCGTATGGGAACTGGAGGGGCCGCGGCCGATCCGATAGAGATGACGTAACGACTGCATGATGTTGCGTCCTGCCAAGGGGGATCGGTGTGAAGCCCGGTCCATCGCCGTTTCACGTCATTTCTGGTTCCCGATCCGACCGCGTTCTATCATAACCGCATGGCTGCATCGAAGGGCAAAGTTCTGCTGGCGATGAGCGGCGGGGTGGACAGCTCCGTCGCCGCCGCGCTGCTCCGGGACGACGGCTACGAGGTTGTCGGCTGTTTCATGCGTCTCGGTTCGCCGGGCGAACAACTCGCCGAGGGACCGGGCGTTTGCGACCCCGCTGCCGCCTGTCCATCGAAGCCATTGCACATCGGCAAGCAAGGCTGCTGCTCGATCAACGATGCCCGGGATGCGCAGCGTGTCGCCGCCCGTCTGGACATTCCGCTCTACGTGCTGAACTTCAAGCGTGATTTCGGACGGATCGTTGCGTACTTTGTTTCGGATTACCACGCCGGTCGCACCCCCAATCCCTGCGTGCGCTGCAACGACTGGTTGAAGTTCGGCAAGCTGGCCGAGTACGCCCGCTCGATCGACGCCGACTTCATCGCCTCGGGGCATTACGCCCGCGTCGAGCGGATCGACGGCCGACCCGCCCTGTTGCGCGGAGCGGATCAGGCCAAGGACCAGAGCTACGTCTTGTTCGGGGCGCCGCGCGATCGCCTGGAGCACATGCGGCTGCCCGTCGGGCGCTACCGCAAACAGGAAATCCGCCGAATCGCCGGCGAACTGGGATTGCCCGTCCACGACAAGCCCGACAGCCAGGAAATCTGCTTCGTCCCGTCAAACAACTACATGGATGTGGTGGGCAAGACGGGCTCGGGGTCGGTTCGGCCGGGGCGAATCCTCGACACGTCGGGAAAAGACCTCGGCGAGCATCCGGGCCATCAGCATTTCACCATCGGTCAGCGGCGCGGTCTGGGCGTGGCGTTGGGCTATCCCATCTACGTGGTCAACAAGGATGCAAACAACAACACGGTGACCATCGGCAGCCGGCGGGATTTGCGCTGCGCATCGCTCGTGGCCGACCAGGTCAATTGGTTAGTCGATCCTCCGGCCGATGCGCCGTTGCGCTGCGCCGCGCAGGTGCGCTACAACGGGGCGGCGGTTCCCGCACAGCTTACGTGCGAAGAAGACGATCGCATTCGGGTGCAATTCGATAAACCGGTCGAAGCGGTGGCGGCGGGACAGGCGGTGGTCTGTTACGAGGGCGATCGCGTGTTATGCGGCGGATGGATCGACCGTACCCATTCCACATAGCCGCACTGTTCCCGTGCGGCCATCCAACTTCATCACATTGTGTCGGCGCGGTGATACGCGATTAAATCCGCGCATAAAAAAAGGCGCCTGGTAGGGGACGGCCAGGCGCCCGGGGTTACGCAAGTCTTGGGGGAGACTTGCGTGAGACGTCCGGTGGGGAAGGCCGGACGTCGTTCGGGCGGTGAGGCAGTCGGGGGAAGGACAGGATTCCTCACCGCCTTACTAATGGTATCTTAACTACGGGGCACAGCAAACTTGATCTCTGTGCCATGGATAAGGTTGTTCGTTAACAACCCCATCACATTGCAACAATGTAAGGCAACGACTGAATTAAGGCAATACCCTATACCAAGATTTTTATTTACTTATGGATCCAGGTCCGCATAACTCGGGCAATGATTCCGCATAGCTGGAAATTTCTGAATCTAGACCTCCCTGCCGTAACATGCTACGATCCGACATTTTAACGCAGGACCAGTGCAGACCATGAGTTTGAAAGTCGCCAAATTCGGAGGCAGCTCCCTGGCCGACGCCGGGATGATCGATCGCGCCGCGTGCATCGTCCGCAGCGATCCGGACCGACGTTACATCGTGCCCTCGGCCCCGGGCAAGCGTCACGCCGACGACCGTAAAATCACGGACCTGCTGTATCTGTGTCATGCGGCCGCCGCCCAGAAAGTCGGTTTTGAAGAAACTTTCGGGCTGATTCGTGATCGGTATCTTCAGATCGTCAAGCTGCTGGAGTTGAAGCTCGAACTCGAATCCGTGCTGGACGACATTCACCGGCAGATCGCTGACGGCGCCTCGTCGGCATTTACCGCCAGCCGCGGAGAATACCTGAACGGCCTGATCCTGGCCGACCTGCTGGGGTTCGCTTTCGTCGATCCGGCGGGGATGATTATCTTCGACGAGCACGGCCGATTCCAACCCGAGCAAACCAACGTCGCCGTCGCACGCGCCCTGGGTGAGCACCCGCGCGCGGTGATCCCGGGCTTCTACGGCTCGGGGCCGGACGGCGCCATTCACACTTTCAGCCGGGGCGGCTCGGATATCACCGGCGCCATCGTGGCGCGGGCCACCGAAGCCGACGTGTACGAAAACTGGACCGACGTGCCGGGCCTGCTCATGGCCGATCCGAGGATCATCGACCAGCCCCATCCGATTGACAAAATCACCTACCGCGAATTGCGCGAGTTGGCCTACATGGGCGCGAACGTCCTGCACGACGAAGCGATCTTCCCCGTGCGCAAGGCCGGAATCCCCGTCAACATTCGCAACACCCACAACCCCGATCAGCCCGGGTCCGTCATCGTGCCCGACGACTATCCCATCGCGCACACCGGCACAATCACCGGCGTGGCCGGGCGGAAGAACTTCACCATCCTCACCATCGAAAAAGCCCTGATGAACAGCACGCTCGGCTTCGGCCGACGCCTGCTCAACGTACTGGAAGTGCACGGGATCAGTTTCGAGCACCTGCCCTCCGGCATCGACACCATGAGCGTGGTCATCAGCGACGATCAACTCAATGACAAACTCCAGTCCGTGCTCGACGACATCGAGAACGAGTTGCATCCCGATTCCGTTGAGGTGAGTCCCGAGATGGCATTGATCGCGACGGTCGGCCGGGGCATGTCGCACACACCGGGCATGGCCGCACGCCTGTTCAACGCGCTGGCCGAGGCATCGATCAACGTCGGCATGATCGACCAAGGCTCCAGCGAACTGAATATCATCGTCGGTGTGGAGGCCGACGTCTTCGAAACCGCCGTCAAGGCGATCTACCACGCGTTCGTGGAGTAGGGCCCGGTGCTCAATCCCTGCCGTTCACCACGCGGTCGAGCATGGGGGCCAGTTTGTGTTCGATGACCTGGTCCCAGCCCATCTTCTGAATGATCTTCTGGCCCGATTCGAGCAGATCCTTGCGGTGCTTTTCCGTGGTGGGCAAACGTTCCAGTAACACGTCGGCCAGGCGCGCCGATTCCACGCGCTCCACGGCATCGCGCTCGGCCTGCGACATGCCGAGCAGTTCCTCGATGGAATGCGGTCGATCGATCCGGGTGTAATCGGCAACGACCACGTTATCCAGCGGCTGACCGCCGGTGGCGTATTCCACGAAGCCCTCGCAACCGCAGACGTTGGAGATCACGCAGACCGCCCCGGAGGCCAGCGGCTCCAGCGGGCTGATGCCGAATGGCTCGTAGCAGGCCATGCCCAGTTCCGCATCGGTGGCAAAGCGCAGGTCCGCGATGTTCATCTCACGCGGCAGTCGTCGGCCGATGCGATCACGCGACCAGCCGAACTGGTTGACCAGAACGATCTTCACGTTCTTGTGTTCGCGGTTGAACGGCTCGATCATGTCCCAGAAGTCCTCTTCCGGGCCGACGAGGTCCGGGTAGCCGCGTCGGTGATCGAGCGGCCAGCCGTACTCGGATTCCATGGAACGGATGTCCTGCGCGCGGCGGACGCCGCCGGCACTGGTGAGCAGGTAGAGCACGGCGGTCCGGCCTTGCTCTGCCAACCGCGCATCCAGTTCATGGCAAAGCTGCACATCGCGCCACAGCGCCTTGGAGATCACCGGGCGCGTGACGTGGGTGAGCAGGTAATCGGGCTCGTGACCGAGCAGCGTGCTGGAGTATTCAACCAGCATGGCGCGTGACTGTTTCTTACGCGCCATGGACACCTTCATCGCGGGCACGCCGTTGTAGACCAGGTTGATCCGGTGGTGATCGAACTGGCGTCCCAGAAAGTGCATTTCCTCGGCGGTGTGATCGCCGACGGCGATCACGCCATCGCACAAACACGCCCGGCTGATCAGCGCATGGCGCAGATGCACCGACTGGTCGCCGAAGACGTCCTCCACGTAGCGTCCCTGCTCCCGGGCCTGGCGGAGCACGTTGTAAAACATGGTGTCGTGTCCGGGATGGTGCTCGACCAGGTGCCGCGCGGTGGAACATTCGTGGGCGTGGAAAATCGTGCGGAACTGGTCTTCGCCATCGAGGATGGCCTTGAATGCCGTGGGCAGACCCATGAACTCGTGGGCGAAGAGAATGCAGGGCAGTTCGTCTTTTCCAAGCAGCGCCAGCAGCGCGTAAAACGCCGGCTCGGCCAGACGCACGTATTCCTCGTAATCCCAGCGGTCTTCGTACCGGCGCGAATCGATCCCGAACGTCTCCCACAACCGCAGCTTGAACTGCGCCAGACGGTCCGGATTGGGGCGGAAGACATCGATGAGCAGCACGTCGGCCTCGCCGGTGCGCTTGTCGCCCTCGACCGCATAGCGGCGCTTGCCGTAGATCAATGCGACGTTGAAAGCCCATTCGATCGGGCGCAGGCGATTGCCCAGACCGAGCGTATCGATGTTATCGACCGAGCTGTAATGGACGGTCCCATGCTCGCCGAGGCGGTGCTGCGGGTCGACGGCGGCGCTCGTGGCGCAAGGCCCGACAAGAATCGACCGACCGACGTGCTGCTGGTAGACCGGACTGGTCATCAAACCTTCAAGAACGGTGCCGATGCCGCCGAGTTTTTCGACGGCCTCGTGCGTCACATGCGCCAGAGTGTATTTGCAGGACATGGAGATTACCTGGTTAAACGTTGACAAAAATCCGTTTTCGGTACGCCTTTATCCCGGCGGCAGATCCTCCGGCCGAATGTCGTGCGTGGGCGCGTTGCCCTTGTCAGCCGGGGCTTGGGGGCGTTCGGCGCGGCGCTGGGGGCGGGGGATTTCGCCTTCGATCTTTTCGCCGCGGGGCATGGCGATCACGCCCGTCCGCGCCAGCTCGACAATGCCGTAAGGACGAAGCAGTTCGACAAAGGCCTCGAGCTTGTCCTCGGTGCCGGACAATTTGATCATGAGCTGGGTGGAGGCGACGTCGACGACGGTGCCGCGGAACATATCGACCATCTCGAGAATTTCCGAACGCTGGTCGGGGGCGGCGCTGACGCGCAAGAGCATCAGATCGCGCTCGACGAAATCGACATCGGCATAGTCAACCACGCGCACCACTTCGACCAGCTTGCCCAACTGCTTGCGGACCTGGTCGAGCATCTGGTTGTCGCCGTTGATGACGATGGTCATGCGGGAGATCTCGGGGTGTTCGGTGCGGCCGACGACGAGGGAGTCGATATTGAAACCGCGCGCGGCGAACATCCCGGCGACGTGCGCGAGCACGCCGGGTTCGTTCATGACCAGGGCGGCGATGACATGACGCATGGCGTTCCTTTCAAACGGTCCGGCAAATAACGCGGGTATTGTACCCAGTGAATTGGATCATGGCGCGACCCGCGCTTGCACGGGCCCTGCCGGGGGATGCCTCGTTAACGCAAAGGCAACTTACGTCTCGTCCGCCGGCTCGGGATTGACCGGGTTGGGCAGGTCGGGTTGGGCGTCGGATGAAGTCACGGTTTTCTCCGCTGCGGCGGTGGGACGATCGCCGCCGCCGTCATCGGTTTCGACGAAACACTGGCCCATGTCGGTGCCGTCGCAGCGCCGACGCAGCAGCAGATAGATCGTGCTCGTGGCGGAGAAGTAGTAGCTGATCGCATACGCCGCCACCAGGCCGATCGCCAGGTAGACCCACACGCGGATCAAGAACGTCGCCACCAGGCCCGACCAGTTGAGCGCATCGAGATCGCTTTGCATGGCCAGCTCACCGAAGCGCGGCTCGGGCATCATGGTTTCAAAACGATCGACGCTGATCCCGCCGTCGAAGCAGCCGACCGCCGCGTGGGTCAGGTAGAGCGTGAGGAAGATCATCGCCCCGACAAACAGGTACGTCGCCGCGCCGTACACCAGCGACACCAACCCGTACCCAAGCAGGCGCCACGGGCGAGCGTAGACGTAAGAATAGCCGCGGCTGATCGCATCAAACGCATCGGAGCCCTCGGCGCTGAGCGCGGGGTACATCAGATGCAGACCGAAGGCGTAACCCACCAGGACCATCGCCATCAGAAAACCCAGTAGCAACGCCAGGATGAACAGCAAGCCGGCCAGAATGTCGGTCACCCAACCGATCACGATCACGCTGCCGACCCACTGGAACAGAAACACCCCCAGCGCGGCCAGGAGTAACCCGGCCAATCCGATGATCGCCACGGGCGCCAGCGGCGCAGCGAGGTAGCTTACCCAGCGCTTGCGCACAAAGCTCAGCGCCTGGGAAAGGGTCAGCCGCTCATCGCGCGCCGCCTCGAAGATCGCCATGCGGCTGATCGCTCCGCCCAGCAGCGACCAGACCACCAGCCACAGCATCAGCCAGATGACCAGGAACACCGGATGGGCATGCCACAACCAGGCCGGAAGCATGACCAGGGCTTCGGCTGCGTCGACCAACTCGGCGCGCGCCTGGGCATCGGTGATGATGGCCGGGTCCACCGCGCGGGTCATGATCCGCTTGACCGCGGCCAGCTTGAAGTCCAACGTGGCGGCAAAGACGCCTTGCGGCCGCAGGGCTCGCAGGTCGGCCTCCGCCTTTTGACGCGCCGCACGGTACAATTCCATCGCATCGCGCTGCCCCTCGGAATCGCCGGCGTAGTTCGTTTCGATCTCTTCCTGCCGCTTCCCGAATTGTTCTTGCAACAACTGCTGGGCCTGACGGTAGCGATCGGAGCGCAACTTCCGTTCGTCTTCGTCGTCCTCTTTTTCGTCCCCCTCTTCTTCGTCATCGATTTCATACACGGTGGCCAACGCCTCGGCGCGGTCCAGCCGCGCGCCGCTTTGCAGCAGGGCGATCAGCTGGTTGGCGTTGTCCATGCGGGTGGCGGTCATCCAGGCGTCGAATTGTTCGGTGTCCTCGGCCACCACATACGCGGCGATCTCATGGGGATACACCGCTTCGCCGAAGCCCATCCCATCCAGCATGCGCCCGGCGATGTAGAGCAGCACGACCATCAGCAACGCCGGAAGCAGCTTGCCCGGATGGATCGCGATGCGGAAGCTGCGCAGCAGTTCGGTGAAACGGTGCGGCCCGTCGGATACGGTTTCGAGCAGATTCGGATCGCTGGACTGGTTCATGGCGCCTCCCGCTAAGTGGAAATCGCGCGCCGGTCCCCGCGCCGGCTTGCCACGATGATAACCCCGACGCCGCGCGATCGACAAGCGGATTGGGTTACACTGTTGCCATGGCCGACTACGACGCACGCAAGATGACCTGGGCGGCGCTGCTGGGGCGGTGGATCGAGTTCGCCCGGTCGGCCGTCGCTCTGCCCGACAACGCCGAGGGAACGGCCTGGAAAAAGTCGGTCCCCGCGATCATCGCCCTGCAGGCGGTGGCGATGGCGCTGGGCGAAGCCGAGCAGCTCGAGGCCGACCAGCGTGCCCTAGGCATCGACCGCTCGCGATTGCTCATCGAGCGCCACACCGCCGAACTGCACGAGGCCTTCGGCCAGGAAAACCTGCACCCGATGTTAATCGAGTTGATCGACGAGGCGCGTGCGGCGGTGGAAAAAGCGGAAGGACGGTGAATCCGAGCGGTTTTTTCTGACGCGGCTGCTCGCCGATTCAGTCCGCCTCACTGCGGATGGAAAACGTGGTGGGCGAGGAAGATTGCATTTCAAACCAAGCGATCAACATGCGTGATCCATCGGTATCGCGGACGATGCCCTGCCGGATGCCGGGGAAGGGCTTGCCGTCGATCCGGATCACGGCTTGACCCGGACGGTTCCAGCCGCGCAGGACGAAGCACGGATTGGCCAGCGGCTGCTCCGCTGAAGCGTCGAGGGTGAAAGACAACGGGGTCTTTGCATTGTCAAAGCGGTACGCTTTCTGCGCGTTGTCGAATGTGCCCGACTCGGCGCCTTGCAGGTTCCGGAGGGCGGGCGGATGCCGCCACATGCGCGCCAGGGGGACCAGAGCTTTGATGGGTTGCTTTGTGAAACCATAGAGAACCAACCCGCTGCGCCGGGCGCCGTCATTGGCGCCGATGGCGAAGTGCGTGACGCGATCGTGGGCCACGGCGTAGCGGCCGTCCGAAGGGGCCAAGTGCATCGGCCAGTGGTTCCAGGGACCGGCGAAGGGATCGGACGTATATCGCGATTGCTCGCGATGGCCCCAGGGATTGATGTGTCCATCCTGAAAAACAGCGAATACCTTGTACCGCGACTTGCTGTTCAGCCATTCGATGCACGCTCCGGGCAGATCGTTGCGCGGCACCCGGTTGGGCGGTTGCCAGGTCAGGGCTTTGGTTTGGCCGTCCAGGTTGGCCACGGTCATGGCCTGCAAATGCATCACGTCCAGCGCCGTTTCGCCGGGATTGGTCAGGAACTGGATGTCCTGGAAGCCGGGTGCGTCCGTGCCGCCGTTCCACACCACCTGTCGAACCCCCGTACCGTCGGGATAGATGACGTGATACTCGTCCGTCCAATGCCGATGGCTTTCGCAGTTGTAACCGACATCCACACAGGGATAGCGCCAGTGCATCAGGACACGCGCGGGCGTGTTCTCGATGATGCGTGCGTAGCTGTGGCGCGTCTGCTTGTCGCTCATGTGCTCGGAACAGCCGTGCGGCCCGCCGATCTCGGAACTCTGGTCGGCCATCCAGCGGTTGTTGTCGGTGACCCAGTTGGGTGCGAAGTTGGTGCCGCGCCAGTAAACCACACTGCATGGCTGGTCTTCGAACTTGACCACGATCTCCGCACCTTGCGAAGGACGCCAGAGCCGATCCCATACTTCGCTGAAGGCAAGGTTCTTGTAGGCGGCGCCGAAACGTTCGGCTTTTCCCAACTCGCCGGGCAATACCCCCTTTTTCAAACTGGACTGGGCATTGGCCGGACGCATGGCCGCGCAGGCCAGCTTGACCTGCTCCGCGGTAAACGCCTGGTCGTAGATGCAAACCTCATCCAGCAGGCCCGGCAGGCCCAAGCAAAAGGGAATGTTCGTTGGGTCTCCGCGCACCGTATCGGTGTTACGCTGCCTGGTGTTGTTCAGGCCCAGCAGAACGGGCGTGCCCGGTGTGTTGAATTGGCGATCGACGTCGCCGACAGCGACTTCGCGCCCATCGACAAACAGGCGCGCCCGGCCCGAGTCGACCGTTGCCGCCAGGTGAACCCATTGGTGCAAAGGCAGCACGACATTCTTCGCCATCACGGTCTTGCCCGATACGGTGAGCAGCGGATGCCCGTAAGCATCGAGCCCGAGATACCAGCCCCGCTCTCCCAGATCGGAGGATTGGTGCGCCAGCGGCGCGATGTTGTAGGGGTATGCGTCCAATGCGAGCCACCCTTCAACCGTCAGCGCCGCTTTCTTTGCTGCTGAACTCTCCCGCTTCACGCCGGTGTAGTACCCGTCAAACGCCAACGCCGTACCCGAAACGCCCGGCTTGAAAAGCGTCATGAGCCCCAGAATCGGGCAGAGCGATTCCGTTTCCTTTTCGGTCGCGTGGTCGCGCACGGCGTCGAAGTGCGGCTCGAGTCCTTCGTCAAAGGTGAACCGATGAATGGGGCGAGGGAGATTGGGCGGACCGGCTTTCACGGGATTGCCCTGCACCGCGGGACGCGGCCCGAAAGGCGGTTGCGCACCAGGAATAACCCGCCCGTGACGAACTCCGTCGTTCTTCAGGTGCAGAACCTGTCGCGTAGCCAGCTTGGGGTTGATCCAGTCCTGATACCTTGTGTGATGTGCCGAACGGATTTCGCGCTCGACCCTTCCATCCGGATAGACGGTGAACAGCTCGTGCACAACGCCGGTGATCCCATGCGGCGTCAGAACGTCTTTCGCCCTGTTGGCCCGGACCAGCGTCCGGAGATCGGGGAAGTGGCGCCAATGAACGACAATCTTCTTCGAGCTGGAATTCATCAGTCGCACGTAGGCATAGTCGCAATGCGGATCCGGATCACGATCGGGATACAGATCATCGACGGCATGCACCGCGTCCCCGGTGCGCCATTGCGGCCGATATCCACCGGAACGCAGAAACTCCAGCCGACCGCGATCGCCCAGCACGACGATCAGATCGGCGTACCGGCCGGCTCCCGCGTCAGCGGAAGTTTTCGCGCGCGTGTGGTAAGCGTAGAAATCGCCCTCAGCGGCCACGCCCGGCGCGCCAGTTACACCGACAAAAGCCACGCAAAGAACGTAAAAAGACAGATGTCGACAGACGCGCAACCCTCCCGGCAAGACCGGCGTTTTCACGGACGATTCGCACACGACGCGATGGGATGTATGAACCATGTGTGAACCTCGAAGGTTGAATGCGTGTCGATGCTCGGCGCGGGATTCCATTTCGCCAATCCACTGCACATACCGGACGCGCCGCCAGGCATGTCCAGGACGAACGCCCGATTCATCTTCACGCAAGTTATCCTTATCGCGCGGCGGCCAAACACAGCAAGGCATAGGCCGTGCCGTACGTCTGATGATAATTGTAGAGCGGGTAATCCCACCACGAGCCGTCTTTTTCCTGCAAGGCTAGGAGAACGGCGACGAGCTTTTCGCGATACGGGGCGCGCTGGTCGGCAGGAAGCTGTTCGATGCAACCGGATGCGTAGAACAGGCCGTAGTAGAAGAAATAGCCGGAGTTGGCGGCGAAGGATTCGTGCGGGATCGGCTTCTTGCGCGCCATGTCCATCCAGCCCAGGCGGTTGAACAACAGATCCAGCCACCTGCGCAGCATGGCGTCCTCAATCGGCTCGTCCCACAGACGCATCGCCAGATGGCAGACCTGGCTGCGTCCCAGCGAGCCGGTGTGGCGATTGATCGGATGACGCGGCCTCCACCAGCCCGTATCGCGATACACGAACGCGCCGTCGGGCAATCGACAGTGACGCAAATTGCGTAAACCGCCTTCAATGATGCGCCCCGGTATTTCCATGCCGATCTCATGCGCTTCGCGCAAAGCGATCAGCACCGTGCCGGTGGTGAATGACATGGCGGACCAACCGGGATGCCGGGTCGGATAATCAAACTCGTAATACCCCCAGCCCCCCTGCACCATCTGGAAATGATTCAGCAGATCCACCTGCGACTTGATCAGCAAACGGATGCGCCGGCGGCGGGATTCGTCACCGGCACGGTCGTGCATGCGCACCAGCGCGCGGATGGCGTAGGCATGGGCCCAGACGTTGTAAATTACCTCGGGAGAAATGCGCTTGACGCGCGACACATTGTCCACGATGTATTTTTCAGCGCGCTGCGCCGCGGCGATCACTTCCGGCCGATCGCTGCGCAATTCATGCAAGGCCATCACAACCAGGGACGTGCAAGCCATCTGAAAAGAATGATGCGAACCGGGCATCGGCGCCAGAACATCCATACCCGTGGTGCGCGTGGGCGAACCCCAGGAACCGTTCGGATTCTGATTTTCCAGCAGGAAATCGACGCCGCGCCGGATGGACAGGTCGATGTCTTTCGCCGAGGGGGCGGCGGTGTCCGAACGCGCGGCCGCGGGCATCCCACCCGGTGCGCCGGCGGACTTGGCAGCGCAACCGGCCAGGCCGACGCCGGTGATCAGAACCAGTAACAGGCGCAGAGCGAATGGCATCACGGTTGATCGAGGATGAGGGTTTCGCCGGTCTTCAGTCCTTCGGTGATGACGGCGCGCCCGTCGTGCGTCGGGCCGAGCGTGACGGAACGCTTCTGCAGGCCGGTGTCGGTTTGCACGTTCACGTACCAGCCGGAATCGCGCGCGAAGACCGCTTGTTCGGGCACGACAATGCCGGACTCGGCGCGGTGGATGACAAGCTGGACCTTGCAGGTCATGCCCGGCGCCAGCAAATCGTCTTCGGCAAGGGTGATCGTCCCACCGAACGTCCCGTCCGACCGGGGTAAGACGGGCAATGCATTGAGCGTTCCCGACAGGCGACGATGCGGATACGCGGCGGGCAACACCGTCACCGGCGAATCATCCTTCATCACGTGGGCCAATTGTTTTTCCGGGATGGCCGCCACCACGCCGGTCTTCATCTCGGGCAGCAGCGTCATCACGATCTTGTCGGCGGCGATGGTGCTTGCGGGTTTGAGCGCGGCGTTGTTGCCGGCGCCCTTCCACACGCCGCGCTGATCGAACTCGCCGTGATAAACAATGCCGTCCGCCGGCGCGGCGATCGTCTGTTTCTTGAAATCGGCCAGGGCGTCTTTCAGGTCGCGTTCCGCCTTCTCCTGGGCAACGCGTTTTTTTTCCAGGTTCAGCCGTTGTTCCTGAAGCGTCAGTTCGGCCGACTGTTGCGCCTGCTTCAAGGCCAGTTCAGCATCCCCGACGGCGCGGCGGGCGTCCTGCTCGCGGCGCGGGATGGTGTGCTCCAAGGCCACGCGGCTCTTCTCGGCGATCCGCGCCAACGCGTGCTCGGCCCGACGAAGGTCGTCCTGCGTTCGGCGCAGGATGATTTCCTCGGTCTCCTCGGTCAGATCGTCCGCCTTGTACATCTGCTGCAACTGCTTGAGCGTTTCACGCGCGTAGGCCAGGCGGTCCTGTCCGCTCAGCATGCTTTCTTTGGCATCGGCGATCGCCAGGGCCTTACCCTTTTCCAGGAATTGATTGAGGTCAGCCGCGACACGCTCCAGCGCAATCTTCAACTTCTCGATTTGGCGCGGTTGAGTCTGCTCGGCATGGGCCAGTTTCAATTCCGCCAGCTTCAATTCCACCGCCCCGAGCTTGACCGCCAGCTTGCGGTCGGCCAGGTCCTTCTCGATGTCTTCGGTATCCGGCTCGACCAGAACAGCACCCTGCCGCACCCTGCTGCCGTGCGCCGCGACTTGCTTGATCTTCAATTCCCGGAGCACTTTGCCTTCGTACCGGATCGGCTGAAATGCCTTGGCCGTGACTACGCCGTCCAGTTCAAGGATCATCTCGACCGGACCGGCGGCGACGGTGTGGGTTTTGGGTTGTTCATCGGCAAGGAGCGGCAGCGCCGTCCCAAACAGACACAACAAGGTCAACGGCGCGACGAATGAGCTACGTTGCAATCGCATCGGCCACCTCCTGGCAATACACGGTGAATGGGGGCAGGTTTAAAAAATCGTGTCGCGATTATAGCGGGATAGACGATGCGGTGCCCTGCCGTTACTTGCGGGGTACGGGCATAGGCATCACTTGCGTTTCGATAATCACGCGCGGTCCATAGATCGCTTGGGGAGCGGGCGGTTCATTTTCGAGCGGCTTGGCGAGCATGGCGCGATCCTTGCTCAGCACCTCGGTGGGAATATGCAAACGCCCTTTGAGGAAGGCGTGCTCCCACCACATGCGATAGAGATGATCGATGCGCCGTTCGATGAAGTCGTGGTGCGGTTCGCGGTAGGCCTCGGGCATCTGACCGAGCGTGGCGATCAGTTCGATTTCCTGCCCGTTGCGCACCAGTTTGATTCGCGTCTTCGTCCCGGGGGTTCGATTCTGGATCGCGGCGAGGAAAGAGCCGGCGGGATCGGCGGTATTCAGCGGCATGCCGTCCAGCGCGACGATGACATCGTGCGGCTGGATGCCCGCTCTCTGCGCTGCGGTGTCGGGCAAGACATTCGTGACGTAAACGCCCTGGCGATCGTCGATCCGCCCGGGCACGTGCGAGACTCCCAGAAAGGCCGGCTGACTGACGGCTTCAATGTAGTGGCCGAGCAGGCGCTGGCGGAAGAGTGTCTCGGCGTAGCGCTCGATGCGCCAATGCGCTTCGGCATTGTCGCTGTTGCGGTAATGCTCGCTGACGGCGGCCACCGCCTCGACGGGCAGATCTTCCAGGCGCTGCTGCGTGGCATGGCGTATGCTCCAACTCTCATGGCTCAAAAGTCGAACCAGTTGGTCCACTTGCCAGGAGGTTCCCGGCCCGGCCTTCGCCAAATCGCCGCGCAGCGATTTCAGATGTTCGTCTTTGCAGGCAGCGCCGTGCGCCCCGGCACATCCGATCCATAGAATCAGGCAGAACCATCGCCACATGCGGGTATTGTAGAGCCGCCGAGCCCGACAACCAAGAAAAACGCGCCGCAGGGGAAAAACGACCGTACTGCCGTTACAATGCCCCGTTTGAACACAGCCCGGAGGTATCCGATGCGCAGCGACACCATCAAGCAAGGCATGACTCGCGCCCCCCACCGCTCGTTATTGCGGGCGACTGGCGTGGTGCGCGAGGAAAGCGATTTCGATAAACCCTTCATCGCCGTGTGCAACAGTTTCGTGCAGATCGTGCCCGGCCACGCCCACCTGGACAAGGTCGGTGTGAAGGTCCGCGAGGCGATTTACGAAGCCGGCGGCGTGCCGTTCGAGTTCAATACGATCGGCGTGGACGACGGCATCGCCATGGGCCACCTGGGCATGAAGTACTCGCTGCCCTCGCGGGAGTTGATCGCCGACAGCGTGGAAACCATGCTGCGGGCGCACTGCTTCGACGGCGTGGTCTGCATCCCCAACTGCGATAAGATCGTGCCGGGCATGATGCTCGCCGCGGCGCGCGTGAACATCCCGGCGATCTTCGTCTCCGGCGGGCCGATGAAGGCCGGCCAGCATCCCGAGACCGGCCAGGCGCTCGACCTGGTCAGCGTGTTCGAGGGGGTGGGCAAGGTGTCGGCCGGGGTCATGGCGGAAACCGAACTGCTGACCCTGGAGCAAAGCGCGTGTCCCTCGTGCGGCTCATGCTCGGGGATGTTCACGGCCAACAGCATGAACTGTCTGTGCGAGGCGCTGGGGCTGGCGTTGCCGGGTAACGGTTCGATTCTGGCGATCGACCCGAAGCGCGACGAGTTGTTTCGAGAGGTGGGCCGGCGCATCATCGATCTGGTCGAGCGCGACATCAAGCCGCGCGACATCCTGACGCGCCAGGCCTTTGAAAACGCCTTCGCGCTCGACATGGCGATGGGCGGCTCGACGAACACCGTGCTGCATACGCTGGCGGTGGCCATCGAAGCGGACAATCCATTCGACCTGGCGCATCTGAATGATGTGGCGGCGAAGGTGCCGCATATCTGCAAGGTCAGCCCCGCCGGACAATGGCACATGGAAGACGTCGACCGGGCCGGTGGCATCAGCGCGATTCTCAAAAACATCAGCGTCAAGCCCGGTGTGCTCGATCCGGATTGCATCACGGTGACCGGCAAGACGCTGGGCGAAAACATCGCCGACGCCGAGGTGATGGACGACGACGTGATCCGCCCGATCGACCGTGCCCACAGCGAGACCGGCGGCCTGGCGGTGCTCTTCGGCAACCTCGCGCCCGACGGGTGCGTGGTGAAGACCGGCGGTGTGGCCGAGTCGATGATGATGTTCACCGGCTCGGCGGTCATCTTTGAAACCGAGGAAGATGCGGCGAAAGGCATTCTCGACGGGCGCGTCAGTCAGGGCGACGTGGTGGTGATCCGTTACGAAGGGCCGCGCGGCGGGCCGGGCATGCAGGAAATGCTCGCCCCCACCGCCAACATCATGGGGCGCGGTCTGGGCGAATCCGTGGCGCTGATCACCGATGGGCGTTTTTCCGGCGGGACGCGCGGCGCCTGCATCGGACACATCTCCCCCGAAGCCGCGGCGGGCGGTCCCATCGCGCTCATCGAAGAAGGCGACATGATCGAAATCGACATTCCCAATCGCACGCTGAACCTGCTGATCGACGAGGCGGAGATGACCAAGCGGCGCGCCGCATGGAAAGCGCCGGCGCCGAAGGTGGACTACGGTTATTTGGGCCGCTACGCCGCGCAGGTCACCAGCGCCGATACCGGCGCCGTGCTGCGCAAACCGAAGCTGGATTGATTAACGGCGACGTCGGCGACGAAGCACGAACGCTCCGCCCAGGCCCAACAGAGTCAGCGTGGCCGGCTCGGGCACGGCTTGCCCCGTTGAAATGAAGACCGGGTGCGTTGACGGGCCCGTCGCCGGATCGAGATCGATCGCATCACTGGCGAAAAACTCCATATCGTCATTCCCGGCCCCCAAGCTGCGGCGGGCCGATCCCATTCGATCATCCAATTCCAGGTAGTGTGGCGTCGGAGGCAACGAGGTCAACACCACCTTCCGCAGCCAGTCGTGATCGGGTTTGATCACGATCGCTCCCAACGGCATGCGGGTGTCGATTTGCTGGTAGGACGCGGCCGAGCGTTGCCTGCGAAGTTGCAGGAAAAGTTGAGCGGCATCGGACAAATCGTGTTGTGCTTCGATGTTTCCCGACGGGCGGGTACGAGGCGGATCGGTCGGAATCAGCCACGCCACCGCCAGAACGGCCAACGGGATCACCAGGCAGAGCTTGTACATCATGCGGCTCCTCAACGCACCACATCTGCTTCCGCCGGAAGCGGCGGATCGACCGGTGCGTCAAGTGGTATCGGAGCGGCGTGCGATGGCGCATGAATGGACCAGCGGAAGGCGCCGATAACCTGAGGGGACGGCGACTTACCGGAACCCGAAGAATGGAAAACCCCTGGGAAAAAGGCGAAATCAGGCCAACCGAGACCGCGTGATGGCCGTGGACGGCGGTGATCAGAAGGTGAACGCGTTGTAGAGATCGAAGAAATCGTCGAAGGCCGGGCGCACACGTTCCTCGATGGTGAAGCGCATGATGTGCTTGGTCAGGTCCGTTGAGCCGTTCAGAACCACGTGCTCCCCCCCGCCGGTGTCTGTGATCGTCTTGTAATTTCGGTGGGTCATGACGGCGGGATATATCGCAACAGCGTGGATCTTGATGCGGTTGTACTTGTATTCGTCTTCGATCAACTTGGTGATATCGGGCAACTCGGCGGCATGCGAAGGCATGTCACCAACGATCACCAAGTGCTTCTCCGCCTCATCGCTCCAGCCTAGTTTCAGGCAGGCGCGCAGACCGGAAAGGATCGATTCCTCGGGGCTCCGGTTACCGCCGTGCGCCGTAATGCGCAGCAGGAAGGTACGGATGCGCGCGGTGCTGTCGGTCAGGGGGTGCGGCTCAACGACGTCGGCATCGGTGGTGTCGCGGTACGCGCAGAAGCCGAACCGCATTTTCTGCGACAGGTCGTTCAGCACCAGCACAAGCCGATCCACCTCGGCCTGAGCTTTTTCGATCGCGTTGCGCATCGAACCCGTGCCGTCCATCGCCACCGTCAGGTCGATGTTGGTCTTGGCCAGTGTATCGAGATAGTTGATGAGTTCAGAAAACTTCTCCGCGGAAATGGCAGCGATCCAGGGCGCCAGTTGGTTCTGGTAGGTGGCGCGCCGATCGGGCAAGGTCGCCAGGGAAATATTGCCCATGACCTGTATCTGCTCCTGCCATTTCCTCGGGTCGGTGGGCACCTGGGGCCAACCGATCAACCCGGCGATACGCTGGCTGGCAATGACGTGCTGGGACTTATTCATGCGCACCACCAGTTGCTTGATGCGGCGTAACGCACTGCGGCGCAACGCCTCATCATCGCTCATCGCCGCGATGTCCAGGCCGATCAAAACCTCCCCGATATCGCGGGAGCGCATGGCACGGCCAGCCACCAACGAAACGGTGCGCGGCTCCAGCTTGAAGCCCATCAATATGGCGGTGCGCACCACGCGCGGATCCTTCTCCTGGTCCAACGCCCCTTCGGGCAGTTCAATGCCGTGACGCACCATCGCCCATAGCGCAAAACAGCGCACGTGGAAATCGGAATCCTTCAAGACATCGAGGACAATCGGGTGAATGGCATCGTCCCGGTAGCGGTCCAGCCGCATCAGTCCGAACACGCGGTAGTGCCAGAGCTTGGCTTCCTCGAGCAGGTAGAGAATCTGCCGTTTCTCGTTCTGGTCGATTTCGGAATACGGCAGTGGTGTAAACGGCTTACGCGGCTTGGGGCGATAGATCAGACCGGCATCAACGTCAATGACGGGGCGGTGCTGTCCCCACGCCGCAGACGTCGCCACGATCGACAACGCCACCCACATCAGAACCAGACGGAAGCGGTGCAAGGGGCTTTTCATAATCGCATCTCCAAGATGTGGAATCCGGTTCATCCAGTTCATGTAGTATACCAGCGATATGCCGACATAAAAGCACAAGCCCGCCCCGATTTGGCGTGGTCGCCGCGGAGAGGGGCGCTGTTCAAACCGCCCGCTCAGAACTAGAATACGCAGCATGATTCGACCCGATGACAGCGCGTCCGGCCGCACCCCCCTGCTCGAAGTGCGCGATTTACACACGCATTTCCCCGTCCGGCGCGGTCTCTTGAAAAAAACCGTGGGATATGTCAAGGCGGTGGACGGAGTCAGCTTCGATGTGTTTCCCGGTGAAACGCTGGGGCTGGTCGGGGAATCCGGCTGCGGAAAAACCACCGTCGGGCGGACCCTTTTACGCTTGATACCGGCAACGAGCGGGCAGGTCACGTTCGGCGGCGTGGACCTGTTCGCCCTCTCCGCGGGCGAGATGAAAACCTACCGCCGCAAGATGCAGATCATCTTCCAGGACCCCTATGGATCGCTGAATCCGCGCATGACGATCGGGCGGATCATCGGCGAGCCGATCCAGGTGCACGGCTTGGCGCGCGGCAGCGAGCTGAACGATCGCGTGGCATCGCTGTTGAAACGCGTCGGGCTCGATCCGGACTATGCCCGGCGATACCCGCACGAATTTTCCGGAGGCCAGCGGCAGCGCATCGGTATCGCCCGTGCCCTGGCGCTGGAGCCGAAGTTTATCGTTTGCGATGAGCCGGTCTCCGCGCTGGACGTCTCCATCCAATCGCAAGTGCTCAACCTGCTGGACGACCTTCAGGATGAGTTCGGACTGAGCTTCCTGTTCATCGCACACAACCTGGCGGTGGTGGAGCATTTCTGCGATCGCATCGCCGTGATGTACCTGGGGAGAATCGTCGAGCTGGCCGGTCGCGAGCAGCTTTACCGCAACCCGCTCCATCCCTACACGCAGGCGTTGCTCTCGGCGGTGCCCGAGCCGAATCCCGTTCGCAAACGCCAGCGCATCATGCTCACCGGCGATGTGCCCAGCCCGATCAGCTATCTGGACGAGAAATACGGCCAGACCACAATCCAGGCCGCCCAGACTACCACGGCGACCACGGAAGAAGGCGTGGAATGCATCGACCGGGCGGCCCTGCTGGACCGCCCCCCGCTGATCGAGGTCCCCGACGATCCGGGCCACTTCGTCTCGGCCCAGCCGTAAGGATGACGGGCCAATAACCACCGCCCCGCAAACGATTCTTGGCAATCCGGCCGGTCCTGATATAATACTTGGCTCGATTGATGACGAGGAATTCGACATGAAAGACAAGATTCATCCCAAGTACCAGTCGGTGGTGTTCGAGGACGCCAGCGCCAATTTCCGTTTTCTCACCCGCTCGACAATGACCAGCGAGCAGAAGACCAAGTGGGAAGACGGCAAGGAATACCCGCTGGTGCGTGTGGACATCTCCAGCGCCAGCCATCCGTTCTACACCGGCAAGCAGAAGTTTGTCGACGCCGCGGGCCGTGTCGAAAAGTTCCAGAAACGCTTCGGCGGGAACTACTTCGGCAAAAAGAACGATTAGCTGCACGATCCAGCATGACCAACCGTGGGCGCATCGCGCGTCCGCGGTTATTTGTTGCCATCAACGATTGACTTTGTGCCTTTTGGTCTTCATGGTTCAATGGCATCATGGCTGACGACCGGCTCATCTCGAAACTGGACGAACTGCTCGAGCAGCGCGCGGCATTGGACGGGCAACTGGCCGATCCGACCGTCTCCGCCGATCACCAGAAACTGGCTGAACTCGGTCGCAAGCGTGCTGCGATCAACCCGATCTGTCAGCTTTACGAGCAATACCGTGCCGCCGTGTCCGAAGCGGACGATCTGAAGCGATTGGTCGAATCGGACGATGCCGAGCTGCGCGGCATGGCCGAAGAGGAGCTGCCGCAACTCGAACAGCGTGCGGCCGAACTGATCGAAAAAATTCGCTCGGAACTGGTCACGGCGGACGACCGGGCGATCGGCTCGGTGATTCTGGAACTGCGCGCCGGGGTGGGCGGCGACGAGGCGGGCATCTGGGCCGGGGACCTGTTGCAGATGTACGAGCGTTACGCCGCCGAGCACGGATGGAAATGGCAGGTGATGGAGCATGCCCCGAACGAAATGGGCGGCTGCCGAAGCGCCGTGGTCAACGTCAGCGGTGAAAACGTCTGGCAGCGGCTGGGCTACGAAGGCGGTACGCATTGTGTCAAACGCGTGCCGGCGACCGAAAGCCAGGGGCGCATCCACACCTCCACCGCCACCGTGGCCGTGCTGCCGGAGCCCGAGGCCGTGGACGTGCAAATCAATCCCGATGACGTGGAAACGGACATCACCACCAGCCAGGGGCCGGGCGGTCAAAACGTGAACAAGGTGGCGACGGCGGTGAAACTGAAACACCGGCCCACCGGCATCGAGGTGCGCATGCAGGACACCAAGAGCCAGCATCAGAACCGCCAACTGGCCTGGCAGCTGCTGCGGGCGCGCGTGTACGAGTACTTCCAGCAGCAGGCCGACGCCGAGCGCGCCGCCTCACGCAGCAAGATGATCGGCACCGCCGAGCGCGGTGAGCGCATCCGCACTTACCGCTATAAGGACACTCTTGTCGTCGATCATCGGATCAACCGCTCGTTCAATCTCCAGGAGGTGCTGGCCGGGCGACTGGATGAATTGGCCGAGGCCCTGATCGAGCAGGACAAGGCGCAGCGTCTGGCGGCATTGTAAACGCAACGGCAGGAAACTATCCAGCTAAATCAATTGTATCCGGCGTGGTCACATTCAGTGACCATGTCTTACCAAACCAGAATTACTTCATATAGCGCTTGTAAGGCACACCGGACATAAACGCTCCCAATTTCAGGGCACGCTTTACGCCCCGATCCAATTCAATGCGCACCCGTGTATGTGGATAGGATTGCCATGCGGCGGCAACCCCGTGGCGAACACTTTGGTTCAAGGTGTATCGGTAAGCCAAACGGCATTGCTTTTCATCACGTATACAACCATCAAAGTAGCCCTTGTCTCTGCGGTCGGCCCAGAAGGGACGATGTCGGTCCGGTAGCAGATCATTGGTTAACTTCGCTACCGATCCATGCAGTTTCCGCATCATTTTGCCGAGTTGTTCACCCTCGCGAAGATAACCCAGCGTGTGATAGTGGTTGTCCAATAGCGACGTTATCCAGGGAACAAAACCATGCCGTTGCGTGTAGTGTTCGAAGCGGTCCCAGAAGACTTGCTTGGCGGTTTCTCCGGCAAACACCGGCACGCCCTCTCTGCTACGAGCAGTGATAAAATAGACCTGATTATCACGGTACCAGTGCTCAAAGCGGTGGCGCCCCTGATATTCGCAGTGGGAAGAATGGGAGCTTTTTCGGAAGGTCCCCATGTCGGATATGTTATCACATGGACACTAAAAGTGACCAAGCCGGAAGGGGAAGGGGAAATCGGAGTCGGCGGGCGACGGGATTATCCGTTGGACAATTCGATCAGCATGTTGAGCGTGGCCAGGGCCTGGCGTGAGTCGATCGCTTCCGCGGCGCGTGCCAGACCCTCTTTCAAGTCCTCGACCAGATCGGCCACAACCAGAGCCGCGGCGGCATTGAGGCAGGCGATGTGACGCGCCGGGCCCGATTCCCCGGCCAGCACGGCATACACCATCTGGGCGGACTCTTCGACGCTATCGACCTGAAGATCGGCTATCGTCGCCTGGGGCAGACCCAGGTCCTGGGGATGGACCCGGATGTGTTCAAGCCGACCCTCGTGCAAGGTGGTGATGTGCGTTGGGCCGGTGGTGGTGATTTCATCGAGTCCCGACCCGCCGCGCGTGTTGTCGGGAGAACCGTGCGTGGCGCCGTGCACCACCATGGCGTGCACCGAACCCATCTCGAGCAGGGCCTGGGCGAAGGGTTCGGTCAAGGCGTTGTCGTAGACGCCGATCACCTGCCTGCGAGCGCCGGCGGGGTTGGTCAGCGGCCCGACCAGATTAAAGATGGTGCGGAAGCCGATCTGCTTGCGGACATGGGCGACATGCTTCATCGCCGGATGGTGGACCGGGGCATAGGCAAAGCAGATGCGGGCCTCGGCCAAACATTTCTCCAGCGTGGCATCGTCGACTTCCAGTTTGACCCCCAGGGCTTCAAGCACCTGGGATGAACCGGACTTGCTGGTCACCGAGCGGTTGCCGTGCTTGACCACGGCGGCGCCGGCGGCGGCGGCGATCATCGCGGCCGTGGTGGAAATGTTGAACGTGCGGGAATGATCCCCTCCCGTCCCCACCACGTCGATCACCTCCACCCCTTCGGGAACGGTAATAGGACGCACGTGCTGACGCATGACCTGGGCAGCGCCAATGATTTCATCCAACACCGGACCGCCCGGACGGCTCTGCAACGCCATCAACAGCGCACCGATCTGGGCGTCTTCGGCCTGACCGGTCATGATGGCGCCAAAGACCTGCCGAGTCTGATCGCGGCTAAGACAGGCCCCTTGCGCCAACTCCGCCAGGAGTGAACGAATATCGCTCGACGTATCCACGGTGCTCTCCAGTCCGCTGCACATTCGGATGATGAGGCGGCCCCAGTGTACCCGATCGCCTCACCGGGTGATATTGGGGGATTTCTCATGTTGCCTGTAGGACAGGATTTGTCATACAATCCCCGCTTTACGGGACCAGGAAAACACAGCATGCGTATCAACCTCTATTTGTTGATTGTGACGGCTGCGGTAGTCTGGATGGGATCGGCCGAGGCGGTTCGCGCCCAGGCCGACGCCGCCTCCCGTTTGGAGCGCCAACTTCGCCAGGTCGAGCAGGATTACATCCTCCAGGTGAATCGCGGTTTGAGTCTCGGCGAGCGCGCGCAGTTCGGGTACGGCGCCGAAGTCAATTACGCCTTCATGGCCATCGACGATACCGACCAGGCCACGCATCTGCTGCACCGGATCGATGCGCGCCTGTTTGCGCTGGTGAACATCGACCAAGCCCACCAGTTCTACGGCCGATTGCGTTTCGATTACCGCCACTACAACGAAGATGACGGTTTCACCGGCGACGATTACGAACTGGAATACCCGCTCAGCGATCGCTATTGGTACCGCTTCAATCTGCGCGAAGCGATACGTGCCCAGGAAGGACGCAGCATATCCGACAACCTGACCGTCCAGATCGGTCGCCAGTACGTGCTGTGGGCCAGCGGTCTGACTTTCACCAACGAGTTGTACGCCGTGCGCAGCTGGCTGGAACTGGCCGGTCCGCAGATCGAGCTGCAAGGGCTGGTGGGCTACACGCCCGAATCCTCTTTCTACGACATCGATTCCTCGCGCCTCAGCTACAACGGCGATACGCAACGTTTCTTCTTCGGGGGAATGCTGACGTACAACGGCCTGCGCGATCACCGCCCTTACGTCTTCTACCTCGGCCAGCGCGATAACAACGATGAAGACGACGGGGTGTTGCTGGTCGAGAATCCCCTGCCCCTGCCGCCGGACTTTATCGAGTTCCCGTTCGACACCCATTACGACAGCGATTACTTCGGGGTCGGCTCGACGGGCGACCTGATCTGGCCGCAGTTGAAATACAAGGCCGAATTCGTCTATCAGATCGGCTCGACGCTCTCTTCAACGCTGGGCGTGGGAGTGGATCCGGAAGATCCGCAGACCGAAGACGACATCGAGGCCTGGGCCGCCCGAATCGAACTGCGCTGGCTGTTCCAAGACAACAACCTCAGCGAATTGATCTTCGAGACGATTCTGGCCAGCGGCGACGACGACCGGTTCCTCGACACCACCAACACCCTCGGCGGCAACACCGCCGGCACCGACGACAACGCCTTCAACGCTTTCGGGTATGCTGATACGGGCCTGGCCTTCGCCGCCCCCGTCAGCAACCTGATGCTCTTCCGCATCGGCGCCGCCGCCAATCCCCTGCGCAATCATCTCACGTTCAAAAATCTGCGCACGGGATTCAACCTTTTCGTGATTAACAAAATGGACGCCGATGCGCCGCACAACGAAGCCACCCGCGACGAACGCTACCTGGGATTTGAATCCGATGTGTTCGTCGACTGGCAATTGACTTCCGATGTGACGTTGCGATTTCGTTACGGCATCTTCTTCCCCGGTTCGGGCATCAACGGTGACCGCGATCCGCGAAACTTCCTTTATACCGGTGTGACCTATGCATTCTGAGCAACCTACGCGCGTGATGATCGTTCTTAAGACCTGGCAGATCACGGCCCTGCTGCTGCTGACGGGGGCGGCGCTGGCCGGTTGCCAGGGCACCCTCGTCAAGGAAACGGTGGATACCGAGTACGACTCGGCCAACGCCGTCGCCGCGGTCGATTTCTGGCATCGGGTGGCCGAGCGCCCCATCTGCACCAACAACGAAGCGCTGCACGGCCTGCTCCTCTTCGACGAGGGCAAGGACATCTGCAACGACTACAATGAACGCCTGCTCCTGCTCAAATCCAAGGGCTACCTGAGCGACTCGTTCAACGCGCCGGCCAACCAGGCGGTGCAACGCGGCACCGTCGCCAAGGTGCTCTGCCATATCCTGGATATCCAGGGAGGTTTATCGATGCGGCTGATCGGCCCGCATCCACGTTATGCCACGCGCGAGTTGGTCTATCTGGAAGTTTTTCCACCCTGCTCGCCCAATCAGTCGATGTCCGGCATAGAATTTGTGGACGCTATCAGTCGTTCAGAAACCTACCAGGAGGACCGGCCATGAATCGAGCGATGGTCACCTTATTGATGCTCTGCCTGGCATCCGTCGCAATGGCACAGGCCGATAACGACGCCGGCGCTCCACAGCCCCGGGTTGGTAATGCGGCGCAGCCCATGCCGAACACCCCTGCGCCGAATGCCCCACAGGCGTTGACCGCGACGGTGCTCGAAGTCACCGGCCGGGCCATGACCCGCACCGGTGCCGAACAGCCCTGGAAGCCGATCCAGAAAGGCGCCAATCTGCCCGTCGGAGCCGAGGTGCAGACCGGTTTGAAATCGTCGATCGTTATCCAGACCGGGCCCAACGCCACCATCGTGATCGAGTCGCTGAGCAACATCATCATCGGCCAGAACGAAATCGACGAGCAGAAGATCATTCGCACCAACGTGGGCAAGAAATACGGGCGCATGCGTTTCGATGTGCGCGATGCCGGCTTCAAGAACGACTTCCGCGTCACGACGCCGACCGGCGTGATGGCGGTCAAGGGCACCAACGGCGGACTCGACGGCAATGCGCTCACCGGAGAACACGTGTTCGGCGATCCGTCCAACAGTAAAAACGCCATCCACTGGACCACCGATTTCGAAACCTGGCTCAGCTCCAACGAACAGGTCAGCAAGTTCTTCCCCACCCCCGATGACTATCAGAGATTCCTCGCGGAACATCCGCCGATCCCCGGCACGTTCAAGGCCCTCGAAGCCAACTTCGACAGCGGCCGCAAAGTGAGCGGGGCCGACATCTTCAAGAGGCATATACTCTCCCTGCGTGTCCGCAACACCTACACCGCACTGGACAAGTTCAGACAGGACTCGAACGGCAGCGGCGGTGAAGGCGGAGGCGGAGGCGGAGAATCGGTATCGGATTAAAAAAGATCGCCTGATCCCCCCCCCATCCACTCGACTCAATCCATCCGCCCGAAAGGGCGGATTTTTCATACGGCCACGCCGATGCGCATTGGGGATGCGGCCGGTTCTGGTTTATCATGCAAGGCCATGGCCAAAGCCCCCGCCCCATCCACCGCGAAATCCGGCCGATTCACCGGCAGCGTGGCCATCGGTATCACGCTGACCTGCATCGTCATACTCCTGACACTGTTCGGCGTCCTCGGTTTTCTCGAACGCCCCCTGCTGGACCTGCGCCATCGGTGGTTCGCCAAGTTCAATCCCGCACCGTCCGCGAAAATCGTTCACATCGACATCGACGACAACTCGCTGGCGCGCACCGGGCGCTGGCCCTGGCCGCGCAGTTACCTGGGGCGCGTGGTGGACGAACTGGACCGCGCCGGCGCCAAGGTCATCGGCTTCGATCTCCTACTCGACGAACCGCAGGGAATTGAATACAAGCCCGACGACAAGACCGGCAATATCAAAAAAATCGATCACGATGAGCAGTTCGCCCGGGCGATCGAGCGCGCGGAAAACGTCGTCCTGCCGGTCAACATCGTCTACTCCCCACAGGATGCGCCCTCAGTCAATGCGGCCATGCAACAACTGATCGCCGATCCAACTCTGAAACTCGATGCATTACGCCAATCGCTCGGCGGAAACGATCCGCAGACCAGGCAAATCGAGTCCATCCTGCCATCGCTGAAAACCCGTGCCATTCAACAACGGCTGCGGGAACCCCTGCCGCCGAACAGCGAACCGACCGAGCAGGCCTGGCTTGACCACGTTTTCGGATCAAACGTTCCGGGGCAGGTGGAGCAGGAACTGTTCCAAAGGGAACTCGATCGCCGGTATGCCGTCGATCTGCTCTCGGCGGAACTGCCGCGCAACGAGCATGGCCATAGCCACGGCCCCGCCGGCCGCCGTGCCCAAATCACCGTACCCATCACGCGGCTAAGCCGACATTCCCGGGGGACCGGCTTCGTCACCTACGAACCCGACACCGACGGCGTGGTGCGATCCGTTCCCCTCTGGCTGGAATACGAAGACAAACTCTACCCCCACTTCGCGCTGGCGCTGGCCTGCCGTTACCTGGATGTGCCGATCGAAAACCTGCACCTCGAGAAGGGCGCGACCGTCATTCCCGACGCGATTTTTCCCGGCGGAATCCGGCGCACCGTGCGTTTACCCATGATCGAATCGCGCGCCGGAGATACCTGGCGCATCCGAAACGATCGCATGATGGTGTCCTGGCAAACCAATGCCGACAGTTGGGTCAAACTGTTTTCCCCCAAAGGCGAATCCCACGCGCAGCATTTTCCGATCGGCCCGCTGGTGGAAATCGCCGATTTAGAGCAGGAAGCCAAGCACAACGATTTGATGTCGGATGTGGCGCTGCTGGGCCTGCTGGACAATGCAACGCTTACAGAGGCATTTGATGCCGAACTGGTCAGCCGGTACGACCGCGTGGTCACCCTGATCGACCAAACTTCGGGCGACGTGGCTCCCATGCTGTCGGAAGCACAGAACCAATTGCGGCAGAAGTTTCTCGATCGCA
>JANQHK010000070.1 GCA_028282685.1 Phycisphaeraceae bacterium
GTCGGCGCAGGAACAGCTCCAGCATCGCCCTGTCCTCCCAGGGCCGGGCCGACAACAGTCCGATATTGGCGAACGCTCCTTCGAACCAGGCACTGAAGCGCTTCGGATTCATCTGCGCCGCGATCGACGATCCGACGATCGCGTTGTCGAACTGGTGCTTTGGCGTCAGGGCAGGATGGTGGCGCGCGTCGACGGGCGTGATCACCCCGCGGTCGGCCGGAAGCGAGAAGGAGAGTGTGTCGTAAGGATCGATCAGCACGACGGTGACCAGGAACAGGGCTGCGAGCAGCGCGAGGCGCCAGGCAAAGGAGACGAGATATCCAGTCCAGGTCATTGAGGTGGCGTCCGTCAGAACTGGAAGTAGATGAACACGGTGAAGTCGTCGACCACCAGCACACGCTGTCCGCTTTCGCCCAGGCAGGCCGCCAGGTTCACCGTGGTGGTGGTCTTGGCCGTACCGCCCTTCTCGTTAACGATTGCGATGACTTGCATGGAATCGGCTCCTGCAAACGGCCGGGACCCGACCGGGGATGAACGCTTTCGTCAATTGCCCTGCTTGCCTGCTCATGCGGACCGGGAAACTTTACCGACTTTCACCATTCGATATAACCGGATGGGACGCAAGGAAAAATCCGAAATCCGAAATGATTTATCCCCCCACCCACACCACCACGTCCCGGATGCCCAGCGCGCCGAGCATCAGCGCGATGACGCCGTTGGCGGTGAAGAAGGCCATGGTGAATTGATTGCGCGATGCGGCGCGGTGTTCGATCAGCAGCAGGAAGGCCACGATCACCGTGGCCAGAACAAATCCCGTCAGGTTGGCGCCCGGAACGATCGTGTTCGCCGAGAAAGCGGGAACCGTTCGATAGAGCACCACCAGCAGCACCAGGCCGACCAGGTGGACTGCCTTGGCGAACAACAACGAGCCGGTGCGGCCGAGTTTGACGGGAATGGAGTGGAGGCCTTCCTTGCGATCGAAGACTTCATCCTGCAGGGCGTAGATGATGTCGAACCCGCCGACCCAGAGAACCACGAATCCGCCGAGCAGCCAGGCATCGGGCCGGACCAGGTATTGCGGATGGATCGCCAGGGCCGCGGCGATGGGGCTCAGTCCCAGCGCCCCGCCGAGGAAGAAATGCGACGCCGCCGTGAACCGTTTGAAATAGCCATAGACACCCAACCAGATCAACACGATCGGCGAAGCGATGACGGGCCACCAGTTGTCATAGACCACGCCGAACAATGCCGCCGCCGCGACCAATCCCACAGCACAACCGATCAATACGCCCAAAACCATCGGCGCACCCAGCCGACCGGCAGGCAGGGCGCGTCCGGCGGTGCGGGGGTTGCGCGCGTCGATGGCGCGGTCGACGTACCGGTTGGCCAGCATGGCGTACGTCCGGGCCAGCACCATGCACAGCACGATCAGGCCCGCTTCGCCCCAGCGCGGCAAGCCCCCCGCACGATCGATCTGCCGCGCCGCCGCCATGAACATCGCCAGCAAGGCAAACGGCAACGCAAACACCGAATGCGCGAGCTTGATATCGCGGCCGATGGCAATCAGCGCGGAGATGAATGATCGACTCATGACGACTATTAGACAGGAAAATTAAAAAACCACCAAGGTGCCAAGAGCACCATGAAAAACAGAAAAAAATCAATTGACAGGATGAACAGGATAACTATGGATGAGGTTTCTATTTCATTCATCCACGATTTATCCCGTTAATCCTGTCTATAAATTTCCCTTGGTATCCTCGGTGTTCTTGGTGGTTAATCCGATTTGCGGTAATTCGCCTCCGACGTTTCCCAGCGCACGTTCAGAGCGTGCTCCACGCCAAGCAGGTCCAGCGTTCGGGCGACGACGAAATCCACCAGTTCAGCGATGGACCGGGGCAGCATGTAGAAGCCGGGGTTGGCCGGGCAGACGATGCCCCCGGCCTCGGTGACCTGTTGCATGTTTCGGATTTCGATCAACGACAGCGGCATTTCGCGATGCACCAGCACCAGCTTGCGCCGCTCCTTGAGCGCCACATTGGCCGCGCGGTGCAACAGGTTGTTGCTGTTGCCCGTGGCGATGGCCGCCAGCGAGTTGTTCGAGCAGGGAACGACGATCATCCCGTCGTGCGTGAAGGAACCCGAAGCGATCGGCGCGCCGACATCGCGGTAATGGTGCAGCGTGACGCCGTGGTCGGCCCGACCGGCCAGCCGCGCCAGGTCCACGCCCTCCATGCCCAGTTCGTCGTGCAACAGGCGCTGGCCAAGCGGCGAGACCACAAGATGCACCGCGCAGCCCGCTTCAACAAGCAACTGCACGGTGCGCTGCGCATACACCGCGCCGCTGGCTCCGCTGATTCCGACCACGATCTGCTTGGACATACCGCACGATCCTTTCCGAATGTCATGCATTATAGACCATGGCCAAGCGACTTGGCCTGTGCGCCAAATCTTTCTAAGATGCTGATCAACCTACCGAACGCCAGGGAAACCGGCATGTCACGACGCGTCTGGATCACCGGATTGGGAACCGTAACGGCAGCGGGAGTGGGCATCGATCCGCTCTGGGAAGCCGTCTGCGCCGGTGAATCGAAAATCCGCCGCATCGAGCGGTTCGATCCTTCGGGTTTCGCCTCGCAGATCGCCGGCGAAGTGCGCGATTTCAAGGCCAACAAAATCGTACCCAAGTCGTACCGCAAGTCGGTGAAGCTGATGGCGCGGGACATCGAACTGGCGATGGGCGCCGCCGACGCCGCGGTGCGCGATGCGGCACTGATCAGCCCGGGCTCCCAGCCGGACGACGAACGGACCTACCCGGCCACGCGCACCGGCTGCAACATCGGTGCGGGACTGATCGCTGCGGAGCTCAACGAACTGACCTACGCCCTGGCGACGGCGCGCGATGAAGACGGCCAGTTCGATCTGGGCGCCTGGGGACGGGCCGGGATGAACGAGCTGACGCCGCTGTGGCTTTTGAAATATCTACCGAACATGCTGTCGTGTCACGTGACGATCCTGCACGACTGCCAGGGGCCGAGCAACACGATCACCTGCGCCGAGGCGAGCGGTCCGTTGAGCATCGGCGAATCGCTGCGCGTGATCCAGCGCAACGCGGCGGACATGTGTTTCGCAGGCGGCGCCGAAAGCAAGCTCAACGAAATGGGCATGCTGCGACAGCATTACACGCAACGCCTTTGCACCAACAGCAACGATCAGCCCCACCGCGCCGTGCGCCCCTTCGATGCCGAAGCGGCGGGCACGGCGATGGGCGAGGGCGGCGGGTTGGTGATCCTCGAATCCGCGGAAACCGCCGAGCGCCGCGGCGTCACGCCCTATGCCGAGTTGATCGGTTTCGGCGCAGGCCAAACCTATTACCCGCAGGGCAATTCGCTGGAGCCCGATCCGCAGGGGCGCGGCCTGGCCACCGCCATCCGCGCCGCGCTGCGCGAAGCGCAGATCGAACCGGCGCAGGTGGACCTGATGGCGCCGTTCGGCTCGGGCGTCCCGGCTTACGACCGCGCCGAGGCCGCCGCTTTGCGCAGCGTATTCGGTGATGCGCTGGACGCCATTCCGCTCTGGAGCGCCAAGCCGTACATCGGCAACTGCTTCGCCGGATCGGGCGCGATCGATCTGTCGCTGGCGGCGCGAATGATACGCGAGCAGAAAATCCCCGCACGGATCAACTGCGATCAACCGATTGACGGACTGAACTGCGCCACCGCCGAGGCCGGTCACGCCGCCATCGAACATGCGCTGGTCTGCACGACGGCCATGGGCGGCCAGAACGCGGCGCTGATCCTCAGGAAGGTCTGAATGAGCATGAACCGCAGCGACAACGAGCGCGTCGTCATCACCGGCATGGGGTGCGTCACCCCGCTGGGCTGGGACCTGGAGCAGGTCTGGGCGAAGCTTCTGGCCGGGACCAGCGCCATCCGCCCGATCGAACAGTTCGACGCCTCCAGTTTCCCGACGACCTTTGCCGCGGAGGTGCGCGGTTACGACTGGCGGCCGTTCGTCAGGCATCCTGAGCGTCACGAGCACGCCGGCGCCAATTCCAGCTTTGCGCTGGGGGCCGGTCGTCAGGCCTGGGCCATGAGCGGACTCGACGACGATGGCGCACTCGATCGCGATCGCGTGGGGATCTACCTCGGCTCGGGCGAGGGCTCGCTGGATTTCTTCAACTACGTGGCGACCAATCTGGCTGGCTGGAACGCCGCCAAGCGCGAAATCGATACCGCGCAATGGGCCACCGCCGCATCGCAACAGATGGACCGCTGGCGCGAGATCGAGCAGGAACCCAACATGCCGCTCTACCACCTCGCGGCGGAACTGGAAGTGGGCGGGCCGGCGTACAACTGCCTGACCGCCTGCGCCGCCAGCACGCAGGCCATCGGCGAAGCGGTGGAAATCCTGCGGCGCGGCGATGCCGATGTCATGGTCGCCGGCGGCGCGCACACGATGATCCACCCGCTGGGGATGACCGGGTTCATCCGGCTGACCGCGCTGTCCGGCCGCAACGACGACCCGGCCACGGCCTCGCGCCCCTTCAACGCCACGCGCGACGGCTTCGTGCTCGGCGAGGGCTCGGGCATGGTGGTGCTGGAATCGCTGGCCCATGCGCGACGGCGCGGCGCCGCGATCCACGGCGAGGTGCTGGGCTACGGATCGAGCGCCGATGCGTTCCGCGTGACCGACATGCACCCCGAAGCGCGCGGCGCGATCGCGGCGATCCGCGACGCGCTGGAAGATGCCGGACTCCAGCCCGAAGCGATCGACTACATCTCCGCGCACGGCACCGGCACGTCGGAAAACGACGAGCAGGAAACGCGCGCCGTCTCCGCGGTGTTCGGCGGTCACGCGGCCAAGGTGCCGATCAGTTCGATCAAGAGCATGGTCGGCCACCTGATCGCCGCGGCGGGCAGCGTGGAGCTGATCACGTGCATCCTGGCGATGCGCGACGGCAAACTCCCCCCCACCATCAACCTCCGCGACGACCAGCGCGACTACCATTGCCCGCTCGATTACGTGCCCAACGTCGCCCGCGATGCCGAAGTGCGGTATGCTCTATCCAATAGCTTCGGCTTCGGCGGACAGAACGACACGCTGATCGTCGCAAGGCCCCCGCAATAACCCGACGGAAATGCATCATGGATGATCGCACCTCACACCGCCGTCGCCCACTCCGCCGTTTCATGCTGCTGATGCTGCTTGTCGTGATCGCGGTGGTCAGCTGGGGCATCTGGCTCTGGTCCAGCAAGCCGGCCTACTGGAAGGAATACCGGGTGGATGATCCGCAATTCACCATGCAGGGCCAATCACTGGAAAATCGCCTGCCCTCGGAGTTGTCCAAGGTGCGCCCGCTCGGCGAGCCGTGGACGATTACCGTCGCACAGGACGAGATCAACAGTTGGATCGCCACGCGTCTGCCCAATTGGCTGGCCAATCGCCGGGACCGGTTGCGCACGCACCGGTTACCCTCGCGCATTCCGGAGGAAATCAAACAGATCATGGTCGCCATCGAGCCGCGTTTTCTCGCCCTGGCCGCGGATATCGAAGCCGAAGATGTGAATCAGGTGATGAGTATCGAGTTCAAGCCGTTCGCCGGCTCCAACGGCCTGTCGCGCCTCGAGATGACCGCCATGCGCGGCGGACGTTTGTGGATGCCGGAGGGCGTGATCGAGCGCGTGATCCAGAAGTACGGTTCCGCGGAACATGCGGAGAAACAGTTCTTGGAGAAATTCCGTAACATCCTGCTGGAAACTGACTTGGTTTACCCGGTGGATAGCAACCGTGTGGTGGAAGTGATGAACCTTTCGCTCAGACAGGGCGAGCTTGTGGCCACGTGCCGCACCGTGTTGAAAAAAGACACCGTCGCCCAAGCGCCCTGGATCAAAGACAAATCGCAGGATTAAACCGCGTTTGAAAATTACGCTTGCATTGCATGCGCGGTGTGTGTATGTTGGCCGACGTATCGGGTGTCCCGATTTCGATCGGGATGAAAAGGGAAGTGGGGTGCGAGTTAGGTTTTCGGTTTTCAGAATTCAGTTTTCAGGGCCTTGTTCCAGAACACTGAACACAGAAAACTGAACACTTGGCTCAAATCCCCCGCGGACGCGCCGCCGTAATGGGTCACGCGTCCGGCCGAACAGCCACTGGTGAAGTGCAACGCTTCGCCGGGAAGGCGGCCGGAGGTAAGCCCTGAGCCGGAAGACCTGCCCGATGCAACTATCGTGTGTCCTCGCGGTAACAGGACGCCGGCGGTTGAACTCTGAAACAGCATTCAGACTATCAAACCCGCCCGCGCCTGCGCGAGGCGGGTATTTTTTTATGGGAAGCCGGACGAGAGAAGCGTTGCCCCGCGCGAATCGGGGCGAGGAATTTTATCATGTTTTATGGTTGTCGTTGCGCATCGTTCAAGGCCTTGGTGATCGCGGTTGCTGTCGTTTGTTTGAATTGGTCCTCGGGAGCATGGGCCGGCGTCCAGGCCCATCACGGAACCATCGATACACTCTTCAGCGGCAGCATGTTCCAGTTCGGAAATGGGCTGGCCTACGACAACGGGCTGCTGTACTACTTCGATTACAACCGCGTGGTTTCGATCGATGTTAACAGCGAGGCGGTGGTCGATCTTGCAACCGTCGGGTCCAATGCCGGTCCGGCATTCGTTACGTATTACAACGGCAACACCTACGCCAGCTATACCACCAGTTACGCCTCCGTTACCGAGGCCGCGGGTTCCAGCACCGGTGTGGTCAGCGGCGGCATATATACCGAAAAATCCACTCTGTCGGGCACTTACGATGCCGCCGTCGCGCCCGGCGGAACAACCTACATCGTTGCCAGTCCCTATCCGTTGGGCTCTGAGAACGGCACCGAAATTCACACCATCGATTGGAGTACCGGCGCAACCACTCAGATCGGCGTGATCGGCGGGCCCACCGGGGGTGTGGCGGTGGATGCTTCCGGCAATCTCTACTACGCCCACTTCAACGATTCGGCCGTTTACCGCTTCGACGCGGCCGATCTGGCCGGCGGCAGCGTCACCCTGGACGACGCCACACTCATTGCCAACACCCAATCCGGCCCGGGCTATCTGGCTCTGAATAACGAACTGATTTTTGTCACCGAAGGCAAGACAATCAATGCGTACGACCTGGCGACCGGTACGCTTCGTTACACGGCCGCCACGGTGAATGACGAAGCAGGCGCACAGGGAGCGCAGGAGAGCATCTACTTTGGCTCGATTGGCCTGAACGGCAACACGCTTTACGCAGTGACCAGCAATTACGACTACACCTTTGCACCCGATGCCAACCCGATCAGCCAGGTGTTGGCCATTGGCGTGCCCGAGCCTGCTTCGTTGGCGCTGCTGATCGGCGGCGGCTTGACGATGGCCGTACGCCGTCGGTGTCACCGATAAACCGAGAAATCGGCGCGAGGGATCGAAAGGTCGCTCTCGCCCTTGGCCGTTCCGTCACAACGATTGCAACCGAGTTCCCAAAGAGAGAGACATGCCATGAAAACGACTCTGATCTTTCTGACCGTGTCCGCCTGGCTGTTCACCGCCATCGCTCCGGCATCCGCCGATCGGCTGGCCGACTTCGTTGGCTATTTCGAGTTGGGCCAGAACCCGGCCAATCCGGATTGGCTGAATCCCGCCTACGCTCTGGACGACGCCAGCATCTATGGCGTTTCACTGGGAAACTGGACCGACAATACCAATCCCATCCCAAGCTGGCTGACCGGAGGCTACAACGTGAACCAGGGGATCGACCCCGGAGGACTGGTAGTCGGGTTCAACGACCCCGTCATCAACCAAGGCCAAGGCGTGATGGACCTGCTCATCATGGGCAACCCGCTAACGGACGGCGACACCGATCAACCGGGTTGGTACGAGCCCGGCTACATTGAGGTCGCACGTGAAACCACCGCCCCCACAGCATCGGTGGACGGCTGGGCTGATGAAACGTTCTACCTGATCAAACCGGGCAACTACGATTGGATGAAAGATATGGTCGACCAGGGCCAGCTTAACAATCACGATCCGCGGCTTGGCCCACTGCCCATCGATTATGCGTGGGCCGGTGACGACACGAGCGGCCAAGGCAGTGCCGATTCCTACCGGGATGACCATTGGAAGCTGACCGCACAGACCAACGATCTGTACGGATATGCCGATGTCCATCTTGACGGAGACCGCGTCGACCTGTCCGATGCCATCGATATGGATGGAAATCCGGTGGCGTTGGCCGATATATCCTATGTACGCATACGGACGGTCAGCGATTCCGAAGCCGACCAGTTCGGTTCGTTCTCCACGGAAGTGATGTACGTGCAAGCGTTGGGTGAAGTTCCCGAGCCGACCGGTCTGGTGTTGTTGGGATTGGCCGGATGCCTGATACGGCGTCGGCGCAACCTGAGACCGTAAGAAACCTGCGACCATGTCGAAGCAAACGCTCACAACCCGAATCCATTGGAACCCGTCCAACGGTTTCACCTTGGTTGAATTACTGGTGGCGGTGGCAATCATCGCCCTGCTCATCGGCATCTTGATTCCCTCACTGTCGCGCGCCCGTCAAGCGGCGCAAGGTGCGGTGTGCAGGTCCAACATTCGTCAACTCGCGCTGGCGAATATCGGATACGCCCAGGAGAATGACGATTACTATGTGATCGGTGCTCCGGATCTCAACAGCAGCAATCTGAAGCGATGGCACGGCGTGCGTTCCTCGGCCAACGAGATCTTCGATCCATCGCTGGGGCCGTTACGCGATTACCTCGGCCAATCCGGAAAAGTGAAGGAATGCCCATCGTTCAGCAAGTACTACAACGAGGCGGGACAGGGGGCGGGATTCGAAGCCGGTTGCGGGGGTTACGGCTACAACAGTTCCTACATCGGCGGACGCTACGATGTGTTCGGCGTGTTCTCGCTCGCACCGTTTGGCAAGGGATGCGAACACAGCGCCCGGACCAACAAGGTGACCGCGCCCGGTTCGACGGTGATGTTCACCGATGCTGCCTTCCTGCAGAACCATCAAGGCGCAGCAACACCAATCGCCTACTCCTTCAGCGAACCGCCTTTCTGGCAACTCAAACCCGGAAAACCCTCTTCGCATCGGCCCAATCCCACGATCCACTTTCGCCATCTCGGCGCCACACACGTGGCCTGGTGTGACGGGCACGTCTCCAGCGAACGACCCGACTTTTCCGCTCCCTACCTGACCCACTTGCGCGTCAACGCCAAAACCGCGCTGGAATTGGATCTGGGATGGTTCGGGCCGGATAGCAACCAACTCTTTGACTTGAAATAGTCTGGCGCAGGGAAGGCAAACGGCTTGTCCCATGCCAATCTTTACTCCAGTCACCCCATCGCGGTGTGGCAGCTTACGGCGGAATCACGATCGCATACTGATCGCCCGAGAACTTCACATCCGCGCTTCAAATGCGTTTTCGTGATGGGTCAGGCGGGCGGGACGGCGGGCGCCGTCGGGCCAGACCACCGCGATCACATCGAACCGGATACGGCGTTCTTCCAGTCGGTGTCGCCGCACCAGTTGATCGGCCAAGGCGGTGAGCTTGCGCTGCTTGTGCACATTGACGTGTGCTTCGGGCGGCGGGTTTTCGTTCCGCGCCGCTTTCACTTCCACCACCACGATGGCGCCGTCGACTTGGCGCTCGGCCAGCAGATCGATCTCACCCAGACGACTGCGCAGGTTGCGCGCCACAATGCGGTAGCCGTGCTTTTTCAGATGACGGGCGGCGGCGCGCTCGGCGCGTCGACCGAGCCGACCTCGCGGCGAATCCGCTCCACGGCCCCCGAACCAGTGTTTCCAGATCGATCCGGTTTCACCACCCATAAAAATTAGCTTATCATGGTTCGATTCCCACCACGAACGGAGGAGCGGACATGAGCGATCGATTATGCGTGGTTTTGCTGGTGGTGTTGATTGCCATCGTGGCCGTGGCGGCGTACCTGCAGGTGCAAGCCAACACGCGCATCGAAGGCCGGTTGAACAACATCGAGCGTCAACTGGTTCTGTGGAACAGTCCCCTTCCGCCCCAGCCCGCGCCGGACGATGGGGTTCCCGCACCTTCGGCCCCTCCTGCAACGCCCGAACCTGCCACACCGCCCGCATCGGCGCCCGATCAACCCGAGCCCGACGGCCAGACAGTTCCGCCGAAGAGTACGGAACCGCCGGCGCCGCTGCCGGTGGACCCGAAAGAAATCGAACCGCCGGTGCAACCGGAGCCGAAGGAAACTCAGCAGTCCGATCAAGCCGAGTCTTCGGACACACCGGAGCCGCCGGTCGAGACACAGCCCGAACCGCCAAAGAATCCCGAACCGCCCGCTGTCGAGGAGGACAAGGACTGGATGGATTACCGCGAGGCGATCGCCAAGGTCATCGACGATCTTCTGGCCGGTCGGGAGCAGGCGGTGTACGAGCAATTCAACAACAATCTCACCTCCGTGCTGCCGCTGGAGATGTTGCAGAAGGTCATGGAGCCGATCCGCATCGAGCACGGCCGGGCGATGCGCATCACGCAACACCAACGGCTGCGCATCGGCGTTCGGCCGGAAATGCACGCCTACCAAGTGATGGTGGAGACCGAGAAAGGAAAGCCCCTGTTGTTCACCATCACCATCGACGAGCAGGACAAGATCGCCGGCCTGTATGTGAAGTGATGACTGAAAAGAATAGACAGGGTCAGAGCCCATGGCGTCATTGATGACGCCCTGTCATTCATAACCGTTTCTTTATCCCTGTCCCATCCTGTTTATCCAGTCAAAATTTCCCCGTTGCTTTCCGGGAAAATCAACATCGCATCGCCGTAGCTGTAGAAGCGGTAGTCGTGGTCGATGGCCCGTTGGTACAGCGCTTTGAGTCGATCCAGACCGGTCAGGGCGGCCACCAGAGCCAGCAGCGTGCTGCGCGGCAGGTGGAAATTCGTCATCAGCGCATCGGTGTAACGGAATGCGAAGCCGGGCTGAATCATCAGGTCGGTTTCCGTGGCGTAATCGTCCCGCGGCAGCGGATCGGGAAGCGATTCCAGCGCGCGCACGCACGTGGTGCCCACCGGGATGATGCGCCGGCCTTCGGCGCGCGCCCGGCGCAAGGCATCGAGCGTGTCGGCCGGGACCTCAAACCACTCGCTGTGCATGGGATGGGCGTCCAGCATTTCGCTGCGCACCGGGGCGAAGGTGCCCAGCCCCACGTGCAGTGTGAGCATCGCGGTTTCGATTTTTGCATCGGCCAACTCGCCCAGCAACGTTTCGGTCAGGTGCAGCGCGGCGGTGGGCGCAGCCACGGCCCCGGGGCGATCGGCAAAAACCGTCTGGTAACGCTGACGATCCAACGCCTCCCAATCCCCTGCGATCCGATCAGCGCGACGACGACGAATGTACGGCGGCAGGGGCATCGCCCCGATGCGCTCCAACAAAACCGGCGCGTCCGTCGTTCCAATCCGACGGGCGCGCCAAACCGCATCGGCTGACCGTTCGATCAACTCCAGCGCTTCGCCCTCGGCCAGATCGATCCGCTCGCCCGGTTGCAGTTTTCCGCGCGATTCCAGCAGCACCCGCCAGTCGCCCTCCGCTTCGCTGCCGAGGTAGAGGCCTTCGACTTTCCCGCCCGTGCCGGAACGGACCCCGGGAAACCGCGCCGGGAGCACGCGCGTGCGGTTGAGCACCAGCAAATCCCCGGCCCGAAGCAGAGTCGGCAGGTCGGCTACGCGACGATGCTCCACCGCATTATCGGCGCACGACGCCACCATCAGCTTCGCCTGCTCGCGCCGATCGGCGGGAACGGCGGCGATGCGATCTTCCGGAAGCGCGTAATCCAGATCGTCCGTATGCATGATGGGGCCGGGTTCAAATTCCATTCGGGCCGACCCCAAGTCGGCCCGTTATCCGGCCGATGATAACTGCGAACGACCTTTCCTTCAGGTGAGCCATGGCCACGGACAACGCACTCAACACGCTGATCCGCAACATCTGCCGGATGGATCGCAGGCAGTGCATCGAGCGATTGCTGCATTTCGAGGAGATTCCGCTCGATTTCGACCGCGCCACGCTGGAGGGCATGGCAACGGACCGGCTGCGTCACCTGTTGATGGCCGCGGTCCACACGCGCGACAAGTACCGCGGTTCGGGGCGTGCGGCGGTATAATGCCGCGATGACCGAGGATCGCCCCCCCGCCTGTTCCCCCTTTACCCGCCACGACCGTCAATGGCGCGATTTCCGCTATGTCTACCCCGTGATCAGCCGCCGCAGCGCGGGCCTGTCCATCGGCATCAATCTCAACCCCGATCAACTCTGCAATTTTGACTGCGTCTATTGCCAGGTGGATCGCAGCGCCGAGGCGCCAAAGCCGCCGGTCGATCTCGAAGCGATGCGCGCCGAACTGGCGTGGATGGTGCAACACGCGGTCGGCGGCGCGATCTGGAGCGATCCCGAATTCACGGACGTGCCAACGCAACTGAGACGAATCAACGACATCGCCTTTTCCGGCAACGGCGAGCCGACCTTATGCAAGCAATTTGATCGTGCGTGTGAAATCGCCGCGCAGGTAAAAACCGAGGCGGGGCTGGGGGAGGTGAAACTTGCCGTGCTGACCAACGCCACGCGCCTCGACGATCCGATGGTGCGGCGCGGTTTGTCGGTGCTCGATCGGCATCGGGGAGAAATCTGGGCCAAGCTCGACGCCGGCACCGAGACATACTACCGGCAGATCGACCGCAGCTCCGTGCCGCTCGAGCGCGTGTTGAACAACATCGCCGAAGCCGGGCGGGCCCGGCCCATCGTGATCCAATCCATGTTCGCACGGCTGCACGGCAGTGCGATTGGCGACGATTACTTTTCCGCGTATCTGGATCGGTTGGAGGGTCTGATTTGCGACGGGTGCGACATTCGTCTGGTTCAGCTGTACACCGTCGCCCGGCGTCCCGCTGAAGCGCATGTCGCGCCGCTGGCCGACGCCGAACTCGACAAGCTGGCCGAGCGTCTTCGCCGACGGTTGCCCGAATTGCCCTGCGATGTGTATTACGGTGCCACCTGAATCCTATCCGGGATTTCGACCGCTCCCGCTGGTCGCCATCGCAACCCTCGGCCCAAGCGCAAAGAAAAACCGACCCGAGTATGAAGCATATGAATGATCGATGATAACGATGATCCGCTTCGGGTCGGTTTCGGCTGTGACCGGCAGCCGGGATGGTTTGCAGTCGTGCACACCTCCTTTCGTGCTAACGGTCAGTCCACACTTATATTGTTCGTTGTGATGCGTTGCAGGTCAACAAAAAAAAGCCGCACCGGGCGGCTTGGGTTACAAAAAGATCAAATTGCGGAAAACGCGCCCCACGTTTACGCGGCCTGGCTGGTCGGGCGGTCCAGGTTCTCGTAGACGTACCAGTCGAGCAGCAGGCGGGCGTAGGGATCTTCCAGCGTGGTGAACGTCATTCCCATGCGCACCGGGCCGAGTTCGTCGGGGTCGTGATACCGAACGATCTGCCCACGCCCCTTGACCGTGTAATGCCAGGGCCGGGTCAGCGACAACTCGAACTCCACCGTTTCCCCGTAAGCCAACGGCGCATCGAGTTCAAAGCGCATGCCGCTGGCCGACAGGTCGTAACAATGGCCGAGATGTTTGCCGGCCGCGCCGGGTCCGGTCTTGACGCGCACCCGGCAATAACCGGTCGGCACCTGGCAACGGGGGAAATCACGGTGGTCCTGATCGCGGGTCCGAAGGGTCGTCGACATGAGCTCACTCCTTGCGCTCGGTAGGATACAATTGATATCGACGCCCCGTAGCGGTGGCTTTAGGGGGTTTGTAACGATTCTGAGGAATGCAGGTTATTCGGACGGTGCAGATGCGGGCTCGGGGCACCGGGGATTTGTGATCGAAGACTTCAGACTTTTTACTGGCCTTTGACGGTCAGATTGGTCGTCTGCTCCACCTCGTGGCGGGCGATTTTCTCGAAGCCCGAGCCCAGTTCGCCGATCGGATCGGGCGGAGCGATCTCGACGGTCTTCTGTCCCAACTGCGCTTCGCCGGCGTTCACACGCTGCTCGAACTTGCGGCACTCGTCCAGCAGCGCATCGAGGATTTGCTCTTCGGGCACGTTGGCCACCTTATCGCCCTGCACGTAGATGATCCCGCGGCGATCCCCGGCGAAGATGGCCACATCCGCTCCCTCGGCTTCGCCCGGGCCGTTGACGATGCAACCCATCACCGCCACCTTGATCGGAAGCGTGATTTCCGCATCCAGTTTGGCGCGCACGTCCTGCACCAGCGTGAACAGATCGACCTGAATGCGTCCGCAGGTCGGACAGGCGATCAGATCCACGCCCCGGCGTTGCCGCAGATCGAGGCAGTAGAGCATTTCCAACGCGTCGGTGACTTCCTCGGCCGGATCGGAGGCGTAGCTGATGCGCACGGTATCGCCGATGCCGTTGGCCAGCAGCGTCCCCAGCGGCACGCAGGAGCGGATGATGGCCGTTTCGCGTGGGCCGGCGTGCGTCACGCCCAAATGCAACGGGTGATCGAATCGCTTGGAAATTTCCGTGTACGCTTCAATCACCAGCGTGGGATCGGGACTCTTGGCCGAGATCACGATGTCGTAGAAATCGTTTTCGTAGAAGATGTCGAGGTATTCCTCGAGCTTGGTGATCATCAGGGCGAGCAGGTGGCCGTGGCGCTGATCGGAGAACACGCCGCCGAGTTCCTTCCGGCGTTTCTGCTTGTCCTTGCGTTCGACGATGGAGCCCTCGTTCACACCGACGCGGATCGGCACCGACCGCTCCTTGCACGCGGCAATCACCTGCTCGACCTGTTTGCGATCGGCGATGTTGCCGGGATTGAGGCGGATTTTGTGGACGCCGGCTTCCACGGCCTCGAGGGCCCGCTGGAAGTG
>JANQHK010000026.1 GCA_028282685.1 Phycisphaeraceae bacterium
GATCGCGCTTCAGATCGACGACCAGCGCCAAACGCCCCAACCGATCCGCATCGATCTGCGCAAACTCCGTTACGCTCACAAATTCCACAGCCAACAAAACCATGCGCTGACCCGGGAGCGCAGCACGCTGATTCGTACGAAAAGTCACCTGGCCAAGTCCACCCTCGCTACCGAGGACGACGCCATCCTGCTGACGCAACATTTCACCGAAGACGATTACCAATGCAGCACCGCGGTGGCGATTGCCGTGCAGGGCGGGGAGGCGATTTCCCGGTTCAGCAATCCGGCTACGGTCACGCTGAACGCCGGCCCGGCCGAAGGACCGATCACGGTGCTGATCGCCAGCGCCGCGGGATTCAGCGAACCCAATCCCGTGCGTCAGCGCGCCTTGCAGCAGTTGCGCCAGGCGCGGGCAATGCCGTTCGATATTTTGGCCAAAAACACCGCCGCCTGGTGGCACGATTTCTGGTCGCGATCCTACATTCGGCTTTCCAGCGATGACGGCAAAGCCGAGTTGGTCGAGCGCCATTTCACGTGGTGGCTGTACCTGATGGGCTCGGCGTCGCGCGGGACCTTTCCCATGAAATACAACGGCATGCTGTGGAACACCAACGGCGATCTGCGCATGTGGGGCGGTCAGCAGTGGTGGCACAACCTGTCGATGTATTACCGCGCACTTCCCGCGGCGAACCATGTCGAATTGATGCAGCCCCTGTTCAACATGTACCACGGCATGCATGACTCGGCGGCATTGGCGGCGCGCCAGCAATGGGGCAGCAAGGGTATCTTCATCGGAGAAATCTCCTTCTTCAACGGCTGGGAGCCGCTGCCCGACGACATCGCTTCGGAAATGCGCGATCTCTACCTGTTCCGCAAGCCCTGGAAAGAAGCGTCGCAGCGCTTTCTGGATTACGCCTACACCCGCCACCCCCAGTGCACGCGATGGAACTGGAAAGGCGTCGGCCGGTGGCACAAGGGCCGATGGGCGTACGATACGAAAGCCAACCCGCCCACCGGCCACGTGGTCCATCTGTTCGGCAGCATGGGACAACTGGCCTGCCAGTATTGGGTGGCCTACCAGCACACCGGCGACCGCGCCTTTCTCGAAAAACAGGCCTACCCGATGCTCAAGGGCGCTGCCGAGTTTTACCGAAACTATCCCAACCTCAAGCCCGATGAAAACGGCACGCTGCACGTGCACCGCGTCAGCCACATGGAAAGCACCTACGGCAGCAAGGACACGATGGGCTTCCTGGCCGCGACGCGCGGCGTGCTGACCCGCGCCATCCGCGCTGCGGAAATCCTCGATAGCGATCCCGAACTGCGCACGGCCTGGAAGCAAACGCTGCAGCGCCTGGCCCCCCTGCCCCACAGCGGACTGCCCAACGCCCTGCTTCAAAGCAAACCCGATGAGCCGGTCTTCTGGATGAACGGCTGTCGGCCTTCGTTGGTGGATCGTGCCTTTCCCTCGTACTATCCGGTTAAGTTTCTCAACCTCTGCGCACTGGAAACCCAGACCGCCGATCCGGAGATGTTCGAGCGCGCGGTGAACACTTTCGACCGGCGCTTTGCCGATGGAATCGCCGAGGATGTGCAAGTGAACGTGCTGGGGCTGGAAGCGGTCGCCGCGGCACGACTGGGCAAAGCCGAGGCCGCGCGAAAATTCATCTACAACGGCATCACCAATCCCTACAACAACTACTGCGACTGGAAGGGTTCCGGCCCGCCAATGGTCCTGCCGAATCGCATGACGCTGCGCGAGGGACCGGGCACCCCCGGCGCGCAGCGCCTGGGCAACGCGGCCTACGGTCTGACCGAAGCGCTGCTGCAATCGCTCCCGGCCCGACCGGGCGGCGAACCGGTCATCCGCCTGTTCCCCGCCTGGCCGAAGCAATGGGACGCCGCGTTCAAACTGCTCGCGCGCGGCGGGTTCCTTGTCGAAGCGCGAATCGCCAAAGGAAAAATCGGCCCCGTGCGCCTCACCAGCCAGCGCGGCGGAACACTCCGCGTGCGCAATCCCTTTACAACAGGACCCCTGCGGCTTGCCCACAACAAGTCATGGGATCGACTGGACAAGGTGGACAAAGATAAACTGCTGACCTTTGAAACCAAGCCCGGCGATGTGATCGTCATTCAACCGTAGCCCGGGGAGCCATCCCATAGAGCCGGTTTTGAAAAAAACCGGAACGATATTCCGGTTCATTGCGAACCGGCTATGCGTTTACGCTTTCGATCCAGCAGGCATCTCTATTGAACCAGAACGAATACACTGCGATATCGAGACGAAACCGTCAATGTGTGGTACTGGGGAACCCCTTCTGCTTCGTCATTTCGTCGATGTATCAGGTAGCGATTATGAGCAGGAGGCCCGAACTCCAGATGACCGGTGTGAAGTGGATCACGATGAGAATTTGGGCCAGCCGACGGGCGGCACTCATACGGGTTCTGGCAACGATCTCGCAGCCGAGAATAACCAGGCCAACGATGAAGTACTTGTACGCCACCATGCCCGAAAGACCGCAGGTGTAAATAATTGCGGAAGCGATCGGATTGGCTTCCGATCCTCCCAGTGAGAGCACTACCGTGGTTAAAAGTATGTCGAGGGTTCCGGCGAGAATGATCCATCCGTAATAACTGGGTAGGCGCAACTCAGTGAAAGTCGCTGCCGGCCAGGTCCACTGGGAATTCGCGTTGAGCTTGGTGTCGCCCATGCCGATTAGACCCTTTGTACCAATACTAGGGATCTTATCGACTAAATTCTTATACGTTTTAAGAAGACTTGAACAACAAAGTTACTCACGCACGCGCGGAATCGTGGCGAGTCGGCTTTCCACCTGAGCCAGCTCCAGGCGGAGTGACTGGGAGCGTTCATGATCGCCGGAATGCATCGCGTGGCGAAGTTCGTTCTGAAGTGTGGTGCGTACCCCTTCCCAGTCTTGTTGTTGCTCAAACGCTTGCCGAGCACCATGGAGCAACTGGAGTCCAAGGTCTGATTCTCCAGTTGCCAGCAGTGCCAATCCGGCGTCGGCGTGAACCTGAGGGTATTCGGTAGCACGAGTGGTTGTGGCAGCTTCACGAAGAATCGTTAAACCCTGCCGGACCTGTCCGCGTTGCATATGCACCAGGCCGAGTGTCGCCAACGCTTCGGCGCGCAGGTCGGTCTGAGCGACACCAATAAGCATTGACGTTGCAGCACCGTACTGGCGTAATGCGACCAGTGCCCGGGCCTGCTTAAGACGGAGGCGGTTGACTGAGGGTTTGCTTCCCGGATCGGTCTCCGCTTCGCGCCAGGCGAGCAATGCCGCCTGTGGTGCACCGCGGTCGAAGAGAATGTCACCAAGACGATTACGGATCGACCTCATCGAAGGCGTTCCCGGTGCAGCGGTCGTCATCGGATCCATCTTGCTGCCGGTGCGGATCGCCAGGCGCAGGGTGGTCGGATGGTTGATCTGATCGATCACCACTCCTTGTAAGGCCTGTTCACGTAACTGCATTGCCGTGCCGGTGTCGTTCTGCAATTGCGCAGCGAGCGCCGCGAAGAGGCGCATGCGGCGTGCAACGTGTTCATCCCATCCGTCTGCTTTCGCGGCGGCGGCACGAAAGACCGAACCGGACGCCTGGGGTTGCCCCATCGCCAACGCGGACTTGCCTCGCAAAGCCAGTGCTTCCACGGCCAGCCAGGGTGAAGCCATATCTGAAGGCGGTTCCAGATTGGCAAGCGCCTCAAACTGACCGCGGCGTGCAGGTGTCCAGGCCGCTTTGCGTTGACGGTCGTATTGTGCAAAGCGACCGGGATCGGTGCGACGTGCTTCGATCAGCGCCCGCCAACCGCCCCGGCCGGGCTTGGCTGATTGGTCGAGATACATCGCCGCCAGATCGACCGCGGGATCGGGTGCATTCCCGGCAGCGGTGACGGTCTGCTCGGCCAGGTCTCGGTATGTCGCGCACCATTGCATGGCATCGTACCACTGGCCCTTGGCAGTGAACTCACGGAGCCGCGACATGAACGCATCGCGTGTGAGTGTTCGACCGACCGCTTCACCGAGCACGATCGATTCTCCATCGACCTTCAGCAGTCGATCGGTTTGGCCGCGATCGGATGCTGCTGCCACATCGCGGGAGGTGTGCGGGGTGGCGCCGCAGCCGATCAGCAGGAACACGACGATCACGCAGAACGCCGCGCTACCGGCTATCTGTTCATGGCGTAATGTTCGTGGATTACTCATTACCGGTATTCCCATGGAGTGAAGGCGCGGTGTGGTAACGGAAGGTGTCGAACAGCGACCGCTCGAAGGACGGGGCCTCATCCCTGAACACGCCCCAGTCGTCCTTTGTGCCTTCGCTGCCTCCCTCGCCGGGGCGGTAAGGATGGATGCTCAGTGAGTCGAGGAGATTGCGACTGATCGCATCGCCCTCGACGGGTGTGTTCATCACGTAGGGGCGAACCAGAACGACCAGTTCGCTGCGTCGTATCTCTGAGGACTCCCGACGAAACAGGAATCCGACCAACGGCAGGTCGCCGAGGATCGGTAACTGCTGTCGCGTGTCGGTTTCGGTTTCTTCGATCAAACCGCCGAAGGCGAGCAGCATTCCGTCGCGTGCGACGATGGTGCCGCTGGCCGACTGGCTGGCGACCGTATCAATGGATTCGTTGATAAACGACGTGCCGGTGGGCACCAGGATGGTCGCTCCGTCTTCGTTGACGGTGCTGGTTTCCTGAAGCAGTCGCAGCGTGACGGTGCGGTCGGCGTTGATATTCGCGGTGATCAGCAGGTCGGTACCCACGTCGCGCAGCTCGGTCACCGGCGTCGAAGCCAGCGTGGTGGTCGCTCCTTCACCGGTGATGACTTGCGGCTCGGTGAAACCGACGACGATGGGAATTTGTTCACCGGAGAAGATGCGGCTGACCTCGTTGTTCGCCGTCAGGAGGATTGGCGTGGCCAGCGAGGTCACGCGACCTTTGGTCTGGAGCAGTTCCAGTCGCGCGGCAAAGTTGCTGGAGACGACCTGGAATATACCGGCGCTGGCGCTGACCCCGGTACCGCCGGGCAGGAGCGAACCGCCGGACGGAGCGCCGATCTCTCCCTGGCTGAAGGCGCCGGAGAGATCGCCCGATTGGAAAGCGAAGTCAAAGCCGGTCTCCAGACCGTCGGAAAGATCGACGCGCAGAACACGCACCTCCAGTAGCACCAGCGGCGTGGGTACGTCGAGACGTCGGATCACGCTGGCAATCTCTTCGAGTATCTTCGGATCACCCGAGCGCACGACAATTTTGTTGAGCCGCTGGATCGCGGTGACGTAGGTCAATGCATTACGGTTGGCAATCCGCCGGGCTACGTTTTCAGCGTCGCGGTCTCCCCGCATCGCTTCGATCACGCGCTGTGCTTCGTCTGCGGTCAACTCGGGGAGATCTTCGTCGGCCTGAAGACGACGCGGACGGGCGATGTTGTTATCGCGGCTGAATCGCTGCCGATCACGCCTGCTGCTTTCGGTGCTGGATGAGGTTGACCGAACGTTCGTGCCGCCGATCGATCCGATCAAGCCGCGGCTGCGCTCCTCGATCAAGTCGAACCGTTTGAAGCGGTCTTCCAGGTCGTCCAGTGTCTCATCGATCGTGTTGTCGTCTTCGGCGACGACCACGCGATCGCCGAAGACCTCGCCGATCGTCCGGACCACATCGGTGGCGTTGGGGTACAGGAGTGTAAACACTTCAGTGCGATTGGAGCGCAGCGCTGATACATCTCGGCGTACGTCTTCCGGGCTGGCGAGAATGTAGAGTTCGCTATCGCGATCTTTCCGCGAGACCAGCCCCTGGGAAACGGCGATGGCTTGCAGGGCGTTTTCCAGGTTGATGTTGCGGATGGTCAGGGTGACTGTACGATCCGCGACGACACTGCTGACAACGATGTTGGCGTTGAGGTGCTCGCCGATCGCCTCCGCAACACGCACGAGCGGCGCGTTGACAAATTGCGCGCGGCTGATGCGGCCGTTCTCGCCGACCTCGATCTCGACCAATCCGCGGGGTGACTTGGACTGGTTCTTGTCCGTATTTGTCATGAACTCGCGCAACGCTTCGGGCGGTACGGTCGGGTCGTTGGGTGCAGGCGCCTGCGCTGCAGTGATCGATGCGAGGCAAAGCACCACCGCCAGGAACACCGGGCAGTAACGCGTGTAACGGTTTGAGTTAAAAAGTACTGGAATCAAAGTGCAGCTCCATACAGGGCCATCATGAATGCCATGTAGACGTATCCGACAATACCGCCGACGGCGACCACCACGACGATCTCCAGCACACTGGAGAGCATCCGGATCAGGGCCGAGAGGCGTTGTTCGTGAAAGGTGGCGCATTCGGCAAGGGTTTGCTCGAGTTGACCCGAGCGTTCACCGGCGGCGATCATGCTGGAGAGCATGGGCATGAAGGCGCCGCGCGACTGAAAGCCCGGTGACAGCGGGTCGCCGGCCATCACCGCTTCACGGCTGCGTGCGATCGCCAGCGCCAGCCGACGGTTTTTGTGCAGGTCCTGGCAGGTGCGCAAGCCCTCGATCATTGTGATCCCGCTCGATAGCAGAATCGACAGTGACCGACTGAAAGCCGCGGTCGCGCCGGTGCGAAGGATGTAGCCGATCAGGGGAATGCGCAGCAGAAAGCTGTCAATCGCCAGGCGTCCTATCGGAACCGAATAGGCAACGAAGAACAGGATGATAACCAGCAATGAGACGCCGAGGATCATCGGCCACTCGGTGATCAGGAACTGGCTGAGGTCGACCAGTCGCTGGGTCATCGGCGGCAACGGTCTGCCCAACGCCTTGAGGTAAACCGTCAGCTTCGGGATCGCATACACGAGAATCACGATGGTGACGGCAATGGCGGCTTTGAGCACGATGGTCGGATAGAGCATGGCGGAGATGATTTGGGATTTGAGCAATCGACGCCGCTCCAATGACTCGGCGGCACGTTCCAGCACCATGTCGAGTTGGCCGGTTTGCTCACCGATCTCGCTGAGCTGAGTAACGATGCGCGAGAAGCAGTTGGTGGCACGCAACGACTCGGTAAACGATCGGCCGGTGCGGACATCGGAAGCAATCTGATCCATCACGCGGCGCATGGAATGACTGGTCGTCTGCTCGGCAATGATGCGCAGCGATTCCAGAAGCGTCAGCCCGCTGCGGAGCAACACACTGATCTGACGCAGCCCCAGTTCGATGGTTGACGAGCGCGGCTTACTGACTGACCGGGATGACTGGCCGCCGATAGTGCGCGATGTACTGCGTGCACCAGCGCGTTTGTCTTGACCGCCCAAGGCGGGGCCGACCGGTTCGATCTTGAGGATCAACGCGCCGCGTTCACGCAACAGCGCAGCGGCTGCGCTGAGGTCAGACGCTTCGACGGTGCCTTTGGTCGATCGCCCGCTGCGTTCACGGATGGCGTAGTTAAAGGTCGACATGGGTGGGTGTGTTCGGGTCAGCCGGTGTTAATAACGTGTCGGAGGACTTCCTCAATGCTGGTGTGACCGGCCAGCATCTTCTGAGCCCCATCGTCGGTCAGACGTGGCAGACCGCGCCGCCGCATGTATTCGATGTAGGTTTGTTCTTCGCTGCCGCGCGCGATCAGGTCGGCAAGTTCGGCGTCGCAGGGCAACACCTCGAACAAACCCATTCGGCCACTGTAGCCGCGGTTGGCGCAATACATGCAGCCCGTGGCCTGCTCGATCGGTTTGTTTTCCAAATCCTCTCGGCCCAACGCTTCGGCTTGCGCGAGCGTGCAGGTTGTCGGCCTGGAACACCTGGAACACAGGCGTCGCACAAGACGCTGGGCCATCACCAGTCGGAGTGTTGCACCGACCAGGTAGAGCGGCACGCCCATATCGCGCAGGCGGGTGATGGCGCCGGGAGCATCGTTGGTGTGTAAGGTACTGAACACAAGGTGACCGGTGAGCGCCGCCTTGACTGCAATGTCAGCTGTTTCCGCGTCGCGGATCTCACCGACCATCACCACATCCGGGTCGTGACGCAGCGTACTGCGCAATGCCTTGGCGAACGTGACCTTCTCCTTCTGGTCGACCTCGACTTGCGTGATGCCGTCGATCTGGTATTCGACCGGGTCTTCGATGGTGATCACGTTCAACGCCGATTCCTGGATCAACTGGCGAATCGCCGCATATAGCGTGGTGGATTTACCGCTGCCGGTGGGGCCTGTAATAAGGATCAGACCGTGTGGCTTGCGGATGGCATCGTTAAATGAAGCCAATTGTTGTTCGCTCATACCCAATGCGGGCAGTGTCAGTTGATCGGTCTCGCGAGCGAGCAGTCGCAGCGTGAGTCGCTCACCCTGCTTGGCGGGTAACGACGCGACACGGATGTCAATGTCGAGGTTACCATGTTCGTGGCGCATGCGGCCGTCCTGCGGCGCTCTGCGTTCGGCAATGTCCAGCCCGGCGAGTACTTTGACCCGACTGATCAGCGCAGCGCCTTGCTCGGGGGCGACTTCAAGAAACGTTTCAATCTGTCCGTCGATGCGGAAACGAATGCGGATCTCATTCTCGTAGCTGTTGATGTGAACGTCGCTGGCATTCTGCACGACGGCGGCGGTCAGCACCCGATCACAAAGAGAGACCGTATCGTCTCCTGTGGTCACGCCGGCATCCAGATCAATTGACAGGCCGCGGTCGAGCGACATTCCGCGGTCAATTGACATGCCGCGCCTGCCAGCGAAAGCTGGTGTTTCAGGGGCGCCGGCATAGATACGGTCGACCGCCGCGATCAGGCGACCGGGCTCGGCGAGATGGATTTCGGGCGCCAAGCCATAGAACCGTTGCAGCGAGGTGAGGACACGCGGCTTCGGCATCGCCGAGGCGGCGACCATAACGCGATGCGCATCGCATGCAAACGGCAAGACCTGCCAACGTTTTGCCCGTTGCACCTCCAAACGAAGCGCCAGCGGCGCATCGATTTTAACTCGGTCGATATCGATCGCTTCCAATGCCACGCTGGGACCATCGGTCAGCTCCACGCCGAGCGACGCATCGTGACTGGCACCGTCGAGCCAGACGACGATCCCATCGCGCTGAGGCGCACCCTCGATGCCTTCATGCACCAGCGACAGCAGAACCTGTTGACCCTTGGCCAGTTCCTCGGGCGTGTCGCTGAGCTTGAGCCGGGCTCCGGTGTCGCTCACATCGACCAGGCAACACCGGATCACTTGTCCCGATTCGGTGGTCAGATCGATCTCACCTCGCGCGCGGCGACGCGTCGAGTCACGCCGTTCGGTGTTCGGATCGTCTGGTGTTATCGGATGCAGGGACGGGTCAGCCGATGTCATGAGCGTCCCCCCTTCGTTCGCCCCGTCGGCCTCCTGTTACCCGCCTGTGAAGTCGTACCGCCGCCCACCAGGTCGTCGTATCGCTCGCGTACAATCTCGCCTCGCTTGGCGGCGGCGATTGCGGTGCGCTCGGAGATCACCCCTTTGGCCCACAGCCGCGCCAGGTCCTGCTCGAGCGTCTGCATGCCCAGCGACCCGCCGGATTCCATCGCGCTGTAGATTTGTGCGCTGCGGCTGGAGAGGATCAGGTGGCTGACCGCCTGGGTGACCATCACCACTTCGCTGGCCACCACACGTGTATGCCGTTTCTCTTCGGGGCTGTTCGAGTCATGAGCGATTGCCGCATCACCGTCAGCCACCAGCAGCCGCTGGTTCACCACGGCACGAAGCACCAGCGCCAGTTGCTGGCGGATCGCGTCCTGCTCGTCGGCAGGGAACACACCCACCATGCGTTCCACCGTACTGACGCAGTCGCTGGCATGCACAGTAGTAAACACCAGGTGCCCGGTTTCGGCAGCCGTGATCGCGGTGCGGATCGTGTTGGCATCACGTATTTCGCCCACGAGAATCACATCGGGATCCTGACGCAAGCTCGCAACCAGCGCCTCGTTGAAGCTGCCGGCGTGGGGGCCGACCTCGCGCTGATTCACCAGCGCCTTGGCCGACTGATGTACGTACTCCACAGGATCTTCGATCGTGATGATATGGCAGGGATGCTGCCGGTTGATGCGATCGATCAGCGTGGCCAGCGTGGTGCTCTTGCCGGCGCCGGTTGCACCGCTGACCACCACCAGGCCGTAGGGAAGATCGCACAGGTTGTACAGTTCCTCGGGCAAGCCCAACTCGGACAGTGAACGGAAGCGATCCTCCAATCGACGCAGAGCGATCGCCAACCCGCCTGCACGCTGGTAGATGTTGAATCGAAATCGCGTCCCATCGGGCGCGGAGAACGAACCATCGGCACTACCCGCTGTCTCGATATCGAATGACGGGCGGAGAAACCGGACGATCTCGAGCATGAGCGCCCGCTCGGTTGGCGGTTGGCAACCGATGCGCTGCAGCGGCCCATGCACGCGCAGGCACGGCGTATGCCCCTCGATCAGATGAAGGTCGCTGGCGTCATGACGGACGCAGTCGGCCAACAGGACCGCTAATTCCTTAGGGCATTGGCCATTGGACTGACTGCCCGGTTCGATGGTGTGATCGGGTTGCCCGGCCTTGCTCATGAACGCCCACCTTTCAGCGGAGCAGCCGCGGCTGAAACGTTCATCCGCCATCGTCGCAGTGCGGTACGCTGACTGATGGCTTCCATCGTCAGCGAATCGATCCACAGGCCCGGCGGAACCAGCGAAACATCGCTCAGCGCCGATTCCATCTGCGGCCAACTGCCCATCAGTGTCAGCGCCCAAACCCGGCGCGCGTTTGTATCACCGGGCGTTGCTTCTTGGACCACTTCCGTGGCGACCAGCGCGATCTTCTGCTGTTCGAGGTGGTCGATCAGGTGCTTGAACCGCTGAGCAATCGGCGGTGCGGAGTCGCCGGTTGTTCCAGATGGGAAACGAATCTCGGCGATCTCTGCGCGGGTTTGTGCAAGTGTCTGTTCCATCACTTTTAAGGTCTTGTCCAGTTCAGAGCGTTTACGACTCAGCGTTGCCATCTGTCGATGAACCTCCTCATCGCTGGGCGCCGCTTTGACCTGTTTCTCGAGTTTGGCCCGTTTGGTCGCACCCATGGGCACGATGAACGAGGCAATCGCGATCAACCCCGCCGGCAACAGGGCGAGCAACCAACGCTCTCGATTGGTGAGTGGGCGCTTGTTCATTTGTCCCTCGTCATTCTTCTGTTCACCCGTGCAGCTTTTGGCTGCGCCCGATGCAACCCGACGGGCTCAACGAGAATGCTGAACTGCCAGGCCACCGTGTCAAACCCGGCAACGGGTGTGAGTTTCGCCGGATACACGATCCAATGCTTACTCAGTGCCTCGCTGATCCGTTGGTTAAAACCAACGGCTGCCGCCGGTGATGTGGCAACACCCTCGATCCGGTGTGAAGGGCTTTGAGCTGTCAGCGTGTGCACGACCTGATGGTCGTCCGATGCATCGGCCAATGCATCAAGCAGTGCCGCGATACGGGGTCGCATGTCAATCGCTCTCGGTTGGCTGGCGAGCCGCTGCTGGCGGGCCTTCTTCTCTCTTGCCAACTCGTTGGCCAGTTTCTGCTGCTCCTTCTTTACCCGTTGCTGCTCGATCTCCAGCTTCCTCACTTCATCTTTGAGTGCGGAAATCGCTTGCATGTCCTTGTTGGTGTGCCCGGTGATTGACTCCAGTTCCGCGATCGTGGATTGGTTCTGCACGTACTGCAATCCGACGACCAATCCGACGATTAACGCCGCAGCCACGCCCACCGCAATCTGCGCCCACGGGCCAGTCGGCAGCTTGGGCTTTCGGATGACCGCGACGGTTGGCTCTTCGGCAGCAAGTCGCTGCACCCAGCAGGTGGCAAATCGTTCCAACGCAGTATCACTGGAAAGATCCAGAGCCGAAGTGACCGGCTCCTTCGAATCGCCTTGCTCAACGGACCAACGAGCGCGCGGACTGCCCTGGGTTGGTTCGAGCATCGCTCCGCCGCGCGGTTTCACGCCAGGGCCGACCAGGTATTCAACTCCGGCCGAAGGGTCGTCTGCGTCCGTCACCGCGATCAACGATTTGACCGTACGACGCCACTCGACCGTCGGGAGCATCCCGGTCGGATGCACCTCGCACCGATCGTGGCTCATGTTGACCACGACAACACCGTCCGGCCAGAACTCCACGCGTGACCAGCGTTTCGGTCGCGGCGTCTGGTACTCTGCTGTAGCTTGCCCGGTGTTCGCATCAAGATTGAGCGGCTCGGGCAATCCGGCAGGATGCAACAATCCCTCGAATGTGCCGCCGCGTTTCTTCACCATCGCAGCAATGGCAATCAGTTCCTCGCGCGGCGCCTGGGTCGCCAGGAAACGCTCATCGCCATCGGTCCGCATGCGCTTGGCTGAGGTGATGGATTCCAATGCCGGCAGCCCCCCCGCCGCCTCGGCTTCGTAACCCGCCGCCTCGCTCAGTTCCGCATCCGAAAGGCCAACCGTGGCCCCGGGCGGCATGTCGACCTCGCCAAGCCACAACCGATCGCTCATCACCCAGACGCGTTTGCCGACCTTACCGGAGATCATCATCGCCGCATCGATCTGTTGATCGAATGTCGCGTCGATCGATTCGCCTTGCTTGATGGAAACGGCAGCATTGCCGTCAAGATCGGCTTGGATCCAGCGGTCACCGGTGATCAGAATGAGTGTGGTCGACGGTCGGGGCATGGTCAGTCAATTACTCCGTTATCTAATTCTTCCGCTACGCATTGTTACTGTCCTTCCAAGCTCAGGTCTGGCCAGTTCGTTCCGCCGGTGATGACCGTCACACGTCGCGCTTCACTTTTGGGGTGTGCGGTCAGGTCATCGGTCAGCAAGGGTGCGGTCGAAGAGTTCCATTGGTACGCCCTGAGCAGTTTGGGGCCGATCGCCACAGCATCCGGCGTAAAATCCACCGTAATGGTTTGCGTGGCACCCAAGGTTCCCTGGTGGGCTTGGCTCTGAGCCACCACCGCCGCCGTGCCGTTGTCAGGCCCATACACGCGGACAACCACATACTGTCCCTGGGTCGGCGATGCCGGCAGTTCAAACTGGACCTGCAAACTCAGAACGCCGGTCGTCAGGTCGATTCCTTCACCGTCATCGACAAACACCACGTCGTCCAGTGTCACGTCAAACGTATCCCCGACACCTGATCCGGCGCTGCTGATCGCACCGATCACATCGCTGGCTTGGTCCACAGTCGTCCCATCACGATGAAACAGGTCAAAAGGCTGACTCCACCCGTCACGGATTTCATCGGAGCCAATCGGCCAGCGGATGTACGGACCGCGCCACCCACACGCCAACTCCAGATCGTCATCAAGTCCCGTTAACGGTTGAAGCGCAAAGGTGGCCGGCGGCGTGGCTGTCGCTTCGCGATCCCAAAGTTCAGCCAGGTCGAGGTCCGTTCCCGCTTCAGGCAAGCGACCGACGTCAGCCACGAATCCCGGCGGCACGGCAGTCGGGTCTTCACCGGGCAGCGTTGATCGACCGACGATGCCGTCGCGTAATGACTCCAGTGACAGGGCTGTCGAATCAAATCGCGCCTGGTCGGTCAGCCCGGCGGTCTGGGTAATCACCGCGGTGCCCACCGTGGCGAGAATGATCAGCACCACCACCATTTCGATCAGCGTCAAGCCCATTTGTCTTCCGGTGCGACTGCTCATGGAAATGGATCCTCCCGTCGCAGGTAGAGCACGACGTCATCGTTCTTCTGTGCCACTGTCGGCGTCAATACGTTTGTGGGCGTATCGAGAATGCCATCGGGGCCAGCACTGACCAGACGAACCGCTTCAACTTCCTCATCCGTGATGGAACCGCTGACCGTATTCGGCAACTGAATGACAATGGGATTAAACCACGCATCCAAGGGCGCGCTGTCATCGTCTTCGCCGTAGCTGGTCGTAAAGCCCCGGGTTGCGTCGACCACGTAACGGCCGGTCGATCCGATGTCGAGCCATGCGGCGCGCCAGCCAACCCGGTAGTGAGGGTCGTAGGGTTCGATACTGCCCGGCGACGTGAACAGGAAGTAGAGTTGAGGATGATCCACCCGTCCGCCCAGGATATCTGCGGAGCTGGGCCAGGGCAGGCCGGCGCCGTATCCCACAATCGTCCCGCCGGTGTTGCGCGCGTGCTTCATCAGTTCCGCGTAACCTCCGCTGCCGGAGATCGCATCGCGCACCCGGTAGAGCGTTTCATCGGTCGTGACGGATCGAGCATCGTCCGTTGTCTGATCGAACATCGGCACCAGCAATGTACCTAATGCAACCAGCGCGACAAGCACCACAACCAACTCGATCAGCGTCAGCGCGGCGGCACGATGTCGGTGCGGTCCATTGCACCCGGAGTATCGTGATGGTGTTGATTTGTGGACCATGTCGTCGGTTGACAAAAACGGAAAATGCCGCCCCGTGATCCCCTAGAGCACGGGACGGCTCAGTTGAATAAGGAGTCCAGTCAGTCGGCTTAGTTGCCGTGAACTTCCTGCCAGTGGATACCGATGTGATTATCACCGGTCTCGAACAAGTCGCCGTCGATGCAGTAGCTGACGCGGCGGAACTTGGCCATGGGGTTGCCGCTCGCATCGGCCACCTGGAAGATCGCGCCGAAGCGGGAGTAGGACTGGTGCGGCAGGGCGCCTTCGGTGTCGCCGAAGTGCGACGGCGGCTCGGGAGTCAGTTCGCCCAGCAACGTCCAGGTCTTATCGATACCCAGCCAGATGTACTTCTCGCTGCCACCGGTCTGCAGGTAGATCAACTCGGCCTGCGTGTCGGTCAGGACGATCACGTCGGTTGTCGCACTGAGCGTCTCGGCTGTCAGGCCCGCGTTGAACGTCACATCGTAGTCGGCAGCCGCCGGGTCACCGTGGTTGTAGACGGTGGTGATGCCGAGGTCGTTCAATGCGGTGACTTCATCGGTGGCCAGGTTGCCGACTGCCAGTGTGCCACCCGTGCCGCCGTTGGCGTAACCGCCACCATCGGTGTTCGCCGACGAATTGTTGACCGGATCATCTGCGCCGGCGCCAACGCCGAACACGCCGGTCGTCCAGCCATCACCGAACTCGCCGCGGGTCGCCTCGGCGGTGATCAGCATCTTGGTGACTTCCGGGTAGTTGCTGGCGCAGGTGGCCACGTGGGATCGGGTCAGCGCGTTGCCGATCACGGGCACGAGCAGGCCGCCAATGGCGACCAGGATCGTCAGCACAACGACCAGCTCGATCAGGGTCAGGCCGGCCTGGCGGGCGCGGCGCGAGGACATAGCGGAATTAGACATTTGAGAAACCTCCTTGCATCGCCCGTCTGCCACCGTACGACCATTCTTCTGGCCGCGCGCGTCGGAACACCCGACACGATCCACGGAATGCAACCTTAAGGCGTGCATCAGTTTTTTGACTTGAAGCTGATCCAGGGACGCCAGTCCGCAGACTTGCCGGCTGCGAAGCGTCGTCGGCCCGGGCTGTAGTGTTAAAACGTAGTTCATCACATGGACTCATTTCGTGTTGCTTCGTCTTTGTTATTGATTTCGTCGTTGGCCTGGATACGTGCGGCAACAAGTCCCTGGACGGGTTGGACCAATACCTTTCCCGCCTCCTCAATCGCTAACTGTTCGTGGTAACCTTTGAGTTTGATCTGCATCGTGCGCATGTCGTTATCGATATGCTCGATTTCGATGACGGCCCCGAGTTGCGCACCGATCTGGCGAAACCTTTCTTTCATCGGCGAGTCATCATCGACTTTGATCAACACCAGCCGATCACCGACGCCATACCGGGCAAGAGAAGGTCGAAGCTGTGCCGCTTCGTTGCCCTGCTCTGTCGTTTGCGCATCTTTGTCAGCTAAGCACAAGTCACAATCACCAGAACAGGCATCGTTGTCGCAGTGGTAGCCAAAGTCCTTGATCCAGGCCGTACCGCTCTGCGGGCAGCGCTCGACGAACTCAATGAAGGCAATCAGGCGGTCCAGAATGGTGTCGGTCACCGAGTGTTCCATCGCACCGGCTGCGGCATCGGCTTCCTCGGAATCGACCGAGAGCACCCGGACAAAAAAGTCACGGATGACCTCATGCCGACGCACCAATTTCCGGGCCACGGCCAATCCTGCCTCGGTCAGCGTAATCACGTCATACGGGGCGTAATTCACAATTCCTTTTTCTGAAAGGGTTTGCAACGCCGCGGTTACGGAGGACTTACCAACCTCCATCCGCTCGGAGATATCCTTGGCCCGGGCGGCTTTCTTGGAATTGGAAATCCAGTAAATCGCCTCGACATAATTTTGGAGACTTGCCGTAAGTTCATATTGGAAAATCGCTTGCATTCGTGATCTCCAGGTCTTTCACCTGCCAGACCGGTCCAAAACAGGACCGGATTGTTCTCATTGGTGAATATAGTACGCCTCGTCGAACTTTTGTCAAGAGCAATTGCGACACACTTGCAAAAAAATCTCCCGAACGATCTGAGAGTACGAACAGGGCCTACAGAACATCACAAGAGCCGTAGTTTCGGCAATGATGGCAGGACAGGAAAAACTTGAACGAATCAGAAGATAACGTGTATTGCGTTGCCGAATTCGTACGATCGAAAAGCATCAGGACGTGAAAAACGCATTGCCCAGCCGAACACGAGGACGGTGCCGGTTATCTCAGTACCCAGAGGGAGTAACACACGATCACACTTTCCGATCCAACAAACGATATTGGATCGCTTCGGCGATGTGGTGTTCGGTGACTTGGTCAACCCGTTCGATGTCGGCGATGGTGCGGGCGACGCGGCGGACCTTGTCATACGCCCGGGCGCTCAACCCCATCTCGTGCATCGCACGGCGTAACAGTTCCGCGCCCTGCGCGTTTAATTTGGCGAATTGATCGAGCCGGCGGCCGCTGAGTGTCGCGTTGGTGTGCGTGGGCCCGCCGTTGCGCCCGGTTTGGATGCGACGGGCCTCGACGACGGAGCTGCGCATCGTGGCCGAATCCATGCCGTCCCCGCTGCCGGTCAACTGTTTGTACGGCACGCGCGGCACCTCGACGTGAATATCAATGCGATCGACCAGCGGCCCGCTGATGCGCGACAGGTATTTATCCATCTCGCGCTGCGACACTTCGTCGGTGGCGAAGTCGCCCCTGGGCGTGGGGTTCATCGCGGCGACGAGCATGAACCGTGCGGGGAAGCGGATCGACGAGTGGGCGCGGGCGATGGTGACCACGCCGTCTTCGAGCGGTTGGCGCAGTGTTTCGAGCACGATGCGGTTGAACTCGGGCAACTCGTCGAGAAAGAGCACGCCGTGGTGGGCGAGGGAAACTTCACCGGGGCGCGGGATGGCGCCGCCGCCGATCAGCGCCGGGGCGCTGGCGGTGTGGTGCGGGCTGCGCACGGGGCGCTGGGTCATGAGGGCTTGGCCCTTGGTCAGCAGTCCCGCCGCGGAATAGATACAGGTGGTCTGCAATGCTTCATCGCGCGCCAGCGGGGGGAGGATGCCGGGCAGGGCTTTGGCGCACATCGTTTTCCCCGTGCCGGCCGGTCCGATCATCATGACGTTGTGCCCGCCCGCCGCCGCGATCACCAGCGCGCGTTTGACGGCCTGCTGGCCCTTGATGTCGGCGAAGTCGATCAGCGGCCGGGCGTCGCCCAGCGTCTGCTCGGCGTCGAGTTCCGGGGCCGGCTCGATGGGCTGTTGTTCGTTGAGGAAAGCGACCACGCCGGCCAGCGAGTCGGCCGGGTAGACGGTGATCCCCCCCACCGCCGCGGCTTCCGAGGCGTTGTCGATCGGCAGCACGATGCCTTCGTAATTCATCCGGCGCGCCAGCATCGCCATGCTGATCGCCCCGCGGATCGGCCGCAGCCGACCGTCCAGCGCCAGTTCACCGGCGAATAGCAGCTTGCGATGGCGCGTCGTGCCGATCGACTGACCGGCCAGCAGCAGGCCGACCGCAATCGGCAGATCGTAGACCGGCCCTTCTTTTTTGAGATCCGCCGGCGCCAGGTTGATCAGCAACCGCGAGACGGGGAACGGGTAGCCGGAGTTGATCAGCGCGCTGCGCACGCGCTCGATCGATTCTTTGACTGAGGCATCGGGCAGGCCGACGATGGTTGTTTTTGTTAAACCGCGGTCGGCGACATCGACCTCGATCTCGCACGCATGAGCATCGATGCCCTGCAACACGAAGCTGTGAACCTGCGAAAGCATGCGTCCCCTTGCAGAATTGTCTCCGAACGTCCGGACAGGCACACATGATAAGGCGAATCGCGGGAAGGGACAAAGGGAATGGGGAAGGCACGAAGGGGCGAGAGCGGAGGGCTGGGCAATCACTCTGCGGGTTCGGCGAGAGGTTGATGCGCTGCGCTGTGCACCACGTGGCGGACCACCTGGCGAATCCGCTGCCGGTCATACCAGCGGTTGAGATGAATGATGCGCCGGCCTTCGATGCCGTCCGGCGGCGGGCCATACCCGATCGCGCCGGCGCGCTGCATCGCATCGAGCAACACGGGATCGCGCGCATGCAGGATCATCTCGCATTCAAACTGTTCTCCCGTCGGCCCCGATACCTGGAAGAGGGTTGACGGGGAAGGCGCGTGCAGTCTCAGGTCACTGGCCCAGAATATCCGGCTGCTCTTTTTCGGTTCGAGGGGATAGTATTGCGGTTCACCGACATTGCGGAGGTTTTTCTGTTTGACCCGTTGTCCAAGGACACCGGTGTACGAGCGGTCCTCGACCACGTATTCCTGAACCACGAGCGTTTTCTCAATGCTGTGCCGCAGTCCCTGTTGCGAGCCGGTCATGCGCCCGTAATCGATTTCGAGGGTCAGCGGCGTTTGTCCGATCGGCTCGCCGTACCGGTAGACGGTCCACCCGGCCGGGTCGCTGGTCAGCGTCACCTGCTCGCGGTAATCGAAGCCCAACAGGCGTTCGTGCAGATTCTCAAACTCGACATCCCGAACCGAGCGCGACACGTTCCGGCAACCGACCGTCGCAACCAAGATGAGCAAAAGTCCCATGCCGCTGATGACTGCACCACGCATAACGTGCCCTTTATGCGATCCTGCGTTGTGCGACTATTATACCAACACATGGGCGAAGCGATCATCATTGACGGTGCGGCGGTGATCTGCCGGCGGGCGAAGTTGGCGGAGATTTTCGAGCTGCGCTGGACGCTGCTGCGCGAGAACATGTCCCGCTCGGCTGCGGAATTCAACGGCGACGATGCACCATCCACACGTCACTACGGAGCATTTCTCGATGGCCGCAACGTCGGCTGCGTTTCCTTCATGCTGAATGAGTGGGAAGGCGAACCGGCTTACCAACTGCGCGGCATGGCGACGGTGGACGACCTGCAGGGCCGGGGGATCGGCCGGACGCTGCTTGATGCCGCTCTGAACGACCTGAAAAAATCGGGGGAAACCGCCCGGCTGTGGTGCAACGCGCGCGTCCCGGCCATTGGCTTCTACGACAAGATGGGCTGGCAACGCATCGGACACCCGTTCGACATCCCCACCGCCGGCCCGCATTACAAGATGGCGTACGAACTGGAAGGGGCGAAGGAATCAAGGGACGGAAGGTGACCCGGATCAAAAAAAAACAACCCCGCCCTGAAGGGCGGGGCGTGGTTGGCCGGATCGCGCGTGCACGGGCAGAGCGGTCGTCTCAGGACTCAGCGCTCAGATCAATGATCACCAGATTGCGGAACCAGACCTCGTCGCCGTGGTCCTGAATCATGATTTTTCCGGTGGGGCTGGTCCCCCACGCAGCATTCTTGCGATACTTGCTCTTGGCTTTGAGATCTTTCCATTCCCGGCTGGCGGTATCGACTTCCAGGACCTTCACGCCGTTGATCCAGTGTTCGTAGCGTGTGCCGATGGCGACGATCTTTCCGCGGTTCCATTGGCCGGGCTTCATGACGGGCTTGTCGGGCGCGGGGGCTTTGACATCGTAAATCGCGCAGACGCAGGTCTTGGGGTTTTTGCCGTTGCGGTGGTTGGCATCGTCGAGCAGTTGGTATTCCGGCCCGATCATGGATTTCGCATCGCAGCGGTATTTGATGCCGGAGTTACCGCCGTGTGACATTTTCCAATCGAACAGGAAGATGAAATCGCCGTATTCTTTTTCGGTATAGATATTGCCGCCGCGACTTTTGTGGTGGATGCAGCCGTCCTGCACAACCCAGCCCTCGGTGACCGGTTCGCCGGCTTTGGTGGTCCAGCCGTCGAACGTCTTGCCGTCGAACAGGGATTGCGGTGCGGGGATTTTTCCGGCGATGCCGGTGGGATCGTTCGCTTGGTTGTGCGAATCGGCGACGAGCAGGGACGCAGCCAGCAGGGCCGCCGCGGGAATCATCAACCCGGTCATTCGAGCGGTCATAAATCACCTCCGATGCAGTGGCAGTGTAGTCCGATGTAAAGACGCACGTCGCGGGCCTGTCGGTTCAAAACGGCCCGATACGGATATGTTACGAAAAAAATCCCCCGCAGGCCGGAAATCGACCTACGGGGGAACAAGTGAGACGGACAGTGGCATGGTTTCAGGGGCTCGCCGCGGTCCGCCGGCTCCGGGAGCCCCACCGTTTTTTCTCAGCCGACGGCCACCGCGCCTTCCTCGCCGGTGCGGATGCGAATGCACTGCTCCATCGGCATGACGAAAATCTTGCCGTCGCCGATGGCGCCCGTGCGCGCGCCCTCGGTAATCGCCTCGATGGTGCGCTCGGTAAATTCCTCGTTGACGGCGATCTCGATGCGCACTTTCTTGAGCAGGTTCACTTCGATGTCCACGCCGCGATACATTTCGTGGTAGCCCTTCTGCTGGCCGCAGCCCACGGCGTTGGTGACGGACATGCGGTGCACGTCGGCCTTGTAGAGCGCCTGCTTGACGTCGTTGAGTTTCTCCGGCTGAATGTATGCGACGATGAGTTTCATGGTTGAGGTTCCTTGTGAAAGCATGGGGTTCTGTCCATCCCGTCGGGGCAGCGGTTACTGGGTGACGAAAATCTGGAAACCGGAGTAGGCCTCCATGCCGTGCTCGCCGACGTCCAGACCGGCCAGTTCTTCTTCCTTGCTGACGCGCAGTCCGAAGACGAGCTTGATCAGGTAAAACATGGTCAGGCCGCCGCCGAAGGCCCAAACGAAACCGGCCCCGACGCCCAGCGCCTGCACGCCGAGCTGACTGATGCCGCCGCCGTAGAGCAGGCCCGCTTCGGTGTTGAACAGGCCGCACGCCAGCGTGCCCCACGCCCCGCAGACACCGTGAACGGACACGGCGCCGACGGGATCATCGACTTTCAGAATGCGATCGATGAAGAGGACGGAGTAGACGCAGACCACGCCGCCGATCAGGCCGATGAGGATCGCGCCGAAGGGACTGACGCCGTCGCACCCGGCGGTGATGGCGACCAGACCGGCCAAAGCGCCGTTCAACGACATCGAAGCGTCGGCCTTCTTGAACATGATCCAACTGGTGATCATCGCCCCGATGGCGCCGGCGGCCGCGGCGAGGTTGGTCGTGACGGCGATGTAGCCCATCGCGGCGTTGCCGGTGGTCGTCGAGCCGGGGTTGAAGCCGAACCAGCCGAACCACAGGATGAACACACCCAGCGCGGCCAGCGGCATGTTGTGGCCCATGATGGCGCGCGGCTTGCCGTCCGGACCGTACTTGCCGATGCGCGGTCCCAGTACGATCGCTCCGGCCAGCGCCAGCCAGCCGCCGACCGAGTGCACGACCGTGGAACCGGCGAAGTCGAGGAACCCGAAGCCCTCCAGCCAGCCGGCGCCGGAGCCGTCAAACAGCGAACCCCACGCCCACCCGCCGAAGACCGGATAGATCAGTGCGGTGATGAAGACCGAGTAGACCATGTAGCTTTTGAATCGGGTGCGCTCGGCCATGGCGCCGGAAACAATCGTGGCGGCGGTGGCGGCGAAGACCGTCTGGAAGATCAGGAACGTCCAGTTCCAACCCCCGCTCAGTTCATCGCTCATGCCGAACAGCGACGTGCCGATCCAGCCGCCGGTGTCCAGCTTGCTGCCGAACATCAATCCGAAGCCCAGCAGGAAAAACGCCAACGAACCGAGGGAAAAGTCCATCAGGTTCTTCATGAGAATGTTGACCGCGTTCTTGGCGCGCGTGAAACCGGACTCCACCATCGCAAAGCCCGCCTGCATCAGAAACACCAGAAACGCGGCAACGCAGGTCCAGACAATGTTGATGTTGGTCTGCAACGCCTCCTGGGCGGCGGCGATCGATTCGAGCGTGGGGCTCTCGGCTTCGGCTTCCTGCGCCAGCGCCGGTGCAGCGCACAGCGCGACCAGCGCAAAAACGCAAATCAACCCGAACCACTTGTAACGAAAGTTTGACATGTCGCGTCGTCTCCGAATGCGAGAATACGGTGAACGTCCGACGGGCCGATTCCCGACGGTGGTTCACCGCAGCGGATGCACGATCCATGCCAAACGAAAAATTGACGCGTAAATTATTTGTATAAAACGACATAGAGGGAACTCCCCATGCACGCGATCACTGCTTGGAAAACGGGCAACCGCCGAATGACACCGGTATTGCTGCGCGCTCGTGGTGCAACGGGCAGACGCAGATGCGAAGGGACGGAGGGGCCGAGGGACGAAGGGGAAAGAAGAAGTAAGAAGAATGAAGGATGAACAATGAAGTGGGAAGACAAACCAAGCCGGACCTGAGTCCGCGAAGGTCCGGATCAACCGATCAACTGATTCACCGATTCACGCCTTCGCTTCGCCGTTGGCTTCGGCGGTCTGCTCTTGCGTCTCTGCCGATTGAGCGACCATCGGCTCGGGCGGTTCGACGTGATCGGCCTCGCCGGGCACTTCGATGTCGTGCTTGAGGCCGCGCTGGCGGTCACGCAGTCGGCGGGCCTTGCCCACGCGGTCGCGCAGGTAGTGCAGTCGGGCGCGACGGACGTGGCCGCGACGCTTGATCTCGATTTTGCTCAGGCGCGGGCTGTGCAGCGGAAGCACGCGCTCGACGCCCTCGTTGGCCACGATGCGGCGCACGGTGACCATGCGGTTGACGCCCTTGCCGGTGACCTTGATCACCACGCCGCTGAACACCTGCACGCGTTCCTTGTCGCCTTCGACGATGCGCAGGTGCATGTCGACGGTGTCGCCGACCTGGATGTCGGGCAGGTCGGTCTTGAGGTGCTTGGCTTCGATTTGGTCGATGATCGCGTCGCTCATGGTTCTGTCCTTGCAATCACGCGGGGCGCTGCACCACCGCTAAACACTGTCGCTTTCGTTCAGCAGGTCCGGGCGTCGGCGGCGTGTGGCCTGCTCGGCCTGCTGTTTCCTCCACTGTTCGATGGCGGTGTGGTCGCCGCTCATCAGCACGTCCGGCACTTCCAGGCCTTCCCAGACGCGCGGCCGGGTGTAGTGCGGGTGATCGAAAATCCGATCGGCCCCGGCACTGAACGAATCCCGATGGGCCGATTCATCGTGGCCCAGGACGCCGGGGATCAGTCGCACCACCGCATCGATCAGCACCATGGCGGGCAACTCCCCGCCGCTGAGAACGTAATCACCGATGCTGATCGGCTCGGGATCCAGCCGGTCGATCACGCGCTGGTCGATCCCTTCGTAACGTCCGGCGATGATCAGCAGCCGCTCGCATTCGGCCAGCCGTTCGCAGGTCGGCTGGGTCAGCGGGGCGCCGGTGGGCGTCATCAACACCCGGTGCGCCGGTGTCTTGTCCTGTTTTTCCACGGCCGCCACCGCATCCCAGAGCGGCTGACAGGCCATCACCATTCCCGGTCCCCCGCCAAACGGCCGGTCGTCGACCTTGCCGTGCTTGTTCGTGGTGTACCGGCGGATGTCGGTCAGTTGGTAACGGACCTGACCCATCTCCTCGGCCCGCTTGAGAATGCTCGATCCCAGCACGCCGGGGAACATCTCCGCAAACAGCGTCAGCACGTCGATGCGCATCAACGGCCCGCCCTTCTCATCCCATTCAGGCCGACTCGCTCGCCTGCGGCTCGGTCGGAGCAGGTTCCGGTGCGGCAGCAGCTTGCTCGGGTTCGACCTTCACCGGCTGGGGTTCGGCTTTCGCCTTCGCCGGCTCGGCCTTGACCGGTTTGGGTTTGGGCTTGGGGACCAGCAACTCGGCCGGCTGGTCATCCAGCTTCGTGCCCGGCTGGGACTTCAGCCCGGCCCTGGCGATCAGGTTGCCGACGGTTTCGCTGGGCTGCGCGCCGACGCTGATCCAGTAGGCCACGCGGTCGAGCTTGAAGTTGGCCTGCTTGGCTTCGTCCTTGAGTAGCGGATCGAAGGTGCCCAGTTCCTCGATGACACGGCCATCACGCTTGTCCCGCTGGTCCACCGCGGTCAGACGGTAGAAGGGACGATGCGTGTTGCCCATTCGCTTAAATCGCAGTCGCACAGACACTTGCCTGATCTCCTGGGGGGATCGCTGTACACTCGCCCATCCGCCAAAGCCGAAACCGGCCCCGGCGGGGAATCGGGTACTATAACGATAAGTGATGATTCGGACAAGACCTTACCCGACCCGCAGGGTCACACAATCCCCTTCTCGCCCAGCCAGGAAATATGCCCCTCCAACGGGCCGGAGGTGAGGGCATTGACCAGCCGCTTGTCGGCAGTCACAAGAACCTCCCCGCTTCGTACGGCCAACGCCAGGTACAAGCAGTCATAGACGGTCCGGGCAGTCCGCATGGCAATTTCCAGTGCCGCGGCGGCCAGTTCATTCGACGGTGTGATCCGCCACGGCATCATCAACACATCTTCGATCAATTGGCCGGCTTCATCGGAATCGATTTCCCGCCGCTGTTGACGCTTCCAGATCACGTTGGCCATTTCCGCAAAGAGCAGATCCGGCACGAGCAATTCCTGCGTGCCCCGGAGAACAGCACGTGCGGCGGCGGAATGTTTTTCAGGAAAAAAAGCGGCGGCCACCACGCTGGCGTCGATCACACGCGCGGTCACCGTTGGCGATCCTTGCGGATCATCGTGGCGCTGCCGGTGAATTTGCGCCCGGCGAAACGCTGCTTCCATTCATCGAGCATCGCGGCGATCTGCTCGGCATCGGCACCGGCACCGCGCGCCAACACGAGTTTCGCTTCACTTTGCAGCGATCGGCCGTGTCGCTTGGCGCGGGCCTTGAGTTTGGCCATCACTTTCGCGTCCAGACCTCGGACCAGGATATCGGGCATGACGCAACCTCCACGCGAAGCCACTTGATATCATATTGATATCATTTTGGGGCGGCCTTGTCAAGGCGATCGCAACGGTTTTCGCTTGCCGCCGATCACACAATCCCCTTCTCGCCCAGCCAGCGTTCGGCGTCGATGGCAGCCCGGCAACCCATGCCCGCCGCCGTGATCGCCTGGCGGTACACGTGGTCGGCCACGTCTCCTGCCGCGAACACGCCTTCCACGTTGGTCATCGATCGGCCGGGGGCCGGAAGCTGGATATACCCGGTCTCGTCGGTATCGATCTGGCCGTCCAGGAACCCGGTGATCGGGATGTGCCCCAGCGCCATGAACAGTCCGCCGAGTTCCAGCTCCTCTTCTTCCTGGGTGTCGGAATGGAAGAGGGTGAGGCCGGTGATTTTTTCGTCGCCGTGGATTTCCTTGATCTGCTTTTTCCAAAGGATTTCGATCTTGGGATTGTCGAAAGCGCGCTGCTGCATGATCTTGCTGGCGCGCAACGCATCGCGTCGGACGATCATGTAGACCTTCGAGGCGAACTTGGTGAGGTAGACCGCTTCTTCGACGGCCGAATCTCCCCCGCCGACCACGCCCACCGGCACATCGCGGAACATCGGCAGGGCTCCATCGCAGACCGCACAGGCGCTGACGCCCCCGCCGGTGGTCGCCAGACGGTGCTCGCTTTCCAGTCCCAGCCAGCGCGCCTTGGCGCCGGTGGCGATGATCAGCGCGTGGGTATCGCATTCGAAGTTGTTATCGCCGACGACACGGAACGGCCGCTTGGACAGATCGAGCGAGGCGACGTTCTGGAACGGCGAGAACAGGCCGCCGGAGACGTCTTCGCCGCCGAGGATTTCCTTATCGCCGACAACGCGGGTATCGAATCGCATGGCCTGTTGGAAGAAGGTCTGCATCATCTCCGGCCCCCGGATGCCCTGGGGGAAACCGGGGTAATTTTCGACGTCGGTGGTGAGCATGAGCTGCCCACCGGGCATGAGATCCTTTCCGGCAGCGCGACCGGGGAAGACCAGCGGCCGCAGGTTGGCCCGGGCTGCGTAAATGGCGGCGGTCCAGCCGGCCGGTCCCGATCCGATGATCACCACATTTTCCACGCCGTTCGATTCACTCATTGAAAGTTCTCCATGGGAAAAGCCATGTTAGCAGCGTCACGGGCCGATGTCTCGGCGTCTGTGATTTGCCGCTACAATGCTTCGCATAGGTCATTGCAATCCATAACGGCGAATCACCATGAGTCAATTGTCCGGTTCCGGCTACGACGTTTCCAAACCCAGCGGTGTCTGCGCGCTGACCGGCGCGGCGCTGAATCCCGGCGACCGATATTACGCCACGCTCTGCGAAGCCGGCGAGGGCTTCGAGCGCCGGGACGTTCTGGCGTCGGCCTGGGAAGACGGCCAACGCCCGGAAAATCTGTTCAGCTACTGGAAAGCCGTCATCCCCCAGCCCGATGAGAAGAAAAAGCTGTTCATGGACGATACGGTGTTGCTGAGTCTGCTGCGTCGGCTGGAAGATGCCGAACAGCCGATCCGCATCGCGTTCCGGTTCGTGCTGATGCTGATCCTGATGCGCAAGAAGATGCTGCGTTACGACCGCACGGAACGGCGGCTCCTGAACAACGAGGCCGGCCAAAACGTCGAACAGGACTGGTGGTTCCTCACCCCCAAGCTGGATCCGACCAAAGGCCCGCTGGGCAAATGGAACGAGGACGAAACCATCGAGGTAATCGATCCGCATCTCGACGAGCAAGGCATACGCGACGTGACCGATCAACTGAGCGAAATACTCCAGGCGGAACTATGATTTTGCGAATTACGGATTTTCAATCGCGGGTTGGAATCGGACTGTGGGCCGTGACCGCTGTGCTGCTGGTCGGCTGCCCGGCTCCCAACGATCGCGATCTGCACAAGGGGCTCCAGGAAGCCGAGGCGCGCTTGAGTTACCCCGAGTTCGCCCGGGCGTACAACCGGCGCGTGGCGAAGATCGAACGGCTGTGGTCGCGCGTGACCATGGAAGTCCGCTGGACCGACGAAGACGGCAGGAAACAATTCGAGCAGGGCGACGGGCAACTGATCGTTCGCAAACCCAACGAACTGGCGCTGGCGATCGGTCGGCTGGGCAACACGATGTACTGGCTGGGCTGCGATGCCGAGCGTTACTGGATGTTTGATCTGAATCCGCCGGAGGATCAGCCGAAGACGGCCTACATCGGCTCGCGCGCCTTGGCGCATACGCATCGCCTGCCCCTGCCGATCAATCCCAATCACCTGCTGGGCATGCTGGGCATCCAGGCGCTGCCCACGGATGCGCACGAAGGGCACATGCACTGGCACAACAACGGCACGGAGGGCATGCTGCATACGCATTTCGTGCAGATCAACGACACGCAGCAAGGCGCGATCGATCCCGCGCAGCTGGTGCAATCGCGCGTGGTATTCGATGTGCCCGGCCGACGCCTGCGCGAGCGCGTCGCCGTGCGCGGCGAAGATGACCTGCTGCTCCGCAGCACGTTGTCGAAGTACAAGCCGTTGAAACGGGTCAACCAACCGCCGGGCGCATTTCCCGATGTGGCCACGCGCTTCGAGATGGAACTGCCGCCCCAGAAGGCGCGCCTCTCGCTGACGCTGAGCGAACTGACCGACGACCCGAAGAAGATCAAGGATGTGCAATTCGATCCGGCCAAGTTGATCCGGATGCTCAAGGTCGCACGTGTAATCGATCTCGATCGCGCCGATCGGCCCGGCGATGCCCCCGCCAATTCGGCCGCACCCTGATGCAACGAATCGTTTGATCCGGTATCCTTGACCGAATGAACGGTGTTCCCGGACATTCTTCCTTCCCACGTCGCATCCTCAGCATGATGGCGGGACTGGCCTTCGGTGCATGTCTGGCACTGGGCTTGGCCGCGCTGGCGCAGGACGATGCGCCCCCGCCTCCACCGGAGCCGAACGAGGCGGCGACGATCAAGCCGGCCCTGATGGTCACGGGCACGGAAGAACATCTCTGGCTGGTGCACCGAGTCGACGGCGACCCCGCGTTGTTGCATCGGCATCGCCGCTTCGATCCGAACACGCTCTACGAAGTGTGCAAACTCGACCGGATGCCCGCAGCCATCGCGGCGCAGGAAAATGACCTGTACCTGGTCGATCCCGATGGCAGCATGTTCGGCATCGGCTACGTGCACGATCCCCCGCAAGGCACGTCGCCGTACGCGCCTACGACCCATCCGCGCCTGCCCCTGGCCCAGGGCGAACGGTTGATCGATCTGGCCGCCGGGCGTCGCCAGGTCCATGCCCTGATCGCCGGGCCGACCACCGACGAAGCGCCCCACGGATCGCTGCGCCTGCTGGCCAAAGCCGGGCTGGATTGGCAGCCGGTCGAACTGCCGCCGTCGTTGAATGCCGCCGATGCGCCCGCGATGCAGATCATTCCCCGGCGTGAAGATGTCCTGACATTGGCTTACCGGGCGCCGGAGCAGGGCAAACTGATGCTCGACTCACAACAACCCGAGGGATGGCGGAGCAAATCGTACCGCTTGGCCGCCCCCCCGCAATTTCAGTTGGTGGTCGCGATCCAGCATGCCGTGGCGATCTTTCGGGACGGGGACGTCTGGCAGGTCCACGCGTTGCGCGAAGGCAAGGCGGTGCCGCTGGCCTGCCCGCCGTCGCAGCAGATCGGCAACCGCACGCTGCGCGCAACCGGGCGCGGAGAATGGGTGGACCTGATCCTGATGAACGGCGAAGGCGAATTGGCGCATGCCCGGATCGACCCGCGCGCCCCGGCCGGCGCCGCGCCGCCGATCCACCCGCTGACCGCCAAACCGAGACCGGCGCAGGAGCTGGAGTTCGGCCAGGCGGTGATGATCGCGGCGCTGATGGCGATGACGTTTCTCATGCTTTACAACTGGAAACGTGACCCGAAGACCGGCATCGTGCGGCTGCCCGCTCAATGGCAGGCATGCGATTTACCCCGGCGCGTGCTCGCGGCATGGATTGATATGGCCCCGGCCCTGCTGGTCGGCTGGCTGATCAGCGGACTGGAGCACCCGCTCGCCGTGACCGAGAATTGGCCGGTCTTCGGCGGAGATTGGGAGCAATGGCGGCCCGCGGTCTTCACCCTCGGAACCTTTCTGGTGCACACCACGATCGGCGAAATGTTTTCCGGTACTTCCCTCGGCAAGGCCTGCATGCGCTGTCGCATCGTGACCAACCACGGCCGGCCGCCGGACCTCTGGCAGGTCCTGATGCGCAACGCGCTCAAACTGCTTGAGGTGATCCTCCTGTTTCCGTTGGTCCTGATCGTGCTCACCCCATTCAAGCAGCGGTTGGGAGATTTGATCGCGCGCACCGTCGTCGTGTGCAAGGCCGAGCCCCGGGCCGAACAGAAAGACGAACAAGACCATTCAGAAATTTGACCGGATGACATGAATCGTTATGTCATCCGTATCTTTCAGCGTGTCCTGTTCATCCCGCCGACAAAAATCAACTTTCAAGCTCGGCCTGTTCGTTGAGGTATTGCTGGAACTCGCCCACCTTGTAGGAAATGAAACAGAAGGCGTGGTGCAGAGCCAGCCACTCGATATCTTCCGGATCGCCTTCGGCATCCTTGCGGAGGCGGTTCATCTCGGCCAACAACGGTTCGGCTTTCATGGTCATCTCCAGCAGAAAAAGGTGTCAGGAACCTTTTTTCTTTTTTGTCACTTCTTAACGTACTCGGCATGCGCTTTTTTCAGTTGCGCCGCATCCCAGCGGCCGGGGTGGACGATCACGCGGTAGCGCAACGTCATGCTTTCGCCGGCGGGAAGTACGTGGGGCTTGAGGCAGACCACCGCCGGGCTGAAGAAGTTCATCGACTTGCCGCGGGTGGCGTACACGGGCGTGGGGTGATTGAGGTTTTCCGGGTGATCGCAGATGGCGACGCCGTACGGCTTTCCGGCGACCACGGCGTTGAAATCCATCGCGGCGGCGCGGCCCTGGTAATTGCCCGGGCCCTCGAACTTGGCCGGGCCTTCGGTGGTGGTCACCTGCGGTTCGACCAGTCCATCGATCAACCGCAAGGTCAAGCCCCCGTAACCGCCCCACGTCTTTCCGCCCGGCTCATCGGGCAGCGGCGTGCGGCTCAGTTCCACATCCTTCTCACCCGCGGTAAACGTGCAGTTCCAGTCCATGTAGTAAACGCCGTCGGCATCCGGGGGCGCCACTTCGATGATGCGCTTTTCGGTCATCACCGTCTTCTTGTCGTGCGGATGGTAGGCCAGGTCGATTTCAAACGTTGCCGCACCGCCGTCGCGCGTCTGCATTTTCAGCTCGACCACGTCGGTGCGGCCCTTGCTGACGTGCCGGCGATCTTCCTCCCAGTAGTTCACGCCGTTGATCTTCTTCCAGTTGAACCACAGCCCGTAATGCCAGATGTGATCGGGCGGATTGAGCCACGTCAGCGTCGGCCCGCCCGGCACGGCGAGCGGATGGAAGAAGGGCTTGCCGATTTTCCGGTTTGGATTGAACTGCCAGACGGTTTGCCCCTCATGCTTCAAGGTGATGATTTCGTTCCTCACCTTCCACGTGTATTTGGCATCGGTCGTTGATATCGCCGAGGAATCGAACTTGAAGTTCGGCGGGATTGAGACGCCGCCGTTCTTCGGCATGAGCTTGGCTTCTTTCAGTTGCTCGGCGGTGGTGGGCAGGTTCTTCGGCGCCGGCAGGGTCACTTCGCCCGTGGCCGCCCATTGGACGCAGCGGCGCATCAAGGCCTTGAACGCCGGATGCTTCATCTTCGCCGCATCGTGTCCGAGCACGTTGTACACGCACCGCCCCTTGCCGAACCGGTCGACCATCAAACTCGGCTCCCAACGGTCGGTGCCTTTGAACTCGCTTGACGAATAACTGCTCATCAGCACGGTCGCATTGTCCTGCATGTCAATCTTGTGCCACAGTTCTTCGAAAATGAGAAACGGCGTCAGGCCGCGCGTGATCGGATGCTCTTGGTCGACGCGCATCGTGAAGGCGTGATGTTTGCCGTGGCCGGTGCCGCCCCGCCACGTGCCCAGACAGATTTTCTGGTACTCCGGCCATTTGTAGAAGCTGCTGGAGCCGGCGTGCACCACGACGTGCCCCCCGCCGCGCTTCACGAAATCGACATAGGCCCGCCGCGCTTCGGCGGACCACCGCTCCTTGCCTTTTTCGCCCTTGGCCCTGAACGTGTTGTAATTGCTGACAATCGCGTGGTACGGCTTGAGCTGCGCCGCGGTGAGCTGCTCCGGCTGCTCGGTGACTTGCACTTCACACAAGCCATCGGCTTCAAGAACGGCCTTGATCTCCGGCGTGGTTTGCCGCCAATTGTGGTTGTTGTCGCCGGAGATGATCAACACGCGGATCGGCTTGGCCTGCGCTGCGGCCGAAAACACAACGAGCAGAAGGGTAAGAAAAACGCAATGGGCGATACGGTTCATGGTAGACCTCGCTTGCAGGGATTGGCCGGGCACAGGTCCTCATCATAACACCAACAAAGAAAAACGGGACGAGATAAAGACGCCTCGCCCCGTGGGATTCTGTCATGGCATGCCGCTGCCGCTACTGTTCAGCGGCTGCCTCGGCGGACAGGTCCTTGCGGCATGCCTTGAGGCCGTAGTAGGCGATCACGACGAAGCAGAACGCCGGGACGAAGTAGGCCACGTTGATCCCGTAGCTGTCCGAGACCTGGCCTTGAACGAAGGTGATCACCGCGCCACCTGCAATCGCGGCGATGACACCGGCGCCACCCAGTTTGGTGTCCTTACCCAAGCCGCGCACCGCCAGACCGAAGATCGTCGGGAACATCAGCGACATGCAGGCCGAGATGCCCACCAGCGCCACACAACCAATCACGCCACCGGCCAGGGCGACGATCGCGCTGAAGACAATGGCCAGGATCGAAAGGTAACCGAGCAGGTGACCGGGAGTGATGAACTTCATTAACCACGTGCATACAAACCGCGAAGAGACGAACACGATAATGCCCGCAAGGTACCAGGAGTTGCCCAGACTTTCCGCGGTCACACCGGCACCGGCGGCTTCGGCCTTGGCCTGCAGATCCAACTCCTGCATGCAGTAGCGAATGGTGTATGACCACACGCCGATCTGTGCACCCACATAGAAGAACTGGGCCACCACGCCCCACACATAGTGACGGTTTCGGAGCAGGCGGCCGATGGTCGGGAAGAAATCCACACGCTTGTCTTCTTCCTGTGCCTTGGGCATCTTCGTGACGGCAATGGCAATCCACGTTAATAACAGAACAAAGCCCACCGCCACATAGGTCATTGTAACCGCGTTGAGTTCTTTGCCCTGAAGTATTTCCAGCTGGGCCGGGTCCATGGCCTTGCGCTGCTCTTCGGTGGCTTTACCCAGATGCTGGAGGATAAAAAATTTGCTGACGATGATCCCCGCGATCGAACCGATCGGGTTGAACGATTGAGCCAGATTCAACCGCCTCGTGCCGGTTTCCTCCGGGCCCATGGCCACGATGTACGGATTGGCCGCCGTTTCCAGGAAAGACAGCCCGGCGAACAGAACCCAGATCGCCAGCAGGAAAAAGTAGTAAGTGAGCTGGGGTGAGGATTCGTGGCTGAGCATCGCCGGATAGAAGCTCAAAGCGCCGATGACGTAGAGTCCCAGCCCCACCAGCACACCCGTCTTGTAGTTGAACTTCTTGATGAAGATCGCGGCGGGAAAGGCGATGATGCCATACCCGCCCAGGTAGCACACGACCTGAATCCACGAGGTCTTCGCGTCCGTCATGCTCATGATGCGCTTGAACGCGGCGAGCAGGGTGTCGGTCATGTTGTTGGCCAAACCCCACCAGGCGAACAAACTGGTCAACAGGATGAAAGGGATGAGAATGCCGGCAGGCAAAGTCTTGGCATGAGACGGCTTGCCGAGCAGTTCGGCGGCGGTGTCGGAATCGTTCATGGACGCGCTCCTGTCGTGAAGGGCTCGGCGGCTGTGACCGTGAGGGCCGAGGGTGGCCTATTAGGATACGGTGAAATCGCGCAAACGCAATCTCAATCTACACATCTCAAGCGTCGTCCAGATCGACGGTCAGGCCAATATGGTTTTGCTCGGCCTGTCGGTAGACGTAGCCCGCCGCCGCCGCATCCTGCGCCGCCACACCCACCGATTTGAAGAGCGTGACCTGGGCATCGCCGGTCCGGCCGGGTTTGTCGCCGTTGACAATCTCACCCAACTCCGCGTCGGGCTGCACACCAGGGATCACCAGGTCGCCGGCTTCGGTTCGGGCCGATTCGTAGCTGTCCACCGCGACGTAGGCCATGCGGACGGTGGGCTCGTCCACCTCGCGCTTGTCCGGCGTGTAGGCGCCGATGGCGTTGATGTGTGTGCCGGGGCGCACGGCCGAGCCGCTGAACGTCGGCACGGGACTGTTCGTGGCGGTCAGCACGATGTCGGCTTGCGCCACGCCTTCATCCGAAGTCCCGACCCGCTCCACTCCGATGCCGGGGTGCGATGCGCTCAGATCGGACGCGAGTTTTTCCGCGGCGGCGGTGTTGGGATCGAACAGGTACACGCGCTCGATGGGGCGGACCTCTATCGCCGCCAGCAGTTGCGTGCGCGATTGCACTCCCGCACCGATCAGCGCCACGGAGCGACTGTCGGCCCGGGCCAGCAGATCGACCGCCAGCCCCCCGCCGGCACCGGTGCGGATCGCCGTCAACTCCGCCGCATCCATCACCGCCAGCGGTCGGCCGGTCTCAATATCGAACACCATCATCAGCCCCTGCACGCTGGGCAGGCCCCGTTGCGGGTTGGCGTTGAACGTGCAGGCGAGTTTGACGTACAGGCCGTCGCCCTCGATCGCCGCCGGTTTGAGCAGCATGTTTCCCTGCTCGACATCAATGCGCCCCCGGTGCGGCATCACCACCCGCCCCGCCGACAGATCGCCGAACGCCGAACGCATCAGTGCGATCGCCTTGTCCATCGGCAGAAGTTCGACGACTTGTTTCTTGTTGAGAATACGCAACGGCATGGCGGCCTCCGGCCTCAATGGGATCAACGACTGAAGAACAAGACAACAATAGAAATTCAATGTGCCCGCCGCAAATCCGCACCGCGGCTCACTGCGGCCCGCGCCGGGACATCGCCAACCGTTCCCCGGGACCAAACAAAAAAGGCGGCCTTTCGGCCGCCGGGTCGGTTCGATCCGGATTGATGGAGATGGGTCCTAGTTGATCTTCACCTCGCCGTACCTGGCCTCCCATTGCTTGATGGTGTTTTCCAGGGTTTCCTGGGCTCTGGCCAAGTGCTTGCCCTGCTTGGTTTTCTTGTTCCGACCGGCAAGGTTGGGGTAGATCCGCTTCATTGTCACGATGAACGGCCTGCCGTCTTCCTTGAGCATCATCGCTGCCTTGGCCAGGCCGATGTTGCCCCATTTCGCACCCGTGATCGTCCACGTGGCGTGCAACGGCTCCAGGGCGGGATAGGCCCGCTCGATCGCCGGCAGCACCGGGATCGCGTGCTCCGGGTGCTTCTTCATGTTGATGTAGCGGAGCGTCTCGAAGATGTTGTTCCCGTCGATCGGCTGCTGGAAGCCATCGCGGATTTTCATGCGGTTGACACTCGCGGCCATCGCGGCCACCAGTTCGTCCTTGATTTCCGGGTTCTTGGCGATCGCCGCTCTGAACACGCTGGTTGAGCCCCACCGACGGGAAGGTAAACGCGTGTCCTGATCGTAACTGGCGATCATCGCCGGGATCAGCCGGCGGAACGCCGCGGTATCGGTCATCAACGGCTCCACCGCCTTGAAGGCCGCCACGCGCAGCCACCATTCCTTTTCGTAGAAGTACGGTTTGATCACGGCGAGATTCGCCTTGATCGATTCGTTGTCGGCGCAGCTCATGGCCATCAATGCGTGTCGCCGTTCCCACATCGGCAGCGACTTGTTCCTGAGCGTCTTGACGATGGCGGGCAGGAAATGCGCCTTGATCATATCCGGCGTGATTTTGGATGTGGTCTTATTCGTCCCCCAACCCGTGGTGCAACTGATCGCATTAAACCCCGCCGCGCGCAGGCGACTGTCCCTGCTGTTCAATGCCTTGGTGATGTAGGGAATCGCCTCGGAGCCGAGGTAGCCCAGGCCGTTGGCCCCCCAGACGCGCGCCTGCGGGGAATAGTGGTGCATGATCTTGAAATACCACTCGGCCGGCATTTTCTTTTTACCGGGGTTGTTTCGTGTCGCTCTCGCGCCGCGGGTCGACCGCGTGCCGTCGGCGTTATAAACCGCCGTGAAGGTCTCGTGGATTTCGTGCGGGGCAATGTCCACTTCCACACCCTCGACCCAGTCGGTCCGCTGGAAGTCGTTGTCCGCCACCGCTCGTTCGCCGGCGGTGGGCCTGTACGGCACGGAATACTGGGTGCGCGGCTTACCGGTGATACGCAGATTCTTTTTGTGCGCGGTAAACGACATCCCCAGCAGGCCGGTCTGATGAAGCGGCGCTCTGCCTTGGGCCTGGGAGAAGCCGGGATTCGGTATGCGGAATCCACCGCCGGGCATGCGGCTCAACTCGTAGTGCCAGATTAACTGGTCCTTTTGGCGACGCCAGGATCCTGCGGGATGATCCTGCACCAAAGCATCGACGATGTTTCGCCAGGCAATGTTGGCGAAGCATGAACCGTGTCCGCCTTCGTTGCTCCAGTACGAATCCGTTTCGCTGAGAGCCAGCAGTTTAGCGCGGCCCTGGAACTTTGGCTGAGGCAGCAGTGTCAGGGCGGAAGCCAATCCGCCGTTCTTACCGTTCGAGGTCCACCACAGTTCGGGGTGGTGATCGCCGTAGGGCACACCGCCGCGACCGGCGAATCGACTGAATTGCACGATCGCCTTGTTGTAGGTTTCCATGTCGATATCGATGCCGCATTCGCGGGCGAGAATCAGCGTGGTCAGCGCCTGGTCGCCGGCTGCGTTGAGCGTTCCGCCGGTCACATAGCCCGGATTGCAATTGTTCGTACCGTGGCCCCAGCCACCAAACCATTGACCGGCCGCCAGTTTATCGCATCGCTCCTTGAGCGCCGGCAGCACGCGCTTGTCGCCGGTGGCCAGGTAATACTCGCCAAGGAAAATCCCGCTATAGCCGATCATCCACGTGCTCGTTCCACAACCTTTGCCCGCGAGTTTGACGGCGTACTCCTCAACGACGGGCATGAACTTCGGATCTCCGGTCGACATCAGGAACAGTGCATTGAGGTGGCCGGTAATGCCACCCTCCGGACCGCCATGCTCCAGAATAAACGCCGTCGTCTGGTCGATGATCTTTTGGCTCTTGGCGCAGTTGAGCGGGAAGGTTTTGGAGTAGCTGCCGATCGGGTCCAACTGGATCGTGACGGTCTGTACCCTTCCAGCGCGGCGGACGGTGAAAATCATTCTGCCGTCACGGCCCTCGGAGACGTTGATCTGCTGGCCGAGGATGTGACGCGGATCAACCACCTTCAGCGATATGCCGTTGACCGATTCGAGGATGTCGCCGGTCTGCAACTGCCCGTCGGCGGGGGTGTCCGCCATGATCTCCACCACCGTCACCACGTGCGGGGTATCGAACTTGGCTTGCTTGGGATTATCCGCGCCGCTGGTCAGCTTCACGATCATGCCGGTGACGCCAACGCTGATGGGCGGGGTTTCTTTCGAACTGGCCAAGGTGTCCGCCGACGCACCCGGCGCCATCGCCGCCAGCAACAACATGATGATTGGGATTCGTTTCAACGGAGTACTCCTGAAAAATTCGGTTCGTTCAAAGGCCGGCCGCAATACACCGCATGCCCAATCCCGGACATGCCATTAACAACAAAGGACGACTTAAAACGGGAAAACCTGACGTTTTCTTTGGCTCGATCTACGGGGTATCTGGCGGGAGGCCCGCTCCGACGACCAAGGATGAACCGGGTCAGACAGTGCATGGTCTGAATGATCCGAGTCCGCCCCGCCGAAGCCGGCCATATATCCAGCATTTACAGAAAATTACAAGCACCACGGCAACAGCATTCTTCTCCGGACGCCCCGGCCCCTGCCACAGTATATGGCGCATTGGGAAAAATCGACAGAGAGGCCGACCAGACCGGCGCCAGGTTCCATGGATTCGCCGCCCACCGCCGGGGCATCGATATTCGGGGCCTGGATGTCCTGAGCGCCGTAACAACTGATCCACTCCTTTCCCGGATCATCCACCATAATGAACAGGATATTCGGTGGTTTGGAATCCTCGACTTGTGCTGACAGCTCCCCGGGCAATGACAGAGACACGATAAATATCGCGATCGCAACCAGAAATTGTCTTGTGTTGACCCCATGCCCTCTTTATGACCCAATCCTATGTCTTCCAGAAAATATATCGGCTCCACAACATGTGCAGAGATCCCACGTCAGGGCGATGATGAAAGCCCCCCGCCCCTTCCCAGAATTGCACCTTCACCGCCATGTAGCTTATCCCTCCCTGCTCCGCTGTTTCCCATTGTCTGCCCTCCACAACCGTCGACCGTCGGGGCTTGACATAGAAGACCTAGAACTGTAAGGTATATGATAGTAACAGGTATCGGAGAAGCCCTCCAACGGACGAACCATGGCAAAACTGAAAAAAAGCACGCTGGACGGCAACGTTGAAACCATGCTCATGGCCGTCCTAAGAACAGGACCCAGCTATGGTTATGAAATCGTCCGAGAACTGAACGAGCGAGCCGCGGGCCTGCTCGCCCTGGGCGAAGGGACGGTCTACCCGACGTTGCATCGACTGGAAGAGCGCGGGTGGATCAGTTCGCGCTGGGACACGACAACCGGCAAGCGACCCCGCAAGTATTACCGACTCACCGCCAAAGGACGCTCTGCCATGACCGCCCAGCGCCAGCAGTGGCAAGGTCTGGTCGCCGTGATGGAGCGGGTACTGGGCGAAGACGATTCGACACAATCACCCATCGTCAGCGAAGGGGTTTGACATGAGCCAAGCTGTGGAAACGTATCTCGATCGAGTCATGGTCTACGCCAACGATCCGGCGCGTGAAGATCAAATCCGAGCCGAGTTGCGCGATCATCTGGAACTGAAGATTGGCGAACTCGAAGAACGGGGTCTGGCTCGGGAGGACGCGGTGTTCAAAGCGCTCGAATCGCACGGCCACCCGCGCGTGGTGGGGTACGGGCTGCGGCGGTGGCGGTGGTTTGATGTGCGCAGTCATGGCACGGCGCGCGGCTTCATCGCCATCGGACCGCGCGCCGTAGGGGTATTCGCTTTCGGCGGCGCAACCTTGGGTATATTCAGCTGCGGCGGCTTGAGTGCGGGATTATTTAGTCTTGGCGGCTTGGCGTTATCACTGCTGGTTGCCTGGGGCGGTTTCGCGGCGTCGCTAGGTCTGGCCTACGGCGGCGGCGCGCTGGGTCTGATTGCAATAGGCGGAATGACATGCGGGGTGGTGGCATACGGCGGCTCGGCTGTCGGTTTATTGGCGATGGGCGAGGGGATCAAATATACGCTATACACCACTGAAAATGCACCAGAAGCTCTGCGTAACCTCGCTGAAATAGTCAAGATCGATCGCACGGATTGGTTCATCATCAATATATGTCTGCTCTGTATTCTGATGACGGTCCTGGCTGTGGGAACATGGATGCAACAACGCGAATTGCTACGCCTCCGGCGTGCCGATCCGGGATTGGCCGAATAATACATCCATACCGCCGTTGCGAAAATCGCTACAATCGGCGGCATGAACGATGAAACACCCCCTCACTCACCGCTTGGTCCGAACCGTCTGAAAGCGGTGATCTTCGACTACGGTAATACGCTGGTTCAGTTCGCCGCCCCGCAGATCGAGCACTGCGACAACGCCCTGGCGGCCTGCCTGGAGCGATTGTTCGGACCGGTCGACCGCGATCGCCTGCGGGAGCTGGGTCATGCCGACCGCCGCGCCCCCTACTGCGGCGAATACCACGAAATCGACGTGGCGACGATCACGACCAACCTGATCCGGCAGTTGTTTAGCCGTGAGCCCGATCCGGAACACGTGGAGCAGGTGGTCAACGAGCGGATGCGATCGTTCATCGAAGCGATCGAGATCGATGCGCAGTTGACGAACCTGCTGCTGCGTCTGAAGCAGCGTTATAAGTTGGGTCTGTTATCGAACTTCCCGTGCGCGCAATCGATTCGGGCGTCGCTGGAGAAGATCGCGTTGACCGGTTTGTTTGATGCGGTGGTGGTGTCGGTGGAGGTCGGTCACGTCAAGCCGCATCCCCTGCCGTTTGCGACGATTCTGGATCGGCTGGGCGTGGAGGCGGCAGAAGCGGTGTACATCGGCGACAACTGGCTGGGGGACATCCAAGGCGCCAAGCGGATCGGCCTGCGGGCGGTGCATACGCAGCAATGGGATACACCGGAGAAGTTCGATCGACAGGCAGGCGATCACGATCCCGACCTGGTGATCGAGCATCTTTGCGACCTGGGCGACCATCTTCTGCCCGAATCCGGCGGATGCCGATAAGCCCTTATTTCAAAAAGAACTATCGCGCTAGATGGTGCGACTGTAGTACGCAGGGGCACTTTTTTGGGGGTCGGCGAGCTTGATGCCTGCCAAGTCGCATTCTTAGGATACGATTAGATGCGGCGAGTATATCGCCCGAATTCATGATTATCGGGGCATTGTAGTCGCAATTCGGTTAGTATATGAGATTAACTTGGATGAATGAGCAGGCCACACGACGATCCCTGCGACGGTTCGCCGGGCGTTATTTGGCGCGGCAGTTGAAACAACTGCGGCGTGAAATGGCCGGAGTTCGCGCCAACGCCGACATCGAACCGGTCCATCAGTGCCGCGTCGCCACACGCCGTTTGCGCGCCGCGCTGGCGCTGTTTGACCGCACCTTCCCGCAAAAACGATTGCAGCGCTGGAACAAGCCCGTCAAGCGGCTGACCGGCGGCCTGGGGCAGGCCCGCGATCTCGATGTCCAGATCCAACACCTGCGGGGGCGGCACGATTCGGTCGACGATCCCCAAGTCGCTCACGGTATCGATCAACTTATCGACGATCTGGTAGAACAGCGCCATGCGGTTCAGCCGCAGGTCATTGAGCAGATCGATCGCTTCAGCACCAGCAAGCGCATCGCGGGGATGCGCCGCTACCTGAACAAGCTGCAAGCGGACGGGAAGGCCAAGCCGCCGAAAAGACACCGTCAATCGCTGCGGCAATGGATCCAGGATTGCCTGCGGCAGCGCCTGGAGGATCTGTACGGATACGAAAGCTGCCTGTCGGACCCGGCGGACATGGAAAACCACCACCGCATGCGCGTGGCGGCGAAAAAATTACGGTACACGCTGGAAATCGGACGGCCCCTGCTGGCCGACGGAGCCGAGCACCTCGATGCGATCAAGCGGCTTCAGTCGATGCTGGGCGATATTCACGATCACGATGTGTGGGTGGATCGACTGAGCCAGCGGCGTCAGGCCACACCGGCCGACGATGCCCGGACCGACCTCCGCGCCGCGCTGGATCACCTGGTCGCCGAGCATCGCACCGAGCGCGGGGCGCTGTTCGTCGAACTGGTGGCGAGCTGGTCGAAGCTGGATCATGCCGCGATGTGCAGCGCCCTGACCGGCGACTGCCGCCCCCTCGAGACGGTCGGCATGGACAGGCAATCGCCGCGGGTTCAGATTCGCACCGGCCTGCGGCTGCATCGTCCGCCCGACGCCACCGCTCAAATCGGTTAAAATATTTCCCCCGCACGCCGCAACGGTGAATCGATCAGGGCGACATTCCCCCGGCGGGCGCGCATCCCGCGATGTGGTTGAATCGTGCAAGCAGTGAACCCATGACCAAACAGCCGGCCGACATCGTGGAAAAGATGGTTCGCACGGTTGCGGCGATCGATATCGGCGCCAACTCGTTGCGGATGATCGTGGCGCAGGTGTTTCCCGACGGCGCCGCCGAGCCGGTGGAGCATTTGCGACGGGCGCTGCGTCTGGGGCAGGACGTGTTTCGCCGCGGGCGGATCAGCCGGGAGACGATGACCTCGGC
>JANQHK010000053.1 GCA_028282685.1 Phycisphaeraceae bacterium
GACTTCTCCACCGCCCCCAGCGCATCGGGCCGATCGGCGGTCAGCACCGGCCAGCCCGCCGCGTTGGCGGTTTTTCCGAAACTCCACGTACTTAAAAGAATCGGCGTCATGAAAAACTCCAGGCCACACGGCGCTGACCGGAATTCCCATATTCCGGCGTCATGTGATATGATATTAAACTCGGTACACACCCTCGGGCCAAGCCCCACACAGCACCCCGAACCCAAACGGGCTTACAAGAAAGGACCGTGTGATGAATCAATCAATCCAGCGTATTGCGTGGCGGTTGATGCTCACGCTCGCACTCGTCTGCGGGTTGACCTTCATGGCCGGCTGTCCGTCCGGTGACTGCAACTGTAACGGCGACGGCGGTAACGGCGAAAAACTGGTCGACGTCGCGGTCGAAATGCCGACCCCGATGTTTACCGGCACCCCACCCATTCTCGAAAACATGAAAGTGCGGGTGGATACGAAAAATCCCGAGACGAAGCGCGCTCCCCTGCAGGCCCCGGCGGATGTGCAAGTCGTCTCCAGGGGCAAGCCCGTCACCAGCAGCGACGATTTCCCGATGATCGGCGACCTGCCGCTGGTGACCGACGGCGACAAGGAAGCCAACGAGGGCTCCTACGTGGAGCTGGCTCCCGGCAAGCAGTGGGTTCAGATCGACCTCGGGGAAAAATATGAAATCTGGGGCATCTTCCTCTGGCACTACCACACCAGCGCGCGGGTCTATCGCGACACCATCGTGCAGCTTTCCGACGATCCTGAATTCGCCCAAGGCATCATCACCGTCTTCAACAACGACCACGACAACAGCTCCGAGCTGGGCGTCGGTGAAGATTTCGAATACTTCGATGAACACGTCGGCAAGCTCATTCGCGTTCAGAGCAAGACCGGCCGATACATCCGCTGCTATTCCAACGGCAACACCGATAACGACCAGAACCACTACGTCGAAGTGGAAGTCTGGGGCCGGCCGGCTCCATAAATCGCGGACCCAACCTGCAATTCGACGCGTCATCTGTTATACAGATGGCGCGTTTTTTATTACCCGGTCGTTTGCCCGCCGTCACCGGGCGGCGCTGAATTGCACGTCATGAAAACCCATGCGGCCTATCTCGCCCTTCTGCTCATTCTGCTCCTGGCCGGGCATCTGCGGTTCACGCATCTTGATTCCCGGCCGATGCACACCGACGAATCCACCAACACCCTCATCTTCCGAACGCTTCTGGAAGGCGACGGCTACCGGTACCGCCCGGATGATTACCACGGCCCGGCGCTGCATTACCTGACGCTGGCCTTCTACAAAGCACAGGGGACCGAATCGTTCATCGATTCCACGCGCATCACCTACCGCGTGATCCCCGCCGTGTTCGGCCTGGCCACCGTCCTCCTGCTCGTTGCCTTTCGGCGCTGGATCGGGCCTGGTGCAGCGCTTGGCGCGGCGCTGCTTTGTGCGATCTCGCCGATCTGCCTGTTCTACAGCCGCTACTACATCCACGAAACGATCTACGTCTTCACAATCCTGCTGACCCTCCTGGCCGGGGCGGCGTATTTCGATCGACCGGGCGCATGGCGCGCCGTGGCGCTGGGACTGGGCATCGGCCTCATGCACGCTTTCAAGGAAACCTGCATCATCGCCTGGTTCACCATGGCCGTCGGGCTCGGCGCCGCCTGGTTGTCCACCGGCAACAACCAACGCCCGCACTGGCGGTGGGCGCACGTCGGCGCAGCCATCGTCGCGGCGCTGGTCGTCTGGATCGCCTTCTATTCCTCCATGTTCACGCACTGGCAGGGCCTGGTCGATTCCATCAAGGCCTACGGGATGTATTCCGATCGCTCGCAGAACTGGCATCAGCATCCGTGGTGGAAATATCTGCAATGGCTGTTCTGGTATCGCACGCCCCCGCTGCCGATCGTCTGGACCGAGGCGCTGATCGGAGGCCTGGCGCTGATCGGCGCCATCGCGGCGCTGCTGAAAAAAACACCGGACCGGATCCGCGTCGGTTTCGTGCGGTTCGTGGCGATCTATTCTTTCGGCTCGCTGATCCTCTTTTCGATCATCGGCTACAAGACGCCGTGGAACGCCCTGCCGTTCATGCTCGGCTTCATCCTGCTGGCCGGGGTGGGTATCGCCGTGCTGATCGATCGGTTGCGCCGCCCGGCGCTGCGCATCGCGCTGGGCCTGGCGCTGGCTGCGGGATTGTGGCACCTGTTGTCCGTGGCGCAATACACCATCATGCCGCGCTTTGAATACGACCCCCGCAATCCTTACGTTTACTCGCAGACGGTCAAGGACATCGACCGCCTGGCCCGGCGCCTGCACAATCTCGCCGCCGTGAGCGACCACGGCCACGCCATGCCGATCCAGGTGCTGACCGATGCGTTCAACTACTGGCCTCTGCCATGGGAGCTGCGCCGCTTCGAGCGCATCGGGTATTACCATGCGCAGGTCACGCCCCTGCTGAACCTGGCGAACAAAGACGTCCCACGTCCCTCGTCTCATGCCATCACGGAATTGAAGAAGATCGTCCGGAACGATGCCGCGGTCCTCATCGCCGAGCCCGCGCTGGCGCCGGAATTGAATAAACTGCTCGGCGACCGTTACATCTGCGAAACCCGCGGCCTGCGCCCCGGCGTCCACCTGCACATCCACATCCGCAAAGACCTGTGGGACCGCTATCTCGATACAAAACGATGAGTAATATCTGACAACACGCACCGCTGCGTCACACGTGGCGCGCGTGCGAATGACGAAAACTGTAAACCGCTCAATCCACCTTCACGCTCAGTACCGAGTCGGCATCTGCGGTCGGCTTGATGTCGTTCAGCATGGTCCAGCGGTTCGCATCCGGATCGCCGATCTTCAATGTGTACACCCCCTCGTTGTCAAACACCTTGGGACGGAGGGTATTGCCCTGGATACGCAGGGCGTAGACCAGTTCATCGTTCTTCTGATTGATGACCTTGACAACGGGATGGGTCATGCCGGTTACCTTGAGCGTCGGCAGGGAAGCGGCGGCTTTGCGGGCGTAGTTGTCGAACTGGTGAATGGTCTTGGGCCAGCCGGGGTACTGCTTCGTGGCGGGGTCGGCCACATCGACCTTGCGCGGCCAGCATTCAAACGTGATTTGGCGTGTGGATTTCTTGAAGCGCACGACGCCGAAGCCGGCGGCGCGCGTGGTGAGCTTGGCGCCGCCGTTCGGTTCTTTCGAGGGATTGGCCGCGGCCCAGCAGGTCACGCGATTGCCGAAACCGTCGAAATGCCGGCCGGTATACTTGGGCATGCGGGGCTGGCGGTTCTCGCCCGGCTGTTCCGGTTCCCACCAGCGGAGATAAAGGTTGGCAATGGACGGGACGCAGAACGAGAAGCAGGCGTCTTCCCAGTCGTCGATGCCGTGGTGGAAGATGGTGCCGAGGTGTTGATCGCCGGCAATATGGACCGCGAAGCCGCGCCGCATCTCGGCCAGCGCTTTGTTGCGTGCGGTCTGCGGCCAGCCGTTGGAATCCATGTCGGCGTGCAGGCGTCCGCCGACTTTGCCATGCACATGCGCGCCGCCGCAGAAGATCGTCTGCGAGAGCACGGCCTTGATGTCGGTGTTGCGCCAGTCGCCGGCCCAGGCGTTCAAAAAAGCGAGCTGCCGCTCGCCCAACAGCACCGCGCCTTTCACATCCACCGATTTCGGATCGTAATCGGGGTCAAGGATGTGGTCGGGGCGCGGGCCCCGCTTCGGCACCAGACCGTGCGGTCCCGTCTTGAACTTGCGGTCCTCGATCACCGCGAAACCGATACGGCCGACGGTCATATCGGTGTAGTAGACACCGATTCCCCGTTGGATGGGCGTGGGATCGTAGGGATCGGGCAGATGCCAGGTCTGCGCCCGTTCGACGGCCTTGACATACGGGACGGGCATGAAATAACCGCCATCGTGACCGGCGCCGGTATTCGATTTTTTGCCGCCAGCTCCCCACAGGTTGGCCTGTCCGACATCGTGATCGTCGGGAATGCAGACCGTGGGCCGATCCCGGGTGATGTCGCCGAAGTCGCGGCCGAATTTCAACCAATAGCCCAAGTGGCGCTTGTGATCATACACCTGGTCGCCGGAGAAGAAGAGCAGGTCCGGATCGATCTTCTTGATGTTGGCGACGATGTCGTCGCGTGAGATATCGCCGCCGTGGTGTTTGTAGATCGAATTGCCCGTGAAGGCGGCCATCACGATCTCGTCCTTCTCCACGGGATCGTGACGTACAAGCCCTTCGTAAGCGGCCACGCCATCGAGCGCGACGACGCGGTACGGCCAATCCCGGCTCTGGTCGATGTTTTCCACGCGGAAATGCGCGGTCCACGTTTTATCCCCTGCCCGGTTGCCGTATTCTTCTTCGGTGATTTGCGTTTCAGCAACCGGTTTCCATGCCCCGTCCTGCTTGAATTCCAGCGTGGCGGTGCGACTTTCACCATCGGCCAGCGGATAAAACTGGACGGTCATCTTGAGCACGTCTTCGTGGGCCGTGTAGAGCGCAAAGCAGATGCGGTCTTTTGCAGCGACCTGAGGAATCACGACCGGCGTCTTGGCCGCCCACGCTCCGTCTGCCGCACCGAACAATACCGCCATCCACAAAACAACAAGATATCGACCCATGGGAGAACCTCCATGACGGGTATGCCTTCCTGCGATAACGACGCCCGCCGATGTGTTTTCTGACGCAACGCAGCGCAGTTATTTGTTGACCGCGGCAGCGGTTCCGCCGCGGGGCCGCATGCAAGACGGACCGGTTTAACCGAATCGTCCGGTGATGTAATCCTCGGTGTCGCGCAGGTGGGGCCGCTCGAACAGGTCGCTGGTCGGCCCGTACTCGACGAGTCGGCCGAGGTACATGAAGACGGTGTAATCGCTGGATCGGGAGGCCTGCTGCATGTTGTGCGTGACGATGAGGATGGTGTACTCGCCGCGCAGCTCGGCGATCAGGTCCTCGATCTTGCCGGTGGCGATCGGGTCGAGCGCTGAGCAGGGTTCGTCCATGAGCAGTACATCGGGTTCGGCGGCGATGGCGCGCGCGATGCACAACCGCTGCTGCTGACCGCCCGACATGCCCAGGGCGCTGTCGTGAAGTCGGTCTTTCACTTCGTCCCACAGCGCCGCCCCGCGCAGGGCGCGTTCGCAGGTTTCGTCGAGCAGCGCGCGGTTGCGCTCGCCGTCGATCCGCAGCGCATAGACCACGTTTTCGTAAATCGACATCGGGAAGGGATTGGGCTTCTGAAAGACCATGCCCATGCGTTTGCGCAACTCGATGACGTCCACCGACGGATCGTAGATCGTCTGCCCGGAGAGAATCATGTCGCCGGTGATGCGGACGTTGTCGATGAGGTCGTTGATGCGATTGACCGAGCGCAGCAGGGTGCTCTTGCCGCAGCCGGAGGGGCCGATCAGGGCGGTCACTTTGCCGCGGGACACGCGCAGGTTGTTATCGAACAGGGCCTGCTTGTCGCCGTACCACAGGTTGAAATCCTTGACATCGAGGATGATCTGCTCGTGCCGGATCGCCTCGTGCACTTCGGTCTGCACCTGCTCGCCGCGCACGATGGCTTCGAGTCGGCTTTCGCCTTCGGCGCCGTTGGGCGTGTCAATACCGGTCTGGGACATGCCTAACCTCCACGAATCAGAACTGGCTGGCGACGAACTTGCGCCGCAGCCGGGTACGCAAAGCAATGGCCGTGACGTTCAACACCGCCACGATCCCAATCAACAGAAACGTCGTGGTGAACACCATCGGTTTGGCCGCCTCGGAGTTGGGGCTCTGGAATCCCACATCGTAGATGTGGAAACCGAGGTGCATGAAGCTGCGGTCCACGCCGAACGGCGGATTCCAGGAAACCGGCAGCTTGGGCGCCAGTTTCACCGCGCCGACAAGCATGAGCGGGGCCACCTCTCCGGCGCCGCGCGCCATAGCGAGAATCATGCCCGTCATGATGCCGGGCATCGCGCGCGGCAGCACGATGCGCTGGATCGTCTGCCACTTGCTGGCGCCGCAGGCGTAGGAACCCTCGCGCATCGAGTTGGGCACCGCCGACAACGCTTCCTCCGTCGCCACGATCACCACCGGCAGCGTCAGCAGCGCCAGCGTCAGCGAAGCCCAGATCAGCGCGCCCTTTCCGAAGGTGGGATTGCCATCGACCAGGCGCGCCTCGTAGAACCCGTCGAAGAAGGGCGTGGTGGCGACGAGAAAGATCACCACCGCAACCGTTGCGATGGCCGTCGCCAGACCGACCATGTACACCAGTCGGCTGAAGAACGATCGCGGATCGTTTTTCTCGCAGAACGTGGAGGAATAGAGCATCCAGAAGAACACACCCGCCATCCCCAGCACCATCAACGGCACGGCGACGCCGACAACCGACTCCGCCCCCGCGATCCACCGCAGCCAGATACCCGCCGCAGCGATCCATACGGCCATCAGCGGAACCGCCAGCGCCGCGTTGAGCAGCCACGGCGTGGATTGGTTGTCGTGTTTGCCGCCGCCGCGGTTGGCGTACGCGGCGATGACGCCGAGCAACTCCGCCACGGCCGCACCGATCAGAATGCCGAACCACCACATCTTGGGCAGCACGGGTATGCTCGCCGCTCGGGGGCCGCCGTCGATGAAACTGCCGACCATGTAACAGAAGAAGATCATGCCGAAGACGCCGAACACGATGCTCGGGACGCCGGCCAAGTTGTTGATCGCGATGCGAATCACCGAAACGATCGGCCCGGCCTTGGCGTACTCGCGCAGATAGAGCGCAGCCAGCGCGCCGAACGGCACAACCACCATCGCCAGAATCAACGTCATGACAACCGTACCAACAATGGCCGGGAACACGCCGCCTTCCGAGTTGGCTTCACGTGGATCGTCGGCGAGGAACTCACCCCAGCGCGCCACGTACACGTTCCACTTTTCGCCGCGCGAGAACCGGTTGGCCGGGTAGGCCCGCACGATGTCCGCCAGCGCCAGGGTCGTTTTCGTCGCCCGGTTCCGGTTCGGCCCGTTGCCGATCGCCTCCATCTCGATCTCGTAACGGGCCTGCTGCCGATCGAGCGCCTCGATCTGCTCGTTGATCTCGCGGGTCTGTTCGGCGGTGCGCTGCTGGGTCCGCCAGAAGGATTGCAGCACGGTCATGCCGTCCTCGGCCTCGTCGCCGAGCCGCGCTTTCAGTTCCGCTTCCAGTTGGCCGATCTGTCGCACCCGGTCGTTGCGGTTCCCGGCGTTGGCCTGGCGAAACCGCACCAGCAACCGCGAAGCCAGCGAAGCCGTCTTGGCATCGGCCTGGAAATGGGTACGCGCATACTCGACCGCCTGCGCCGCCTGTTCCATCTGCCGGTCGAGCGCGTTGATCTGCTCCTGAAGCGTCAGCACCTGCATGGCGGTTTCCAGCAGGTTGACATCGGTGTCCAGCTCCAACTGCCTGACCGACAAGCGCGACTGCTCCTGGTCGTGGTTGACCCGCCCGATCTCGCTCCTGCGGAGAACATACTCGCGATCGAACAAGGTCTGCACGACCGGGTGGTGGCGTGTCCACTGCTCCCACGCCTGCGCCCGGCCCTCACTGATGCGCAGCGCGCCGATCACATTCTGATCCGCGCCCACCCGGTCAAAAGGCACGGCCTGTCCGCCTTCCAGCAGCGCCCGTTGGACCGGCGCATCGTCGGACTTCACCTTGGCCAGAAAGTCCTGCGACCGGTGGGATCGAACGGCCTGCAATTTCTCTTGAACCTGCTTCTTCGCCGCCTCGATGGCCCGGGCATCTTCGTTCTTCAGCAAACGCCCGTGACGAGCGAGAAAGGTTTGCACCGATTGCAATTGATGCTCTTCATCGCTGGGGGGGCGTCGGGTTTTCTGCGTGAACGATTGCGGAAATCCGTAGAATCGTCCCCATTCCCGCCGTTCGACCACCATGGCCCATGGCGGCGCGGCGCTGGTGGCGATTTCGAAATCGGCCACCCAGTCGAAGTGTGTCTTGCTGAGCCGGTAGTTGCCGGTACGGAGCAACCGACGACGATGCCGCACGCGCACCGCATCGCGCAGGTTCTGGGCGGTGTGGGCGACGCCGGGATCGGTCGAGCCGGCCAAGTCATTCAGCACGTGCAGGAAGCGGTCGCCGGCCTGTTGCAGGGCCTTGCGCACCTCCGGGCGGGCGCGCCGGTCCTGCAAGACCTGCTGGACCGCCGCCAGTCGATCACGCAGCTGTTTGACGGCGGTGCGGCTGTGTCGAACCCGGGCGAAATCACGGTCGCCGCCGATGTAGAACATCAACTCAACCGACTTCTGCACCGCGGCGAGATGTTGCTGTGCGTTTTCCAGCCGGCCGATCGCGCCGTCCAGATCGACCTGGTCCGGCGAGCGGTTGAACAAGGTTTGCAATGCGAGCAGCTTCGTCAGATTGTCACGGACCTGCCGGGGCTGGGCTTCGGAGGGCAGTTCCAGAGCGGACAGCGATCGATGGACCGCATCGATGCTCGACGAGGCGATGCGGAACGCATCGACGGCGCCGTCGTTTTCCAGGTCCGCCAGCGCCGGGTCCAACTCCGGGCTCAACAGTTCGACCGTCTTGGCCAGCAGCGTATCGCGTTGCGCCGTTAATTCGGCCTTGGCCTTTTCATCGGCGGTGGCCTGGATGCGTTGCTCCAGGGCCGTCCACATCGACCAGGCGGCGGTGGCGGTGAAGTCGAACTCTTCCTCGCGGGCGATTTCTCCCAGATACTGCCGCCCGTCTTCGGTGACGATGTGGGTCACCGGCCCGGGCCAGAACGTCATCATGCCCTGCTTGAAGATGTAGCCGAGCAGAAGTACCACCATCACCAGGCAGAGCATCAGCGAGCCGCCGGTCAGCCAGATCATCGGCTCCCCCGCCGACAGCACGGACGAGCGCGAACGGATGCGCGTGCGCTCGGCCGCGATCGACGCCGCCGTGGGAGAACCGGAATGTCCGGCGGGGTCGCTCATAACTGGTAGGCCCTCTTTCGGAAGCGCAGGCGCACCGCTTCGGCGATGGTGTTAATCACAAACGTCATGGCGAACAGGATCAGTCCGTGCCAAAACAGGAAGCGGTAGTGGGTGCTGTTGCGCGCCGCTTCGGGCAGTTCGACGGCGATGTTGGCCGAGAGCGGGCGCCCGCCGTTGAACAGGTTCAAATCCGTGATAGGCGTGTTGCCCCAGGCCATCAGCACGATCATCGTTTCCCCGACGGCGCGGCCGAGGCCGATCATCAGCGCCGAGAACAACCCGCTCATCGCCACGGGAATAATGATGCGTACGGCGGTCTGCCACGGGGTCGCACCGGCGCCCAGCGAAGCCGAACGCAGGTGTTCGGGCACGCTCGAAAGGGCATCGTCGGCGATGGTATAAATGATCGGAATGATGGCGAAGCCCATCACGAAACCCACCACCAGCGAGTTGCGCTGCACGTAGGTGCCCATCGGCGACAGGTCCATCGGGCCGATCAGCAGCGGCTTGCGCGGATCGCATCCGCCGAGGTAGAGCAGGTAACCCAGGGCGAAACAGAAACCCAGCGTCAGCGCCAGGCCCAGAAGGAACTTGCCGAAATCCAGCAGCGCCATCGGCCCGCGGTTCAAACTGCGGCTCCACTGACGCAGACGCGGATTGACCACACGGCTCATCAGGTACGCCACCAGCAGGATGCTGATCGGCAACAACACCAGCATCCATCCGCCCACCGGGCTCTGGTATTTCGGATCGGCATTGCTGGCGCCGTACATCAGCCAATCCTTGATGTCCCCGGCGAAGAGCAGCCGTTCGACGAACGGCCCGGCGTAAGAGGCGATCCATATCCCCGCGCCGAGCAGCAGCAGCAGGCAGACCAGCCGCATCCCGCCCAGATGAAACAACAGCCACGAGAACGGATTGAAACCCTTCCTGCCCTGCGCGCCTTCGGTGCCGATGTAGTCCAGGCGCGCCTGCATTTTGCGCGGCAGCAACTGCCAGAGATAAGCGCCCACCAGGAACATCAACGGCACGCAGAAGAACACCGACATCACCCACGGCACGGCTCTTTCGATGCGCTCGGCGAAGACCATCGCCGCCAGAAAACCCAGCACCACCGACGGCAACGATGCCATCAATTCAATGATCGGCTTGATCCATGCTTTGACGCGGCTGTGCAGGAACTCGCTGGAATACACCGCCGCCAGTAACGCCAGCGGCGCGCCGAACAACATGGAATAGAACGTCGCCTTCAACGTTCCGAACACCAACGGCAGCGTTCCCCATTTCAATTCCGCCGACTGCTCGCCCGAGGAGGATTGCCACATGTGCTGACGTTGCGGGTAGCCCTCGTAACCCTGTCCGGCAAAAGCGGCGGCGAGCGAGGCATCGGTGTGCGGCGCATCCAGGCGGCAGAAAAACAGGCCCGTGTCCGTCGTGGCCAGGAAGCCGTCTTCCTTGGGCGCCATCGCCAGTGCGCGGATCGGGCTGCCGTTGCCCAGCCGGATTTCCGCTTTCGACCCGGCGTGCGTCAGGTTGTACAGACGGACCTGCCCGTTATCGAAGCCGGCCAAAAAGATGCGGCTCTGGCCCGAGGCCCCGAACGCGCTCATCACCGCATCCGGGCGCGACATGTCTTTCATCACCGCCAACGCCATCCGGTTGCGCTGCGGATCACGCTGCGAATCGGGGAGGATGCCTTCCACCAGTTCCATCGTGCGCACCAGATACCCGCCCTGGATCAGGCCGTGTGAATCGGCCCACACCAGCGACTGGTCGCCGAGGACGAAGTCCACGCAGCGCAGCCGCCGACCCTCGGGAATCAGGCGGCCGGTTTCGCTGATGAACGGCGATTGGGGATCGACGCAGTTGATCCGTTCGCACCAGCCGTCCTCCCACACGACAAACAGTTGTCGGCCGTCGCCGGTCAGGCCCAGAAAGTTCGGATCGCCCGCGCCGATCGGCTTGTAGGGCAGGGACAGGGGCGCATCGAATGTCAGTTCCTCGTCGCCGAACAACGCGCTGCCTTCCATGCGGCCGCGGATCAGCGCCAGCGCTGTCTGCGCGCCCGAGCCGCTCAACACGGTGATGATCGGCTTGCCGTCGATCTCGATGTGATCCACCCGGTGTATCGCGCGATTGGAGACCTGCACCGTCTGGACCGGCGTGATCTGCAATTGCTGAACGCGGTAGACGCCGCCGCGCGTGAACTGAATCACGCCGTCGGGATAATCCACCACCGTTCGCTCGGGCTCGTTGCTGTTGTCCAGTTCGGCGATGGCTCTGTCGATCTGCTCGGCCAGGTCGTCTTCCAGTTGCTCGCGACGCAGGTAGCTGGTCTTGAACCGGATATCGAGAATTTGAATCGTACCGTCGTCGAACCCGAAGACGGCATTGCCGCCGGTGCGCAACACCGAAGCGCAGGTGATGGTGCGCTGGGCGAAGGGCTGCGACTGCTGGCGCACGGCGCCGTTGTCCAGCCGGAACACGTGGATCTGTCCATCCCGGGCGATCTGCATGCCCAGCACGGCATATTCGTCGACCGCCAGCGCCCAGGGCTGGGGATCGGGCGCGAAAGCCAGGGAGCGCTTTTCGGTAATCTCGGCCGGCTCGAACAGCGGCAGGACCACCCAGATCAGAAAGACGGCCACGAGCAGGACGGCGACGATGGTGCCGATCCCGCCGAGCGAGATGACCAGGCGCGCAGCCATATCGGCAAACACCACCCGGCGCTTGGTCGTCTTGCGCCGTTGCCGCCCGGTGAAGCCGCTCCGCTCATTCAAAGCCCATACTCCCTGGTCGAGAAAAACAGGTGACCGCGTTGCCGCCGTCACCCATCGTCCATCATCGTTGTCGGCGTATCAACCGCGTCGCGCCGCGGGGCAAGTGTTGGCCGACGGTCATACCCCCCATACCCCCGATCCACCACCGCGGATGCTATTGCGCCGGTTTCAGTTTGATGCCTACGCTCAGACCATCCTTCTGGGCCCGCTCAAAGGGAATGGGAACGAAACCATCTTTGATGACCACTTCCTGGCCCTCTTTGCTGAACACCAGCCGGATGAACTCGCGGCGAAGCGGATCCAGTTGCGAACCGGGTTTGTAATTGATATAGAACTGCAACATGCGACTGAGGGAATACGCCTTCACCGTCTCCCATTCGCCTGAATCGGGCTTGATATACGGCCTGTTGGCGGCCTTGGCGACCGGGACCACCGCCACATCGGCCGTCTTGTAGCCGATGCCGGAATATCCGATGCCTCCACGGGTCGTTGCCGCGCCCTGAATCACCGAGGACGAACCCGGCTGGGCCTTGACGGTATCCTTAAAATCCCCGCCGCCCAACGCCACCTTCTTGAAAAACCCGTAGGTTCCCGAGGCCTCGTTGCGCCCGTAAAGGGAAATCGGCATATTCGCCCATTCACCGGTCAGGCCCAGGTCGCCCCAGGTGGCGATGTCGGTCGGATAGCCAAGTTTGCGGGTTTTGGAGTAGATCGCATCGATCTGCGCCAGCGTCAGGCCTTTCTTGACAATCGGATTGTCCTTGTGGACGTACATGGCCACCATATCAACGGCGGTGTGAATGGGCGTGGGAGGATAGCCGAAGCGTTTGACGAAATCGTCGATCTCGCTCTGCTTCATCGGCCGACTCATCGGCCCGAAGTTCGACGTCCCTTGTGTCAGCGCCGGAGGCGCGGTCGACGATCCCTTGCCGGTAATTTCGATATGCACATTCGGATAGAACTCCATGAACTTTTCACCCCACAACGTCATGAGGTTGTTCATGGTGTCCGAGCCCTCGCTCTTGACGGTGCCCGACACGCCAGCGACCGGCTCGTAAGCGGGGTAGCGCTCATCGACCTTCAATTCCGCAATACAGTGCGCAGCAAGCATCCCGAGAACCGCCCACACGACGACTGTACTCCACCTACTCATTACACGTGCCATTGCGGCTCCTTTCGTGGCCAACCGTATTGAGGAAATTGGCCGAAACGTGACTGTAAAAAGCACGGGCTAGCAAACCATTAACGCAATGTAAGCATTCCGTGAATCCGACTTCCGCCCCATGCGCCCGACAGGCATGTAAGCCACTGAACAATAACCGTTTTTCGATGAGCATGCACGGCCTGTCGAGCCGATCGGGCGACATCGTCCCGTCCAGAATACAGACGTCCGTGCAAGCCGGCGTTCGCCAAGCGACCCGAGGGCACGGTGGCTTCGCTGCTGAAACCGGAGAACCGCGATCCTTTGACCGCGATCCTCAAACACCACGTCGTGACCGGCCGCATCTTCGCCAACCAGGTGATCAAGGGTGTGTCCCTGGAAACCCTGGGCGGCAACAACCTGACAGCCGAAGTGAGCCGCGACGGTGTCAAAATCGGCAGCGCGAACGTGGTCAGCACGGATATTGACGCCGCCAACGGCGTTATCCATGTGATCGATTCGGTGCTGCTGCCCCCCCCCCGCTGCAACCAGCGCCAGGGCCGATTTCTAGAGCGATGAGAATAAACTGAATTGGCTGTACCTGCATTGACCGCAGGCCTAGGATTCAATGTCGGGCCTGAAAATGATTGTCCCCCCATGGCGCCTGGCGGTAGGGCTTGTCCCCGGCCCACCGCCGGCGCTTGTTTATTTGTGTCAGTAGGGCGCCACGTTTTGACCCGCAGGCGCAGCCGAAGGGCAAAGCGTGCTTCATCGTGGAATGAAAATTACTTCAGGACACACGTTACGAATTCGAGGACGAATCCGTCAACGTGTGGCGCCCAGTTAATTAGTTGAACATTATTTCGAGGAATTCGTGTGACTTTGCAGCAGCTTCACAGTTTGGGCGTGGCCACCGTTGCGCGCGAAGTCGAGTGCCGATTCGCCGTCGGTATCCTTGAGCGCGGGATCGGCGCCGGCATCCAGCAACAGCTTGCACACTTCGGTCTGCCCTTCCGCTGCGGCGAACATCAGCGCTGTGAAATGTTCGACCTTGTCGCGCACGTTGACGTTGGCCTGGTACTTGAGCAGCAATTGCACCGTCTCGGCGAACGGCCCGGACGATGCGCTCATCAGGGCGGTGCGCCCTTCGCGGTTGGCGGCATTGACCTGTGCGCCCCGGTCGAGCAGGCGCTGGACCACGGCGGTGTGGCCGTTGAAAGCGGCGATCATCAATACCGGGTTGCCGTGCGGATCGGTCGCGTCGGCCGAGGCGCCGCGCTG
>JANQHK010000088.1 GCA_028282685.1 Phycisphaeraceae bacterium
CATGCGGCCGAGGGCGGCGAAGAGGACGACCACGCATGAGCGAGCGGCTGCGACAACTCGCCCAACCGGTGATGATCCGCGCCAGCGCCGGCGCGGGCAAGACCTTTCAACTGACCAACCGGCTGATCGCGCTGCTGGCCGAGGGTGAACAGCCGCACCGCATCCTGGCCACCACCTTCACGCGCAAGGCCGCCGGGGAAATCCGCGATCGCGTGCTGGAGCGTCTGGCCGATGCCGCGACCAATCCCAAAAAACTCAATGAACTGAAACAGCACGTGCATCCCGACCTGACCGCCGCGCGCGCCGTGTCGTTGCTCCGCGGCCTGATCGTCGAACTGCACCGTCTGAACTTTCGCACACTGGACAGCTTCTTCGTCTCCATCGTGCAGAGCTTTGCGCTCGACCTGGGCCTGAGCCCGGCGTTGCGGGTGATTTTCGAGCAGGACAGCGAGGACGTGCAACTGCGTCGCGATGCCATCGCCGCCGCCCTGGAAGATGACGATCGCGACCGCACGCTGACTCTGCTGCGCCGGTTGACCGCCGCGCCCGCCGCCCGGCCGGTCCATCGGATGATCGAACAGGTCGTCGACGGTTGTTACCAAATCTACCGACAGACGCCCGAGGAGGCGTGGGACCGGCTGCAACCGCCCGCGCCGCTTGCGCAGGAACGTCTGTTTGAGTTGCTTGGAGCGATTGCCGAAGCGGACCTGCCTCGTACCCAGGCCGGTGCTCTCGACAAACGCTTTAAAAAAGCGTGGATGTCGGCCATGCAGATGGTTCGTGAGGGTGATTGGAAAACATTTATTTCCAAGGGGCTGGGAAAAAATATTGCCTCCGGTGAGACAACATATCATGACAAGCCCATGCCTGAATCGGTCGTTTCGGTTCTCGATCAGTGGGTTCATCACGCGCGAGCAATGCTACTCAAACAACTGTCCGAGCGGACGCGTGCCACGCATCAATTGATGCAGCGGTTCGATCATCACTACCGCCAGTCCAAGCGGCGCGCCGGGGCGATGACGTTCAGCGATGTCACCGAGTTGCTTGCCGCCGGATCGCTGGCCGGACGACTGGATGAAATCTACTACCGGCTCGACGGGCACATCGCCCACCTGTTGCTCGATGAGTTTCAGGACACGTCGATCGATCAATGGCGGATCATCGAGCCGATCGCCGAGGAGGTGCTTGCCGTTTCCGACGCCAGCAAGACTTTTCTCTGTGTGGGTGATGTGAAACAGGCGATTTACGGTTGGCGCGGCGGGGTGGCGGAAATCTTCAACACGCTCCGCAAACAATGGCCGCAGATCGAAGAACAGCCCATCGCCGAAACCTACCGCTGTCGGCAGGCGGTGGTCGATGCGGTCAACGCCGTGTTCGGTCACCTGAGCACCCATGCCCTGCTCGCCGGCCACAGCGAAGTCGTAAAGCAATGGGCCGGGCAATATCAACGGCACCGCGCGGCGCAGGATGATGCGCCCGGATTTGTGCAGATGTCGGTGTGCGAGGCGGCGGATGATCGCGAAGGGGCCGACCGTTCAAACCTGACCTTCGATGCCGCCGTGCAACGCATTGCCTCGATTCATCGCAAACATTCCGGCGCGACGATCGGTGTGCTGGTGCGTCAGAAGAAATTTGTTCAACCGCTGATCTATCGTCTTCGCCACTTGGATCCACCGATTTTTGCCAGCGGGGAAAGCGGTAACGCCCTGACCGATTCACCCGCCGTGGCGGTGGTGCTTTCTCTGTTGCGTCTGGCCGATCATCCCGCAGACCAAATCTCTGCGTATCACGTTCGGCATTCACCGCTCGGTCCGATCGTCGGGCTGGAGGAAATCAACGACGCCGCGGCGCAGCGCGTCGCCGCCGAAACGCGCCATGCTCTGATGCATCACGGACTCGGTCCGACTCTCTGGCAATGGGTCGAGCAACTGGCCGGGCATTGCGACCGCCGCGATCTGAACCGTCTGATGCAACTGGTCGACCTGGCCCATCGCTTTGAAGACCGCTTCCGTTGCCGGGTCATCGATTTCGTTCGGCACGTCGAGCAGGTGCGCGTGGAGGATGCCTCGGGTTCGCCGGTGCGTGTGATGACGATTCATCAGTCCAAAGGTTTGCAGTTCGACGCGGTGGTGCTGCCGGAACTGGATGTACCGCTGGCGCGTGTCGATTCCAGGCAGCCGTTGATCGACCGGTCCGCCCCCACGGCCGCGCCGCATCGCGTGTGCTGCTATGCCGGTGAAGCGTTACGTGATCTCAGCGATGAACTGACCGCCATGCACGAACAGGCCGCGCAACGCAGCTTGCGTGAATCGCTCAGCGTGTTGTACGTCGCGATGACGCGCGCGCGATTTGCGCTGCACATGATAATCCGTCCGCCTTCTTCGAGTGAGAAAAAAATCCCGTCAACCTTCGCCGGCCTGTTGCGTTGTGCTTTTTCCGAAGGCGGGGCCGCCGCGCCGGGCGAGGTGTTGTACCAACGCGGCGATCCGGATTGGCTGGAGCACCTGCCGGCGGGTGAAGCGCCGCATCGGCCGGCAGCGCCCCCGCGCCCGGTTCTGGCCGAGCCGAGCGAACAGCGATCGCGCGTCCTGATCGGGCGCAGCCCTTCGGAATTGGCCGGGGAGTCGGGCGTGCGGCTGGCCGATCGGCTGCGCCTGCACGATGATCCCGCCGCGCTGCGCGGGACGGTCGTTCACGCATGGTTCGAGCGGGTCGGCTGGCTGGACGACGGCCCGCCGGATCGCGAATCCCTGCGCGCCGCGGCAGCGGCGCAGGGCGCTCCCGACGAACAACTCGACGCCTGGCTGGATGATTTCTTTTCCGCGGTCCGCAAGCCGGACATCCGCGAGGCGCTGCAACGCAGCACCTATGCGGACGATGCGCGGTTATACCGGGAAAGGCGATTTGTCGTGCGCGATGGCGATACGTTGATCAGCGGAGCGATCGATCGGTTGGTCGTGATGGCCGATTGCGCGGTGGTGCTGGATTACAAAACCGATGCGGTCGACGATGATCCCACGGCACTGCGCGAAAAAGCCGATCCGTACCGCCCGCAGATCGAGGCCTACCGCGGGGCCGCGGCGCAACTCACCGGCTTGCCGCTTGACGCCATCGAAGCCCGTTTACTCTTCACCACGCCGGGGCGTGCCGTTGATCTTTAATTGTCCGCCGATGCGTGTGTGCGCCCACGCCGCAAACGCCAGCCACTTCGCACGTAGCGCTTGAGTCCAAACTGAACCACAAGACCTATTCCGGTGATGGTGACCACCGCCAAATTGATATTCCATGCATGGGTGATTTCGTGGCGATTGGATAGGACGATCAATCCCGTGGCAGCCAGGGCAATCTGAATGATGAAGCTGTAATGAGTCAGTTCGCGCATACCGGACCTGCCGACGAAAATCCCTCTGCTATAATCTCCGCCATGCAACCTCCGGTCAATACCATCGAATGGATCGGCGAGGCAGACGACGGCCATCTGCGTCTACTCGATCAGACCAAGCTGCCGGGCGCGGTGACGTACCTGGATTGCCGCGACGTGGAAACCGTGCGCGAGGCGATCAAGCGGCTGAGCGTGCGCGGCGCCCCGGCGATCGGCGTGGCGGCGGGGTACGGCTGCGTCATCGCCGCTCAGCAGGGCGACTTCCTCACCCTCGCCGATCACCTGGCCTCGGCCCGTCCCACGGCGGTCAACCTCATCTGGGCGGTCACCCGCATGAAAGCACTCGGCAGTGACGATCCGGGCGCGCTGCTTGCCGAAGCCCGCGCCATTCACGATGAAGATATTGCCATGTGTCGCGCCATCGGCGAGCACGGCGCGGCGTTGATCGAACCGAACACCGGTGTGCTGACGCACTGCAACGCCGGGGCACTGGCGACCAGCGGCATCGGTACGGCCACGGCCCCGATGTACATCGCCCACGAGCGGGGCGTCCCGTTCCGTGTCTTTGCCGATGAAACGCGCCCGTTGCTGCAAGGCGCGCGGCTGACGGCGTGGGAACTCAACCGGGCCGGGATCGACGTGACGGTCCTCTGCGACAACGCCGCCGCTACGATTCTGCGCAGCGGGCAGGTGCAGTGCATCATCACCGGGGCTGATCGCATCGCCGCCAACGGTGACGCCGCCAACAAGATCGGCACGTACAACCTGGCGGTGCTTGCCAAACATCACGCCATTCCGTTTTACGTCGCCGCACCAACCAGCACGTTTGATTTCGATCTGCCCGGCGGGAATGCCATCCCCATCGAGCAGCGCGATCCGATGGAAGTGACGCACGGCTTCGGCCCGCCCACCGCACCCGATGGCGTCGCCGCCGCCAACCCCGCGTTCGATGTGACTCCGGCCGAGTTGATCACCGCACTGATCACGGATCGGGGATTGATCCGGCAGATCAATACCGAGCAAATACGCCAGGCCCTTGGCCTCAGTCCCCAAGCCCTATGATCGACACCCATTGCCATCTGACGTTTCCGCAGTTGATCGAGCAGACCGATGCGGTGATCGAGCGCGCGGCCAAGGCGGGTGTGGATCGGATGATCACGATCGGCGCCTCGCCGGACGATGCGGAGTTTGCCCGATCCATCGCGGCGCATCGCGCCAACGTCTGGTTCGCCGCGGGGATTCATCCGCATTACGTGGCGGAGATGCCGGACGACGCCGTGGGGCGCACCGTGCGACTGGCCGGTGATGCGGGATGCGTGGCGGTGGGGGAGATGGGCCTGGATTACCATTACGACGACCCGCCGCGCGATGTGCAGCAGCGCTGGTTCACCGCGCAGTTGCAGGCGTACACGGAGGCGGACCTCGACAAACCGATCATCATTCACTGCCGCAAGGCCGTGGCCGATACGCTGGCGATCATTGGTGAATCGGGTATCGACCCGCAGCGGTTCGTGTTTCACTGTTTCACCGAGCCGCCGGCCGAGTGCCGCCGGGTGTTGGATGCCGGTTGCCGGGCGAGCTTTACGGGGATCGTCACCTACAAGAACGCCCCGGAAGTGCGCGAAAGCTGCAAGCTGACGCCCGACGATCGGATCATGCTGGAGACGGACAGTCCGTATTTATCGCCCGAGCCGCATCGCAAGGTTCGTCCCAACGAGCCGCGCTTCGTCGCCGATATCTACCGATTTGTTGCGGAACTGCGCGGCGTCGATCTCGACGCGTTCATCGCGCAGACGGATGCGAATGCGGAGGCGTTTTTCAACATCATTTAGCCGCGTCTCCTGCGACGCGAGCGCGGCACAAGTACCGCGGCTGAATCTTATTGGCTTTCTTCTTCCGCCGGCACCTTCCACACCGGGCATGGTGTTCCCTCGCTGGTCAGGTAGATCGATCGGCCGTCTTCACCGTAACAGACCGATTCACCCATCTCGCGCTTCGGCATCACAATGCGGCGGGGCAACGCGTCCAGCGCCTCGGCCCAGGTCTGCTTTGGGCCGCGCACAAACTCGTACGCATGCCGGTAGGTCGCCGCCACGAGCCGCCGGCCGTCCGGCGAGATGTCCGCCGCGGTAACCATCATCAATTCCAGATCGACGATCTTCTTCGCCGCCAGCGGTTTGTCGGGCTCCTTTTCGGGCAGTTTCAGCACGTATGCCTTGCACCAGAAGCCCAGCTCCTTGCTGATGAGAACCACGGCGTGATCGATCGGATCGTACGCAATCGCTTCGCAATCGACCGGCCCGGTATCGAACCGAAAGGGGATTTTCATCACCAACCCGGCGTTGCCGCCGCGCAGGGGCTTGTCCGAATCGAGCTTGGGTGGAGCGATGATGTAGAGCGTGACGGTCGTTTTCTTCGCGTTGTTGTTGTTGCCGACATCGGCGACGATGAGACGGTGGTGCTCGCCGATTTTCGCCGCGGCCATGTCTTCCCAGTCGTTATTTTTTGCGCCCCGCACGATGAATCGGCCGTGGTTGCGGCCGTCGGTATCGAAGGCGTAGATGGCGGCGGCGCCGCCGGAATCGTTGTGCGTCCAGAACACGCGGTTTGAAGCATCCCAGCAGAGCCCGCTCGATTCACGCACCGAACGGTTGGCCAGTGTGGCCAGTTGTTTCGGCTTGCCGTAGACGATGCGCTTCTCCCGCTGGGCCTGATCGTCGGCCATCCCGCGCGTGCAGCCGCACCATGTCAACGTAACCGCCAGCACCAATTCGAGTCGAAACCGATTCACGAAGATTTCTCCGGTCCCCTCTGTCTTGGGGAGAGGGCTGGGGTGATGGATTTAATCGCCGTTGAACAACCCGTTCTCCGTTTCGCGCGGGACCGACCAGCCGAACTGCTCGGCGGCGCGGCGCGTCAGTTGCCGTCCGCGGCGGGTGCGCGCCAGAAAACCCAGTTGCAGCAGGTAGGGTTCGATCATGTCTTCCAGGGTCAGGGCATCTTCGTTGAGGGTGGCGGCGATGGCTTCCACCCCGACCGGTCCGCCGCCGTACACCTCGGCAATCGTACGCAGGTAGGTGCGGTCCAGTTCGTCGAGGCCGGTTTCATCGACGCCTTCCAGCTCCAGCGCCGCATCGACCACCGCACCGTCCAATTTGCCCGCGGCGCGGATTTGCGAATAATCCCGCACCCGCCTCAGCAACCGGTTGGCGATGCGCGGCGTACCCCGGCTGCGCGAGGCCACCCGCTCCAGAACCCCGCTGTCCGCTTCGCCCATCTCCAGCAGCGCCGCCGACCGCCGCAGGATCTTCAGCAGTTCCTCCGTGCCGTAGAATTCCAGGTGTCCGGTCAGGCCGAACCGGCTGCGCATCGGCCCGCTGAGCAGCCCCGCGCGCGTCGTCGCGCCGATTAAGGTGAACGGTTTGACGGGCAGGGTGATCGTCTTGGCGTGCATGCCCGAATCGACCACGAATTCGATCTTAAAATCCTCCATCGCCGAGTAGAGGTATTCCTCCAGCGCCACCGGCAGACGGTGGACTTCGTCGATGAACAGCACGTCTTTGGGTTGCAGCTTCGTCAGCGTGCCCACCAGGTCCGAGCCCTTGCTCAGCGCCGGGCCGGACGTGACGGTGACGTTGGCCTGCATTTCGTTGGCGATAACGTGGGCGAGCGTGGTCTTGCCGAGCCCCGGCGGGCCGTGCAACAGGACGTGCTCAATCGGTTCGCTGCGCTGCCGGGCGGCCTCGAGCGCGATGTGGAGCTTTTCGGTCAGTTTCGGCTGGCCGACGTATTCAGCCAGGGTTTTGGGGCGCAGGGCGAGGTTGAGCGTTTCCTCGTTACCGCTCGCCGACTCACCCGAAATAATTCGCTGCTTGGCCATGGAATACCAGAGTATAACTTATTCGGTACGAACAACCGCAGAGTCACAGAGACGCTGTTTTTTGACAGGATGAACAGGATCAACTTGATCGAAGGGAATGAATAGTCCCTTCATCGATACCATCCCGTCATCCTGTGATGTATTACCTTTGTGCCTTCGTGCCTTTGTGGTTATTCCTCCAGCGCCGTCAGATCGTCATACGTTTCTCGGCGGCGGATGGTCGTCCATTGGTCGCCGTTAAGTAATACTTCGGCTGGACGGGGCATGGCGTTGTAATTGCTGGCCATCACCATGCCGTAGGCCCCGGCGGTGAAGGTCGCCAGCACCTCGCCACGCTGCATCGGCGGCAGAGCGCGCTGGGAGGCGAGAATATCGCCGGTCTCACAGATCGGGCCCACCACGTCCACCGTCTCCAGTCCGGCCAGGTTCATCTCCAGGCCGCGCTGCGACGGGACGAAGTCTGCTGCCACGACGGTCGGCCACATGAAGTGAAACGCATCGTACATCGCCGGGCGGACCAGGTGATGCATGCCCGTATCGACGATGACGAACCGCCTGGTCCCGCCGGTCTTGGTGTACAGCACGCGGGAGAGCAGCACGCCAGCGTTGGCGGCGATCGTTCGGCCGGGCTCCAGAATCACCTTCCCGCCGCCTTCGACGAACGGCCGCAGCAACGGAACGATCCGCTCGGCATACAGCGTGTACGGCGGGGTCTGATCGGTGGTGTAATCGGCGCCGTACCCGCCGCCGATGTTCAGCGCAGCGATGGCGAAACCGGATGCACGCAGCTGATCAATCAAGCCCAGCGCCTTTTCGATCGCTTGCGCGTAAGCGTCGGCGGAATAGATCGGCGAACCGATATGCAGGTGCAGCGCATCGAGGCGCAGGTGCTCATCTTTGCCGTAGCGGGCGAAGAAGGCGGCGGCGCGGTCGATGTCGACGCCGAACTTGGTTTCCTTGCGCCCGGTGGTCGTTTTGGCGTGGGTGTCCGGATCGTAGACATCGGGATTGACGCGCAGCGCCGCATGGGCCGTGGCCCCGGCCTGCCGCGCCAGAGCGGCGATCGTCTCGAACTCGTTTTCCGATTCGATGTTGAAGTACCCGATGCCGGCATCGAGCGCAGCGCGGATTTCCGCATCGGTCTTGCCCACCCCGGCATAGACGATTTTTTCCGGATCGGCTCCGGCTTTGCGCGCCCGGTGCAGTTCTCCGCCGGACACGATATCCATCCCCGCGCCCGCCTCGGCGAGCAGACGCAGGATGTGCACGTTCCCGCAGCTCTTGATCGAATAGCAGATCAGCGGATCGAGCGGAGCGAACGCCCGCGACAGCGACTGGTAATGGTCGAGCAGGGTTTGACGGGAGTAAACGTAGACCGGCGTGCCGACTTGGTCGCACAGTGCCGTCAGGTCCACCCCTTCGCCGTACAGGCGACCGTCCTGATACTGGAAATGATCCATGGGGAGGATTGTAGGGACTGATTCGCAGAAATGAAAAACCCGAAAATCAACCCAGGCCCTACTGTTCTTGTCCTCCCGGTATGCGGGCGACCAGGAACACGGCGGCGGCGCGCGTGTCGTCGGCCAGGCCCCGAACCTCGCGCGCAAGCGGGTCTTCCAAGCCTTCGACCCCCGCAACCAGCGATCGGGCGAACTGGCTGGCCGTCGAGGTGTCGATCGGTTTTTGGGTCCGGTCCGGTCGGTTGACGATCATGAACAGTCCGATGCCCAGCAGAACGACGGCGGCGAGGGCCAGCGGCAGTCGGGCCGGGCGATGCCCGGCAAGCGACTTGGGCGCGCGGTCGGAAAGGGATGCGCCCGAATCGGCCGGGTTGACCAGTTCCACGCGCCCCGGCATGGCGTGGCGCCAGTCGTCCGCATCGGCGCGCAAGCGTTGCTCCAAGGCAGTCTCATTCGGGTTGTTGTTTTTTTGGTTCATGAAGCGCCTCCGGCGGGGGCCGGTGCGGGGGGATCAAAGGACGAAGAAGCGGGGGCGTCCTGCGTCTCGTGCAGCGGTTGCACGTGCGACTTGAGCTTGCGACGGGCGCGCAGCAACTGCACCTTCACGCTCATTGTACTTTTTCCCAGCACCTGCGCCACTTCCCCGATGCTCATCTGCTCGCCGTATCGCAGCCACAACGCCTGGTAGGATTCTTCACCGAGCGCCCGACGCGCGGCGGCCCAAAGGTTTCGGCGGTATTCGTCGGCGATGATCCGTTCGGCCGGCTCGGGAGCATCGGCCGGATGTTCGTGCAGCGTGGTGGGGTCGGCGGTTGCAACGGTCCGTCGGCGGCGCGTCGACAGCCGATAGGCAATCGTGAACAGCCAGGTCGAGTACCGCCACTTTGACCGGTACGTATGCCGAAAGCGCCAGGCGCGGATGAACGTTTCCTGCGCCAGTTCCGCGGCTTCGTGGTGGTCGCCGAGGCGTCGGTACAGGAAGTGCGCGATCCGATCCTGGAAGCGGTGCATAAGCTGGCCGAAGGCATCGGAGCAACCCGCCTGCGCCTGGCAGGCGAGTTGCTCGTCGCTCGTCATTTTGGCTTGACTTGTGTGCGGGTGGCTCATGATCCAATCCGCGTTCCCCGTCAAACCCTCCGAACCCGGGCGCGCCGCCGTATCATGGGGATTGTACCATTACAGCGGGTCTTCGATTTTCAGCTTGGTCTTCATCTCGTGCAGGGTGTGCATTTCCTTGTGTAACGCGGCGGAGTCGTAGGAAAAGTCGGCGATGACCGTCGCCTGCGACTGGCTGACCGTGATGGCCCCGGCCAGGCGGTTGATGGGCGTGGCCTCTTCGGCCGACGGCAGCTTGGCCATCGCCAGCACGCCTTGCACCATCTGGAACAGGGTGGTGGCGTTCTCGGTGCTGTCCGCCGTGACTTCCAGGCGACCGTAGACCTTGCCGTCCTTTTCGCCGCCGTCGTAGACCAGCGATTTGGTCATTTTCAGCATCGCACGACCCGGGCGCTTCTCGAGCAGCGCATCGGTCACTTCCCCGGCGACGAACACAAAACTGCCCTTGCCCGGACGGCGCATCAGCGCGGGGCGGTCGGCCTTTTCGATGGTCTTGCCGGTGCGGGCGATCAGGTCCAGCGCGGCGATGACGTTGGCCTTGTTTTCGCTGAAGATCAGCAGGTTCATGCTCTGCGCGGTAATCGGCAGGTGACCGCAGTACCGCCGACCGGGACGGCGATGTTTGTTGTCGATCCAGGAGTGGATGGCGTAGCCGTTGTGGCTGGTGCGCTCGTAGCCCTCGGCGAGAGTGACTTTCTTTTCCAGGGCGCCGATGGTCGGGCCCATCTCCACGACGACGACGGCGTCGGTCGGTTCGTACCCGGTGCCGTACATCGTGATTCCGTTGAAATCCATCAGCGGATCGAGCCCCAGTTCCGCCTTGATGCTGTCGATGCGGTCGCCCAGGCCCAACGGCTCCATGTCTTCCAGAATCAGCTTGCCGATCTTGCTGTCGATCATGGCGGCGGTATCGACATGCACAACCCATAACGCATCGCTCGGAACACGCTTGGGATCCATCTCAGCCGCCCGCGTGGTGGCCGCCAGACCCAGCATCAGGACCAAAGCCGCCAGTGTGGTGTTCCGCAGTGAACGCATGGTATGTCTCCTTGTGGATTTACCGGACTTCGGGTTGGGTTGCCGCCTGCTTATACGCCTGCGGCAGCCCCGGGGTTACCGTTGGCTTAACATATGCTGAAAAATCGGTTCTTGACGGGAAATGCGATGGGATGCTATAGTGGTTGTAAATGCCTAACATATAACTAACAGAAAGGCGCGAATCATGGATCAGCACCCCTACGTTTGCTGGATGAAGAAGGTACAGGAGTTCTTCAACCGTTCGACCTCGGCCCTGGCAGAAGAAGATTCCGGTTTCGCCCCTGTCCAGGGTATGCTCACCGCCGCGCAGCATGTGGCCCACGTCGCCCAGACGATTCACTGGTTCATCGGCCCGGCGTTCGAAGGCCGGCCGTTCGAGATGGACTTCCAGGGCATGGAGCAGCGCATTCGCGCCGTCACCTCGTTGACCGAAGCGCGCGAGCAGGTTGACCAGGCGTTTGAGCAGTTGTCCGCCAAGGTCGCCGCCACGTCGATGGAGAAGATGATGCAGCCGGTGATCCCCGCCGATGCGCCGTTCATGCAGGGGATGAGTCCCGTGGCGTTGTTGAGTTGCATCGACGAACACACCGCTCACCACCGCGGTTCGTTGGCGGTGTATGCCCGCCTGTGCGGAAAGCAGCCGCCGATGCCTTACATGGACGATTGCCCGCCTGCGGGAGCTTGAGAGAAGAAAACCGCAAAGGCGCCAAGAAGCACAAAACACGCTCTGCGTCCTTTGCGCTTCTTTGTGTTCTTCGCGTCGCGGTGAAAGGTTAAACGGGCGGATTCGGGATCGTGCCCGGTCATGGAAGGTTTACGGTCGTTGACCTAACATAACGGCATGGCCGCAGTGCGTATCGAAGACAACATGGACATCGCGGCGATTGCCGCCGGTGAGCAGCGGCTGACTTGCGAGCAGGCGTTGTGGTTGCTGGAGCATGCGCCGTTGCATGAATTGGGACGCTGGGCCGATGCGGCGGCACGGCGGGTTCACGGTGAAAAAATCCGCACCTACGTCATCGATCGCAACATCAACTACACCAACATCTGCTCGGCGCGTTGCACCTTCTGCGCCTTCCGTCGGGATGGCGATGAAGACGATGCGTACGTGCTCGATCGCGATGCCCTGCACGACAAGGTGCGGCAACTGAGCGACATCGGCGGGACGCAGGTTCTGCTCCAGGGCGGTATGCACCCGGACCTGCCGCTCGAATGGTACGAAGAAATGCTCGCCGGTTTGAAGTCGACCTTTCCCCACATTCACGTGCACGGTTTCAGTCCGCCGGAGTTCGTGGAGTTTGTGGCGGTGTTGCGGATGGATGATTTTCCCGTCGTCGAGCCGCGGAAAAGCCACACGCTGGGGCGCGATGTCTGGCTGGACAAACTCGAAGCGGTGATGCGCCGGCTCATGGCCGCAGGGTTGGATTCGATCCCCGGCGGGGGTGCGGAAATTCTCACCGAGCACGTCCGGCGCCGCATCGGCTCGACCAAGGCCGACGCCGACCCATGGCTGGACGTGATGCGCACCGGCCATCGGCTCGGCATGTTCACCAGCGCAACAATGATGTTCGGTCACATCGAAGGGCTGGCCGACCGCGTGATGCACATGGACAAACTGCGCGCCGCGCAGGACGAGGCGATCGCCAACGACTGGCCGGGCCGGTACATGGCGTTCATCGCCTGGCCGTTCCAGCCCGAGCACACGCCGTTGGGACGGTTGCCGCGCTACGACCGTGAAAGCGGACAACGTTTTGCGGGCGATGACTTGGCCGAGCGCGTGATGCGCAGCGAAGTCGATCCGCACGACAAGGCCGCGTGTGTTTCAGCCGTACCCGAAGCGGGTAAGTCGTTGCGTCTGGCCGGGGCGACCGAGTATTTGCGCACCCAGGCCGTGGCGCGCCTGTTCATGGACAACGTACATTCGATCGGTTCAAGCTGGGTGACGATGGGCCCGAAGATCGGCCAGCTCGCCCTGTTCTACGGGGCCAACGACATGGGCAGCGTGATGATGGAGGAAAACGTCGTCTCCGCGGCGGGTGCCACCTACTGCCTCAACGAAGCGACGATCTGTCGGCTGATCCGCGATGCCGGTTTTGTCCCCGCCCAGCGCGACAACGTCTACCAATTTCTGAAAACGCACGACGACCCCGCAACCTCGCCCGACGGAAGCGTCGAGGACTGGTCAACGCTGCGCCCGGCCGATTCGGCGTTCGATCCGTCCGCCGAGACGCCCGTCGATGTCAACGTTTCCGCCGGGGAACAGGTTTGAGTATGCGCGCTGCGCCCGGCCGCGGTATGATGAAGCTCGATTTCGTTAAAGGAAGGCCCATGACCAAAGCGACATACCTGTGGATGGCGTTGGCGATGGTGCTGGCGGTTGTGCCCTCGGCGCAGGCGGATGATGACTTCGCCACCGCTCCCGATCAACACTGGACGCTCAAAGTCTACTGGGAAAACGACGCGCCGTTTTACAAATTTTTCGACGACACCGACCGCTGGTACACCAACGGCACGGCCATCGTTCTGGCCCATCGGCCCGACTGGGCGGAGGACCTGGCGCGCCGGCTGCCGTTCGCCGATCAATTCGGCCCGGACATGAAGGCGGCGTTCGGCTACACGATCGGCCACCGGATGTACACGCCGTTCAACATCAGCGACACCGCCCTGGTGCGCGAAGATCACCCGTATGCGGGCTATTTTTATGGCGGGGTGTTCCTGCAACGCGCCGATGACGTGACGCTGGAGCACATTCAAATCGACCTGGGTGTCCTCGGTCCCACAGCGCAGGGCGAAGAACTGCAAACCTGGGTTCACGAAATCACCGAGTCCGCCGAGGCCAATGGCTGGGACAACCAGTTGCACGACGAGTTCACGGTGCAGTTCACGTTGCGCAAGAAGTGGCGGATGCTGGAGCACGAGTTTCACCTCGGTGATTTCACGCTGCAGATGGACGTCATCCCGCAGGCCGGCCTCGCGCTGGGAACCGTCCACCGCCATCTCGAAGGCGATTTCACCCTGCGCCTCGGCCATAACCTGCCGGACGACTTCGGACCGGGCCGCCTGGCCGATCCGGACACATTCACCGGCGAGCCGGTGCCGGGTTTGAGCGTGTACGGTTTTGTCCGACTCGGCGGCAAGGCGATCGAGCACGATGTCTTTCTTGACGGCAACAATTATCGCGACAGCCACTTCGTCACCAAGCGGCCGTTCGTCGGGGAATTGCAGACGGGGGTGCAGGTCTCGTACCATTGGAGCCGGTGGAGCGTGGACCTGGGCTGGTCGCTGACGTTTCTTACCGAACAGTTCGAGCAGGCCCGGGGCGGCACGCATTCCTTCGGCGCCTGGACCTTCGGCGCTTCGTACTGGTTCTAAAAAGGGGGAATGGCCAAAGACCCTGCGCCTCAGGACTCAGGCCTCAAGACTCACGCCTCCTCAAATGCCTTTTCCGCCAGGTCCACGGCCTTGGCCAGCGCCGCGGCTTTGTTCACCGTTTCGGTGTATTCGTTGGCGGGCACGCTGTCGGCGACGATTCCCGCACCGGCCTGCAGATGCACCGTCCATTGCCCGGCGTCGGCCGGCATCACGACCATCGTGCGCAGCGCGATGGCCATGTCCATGTTGCCGGCGAAATCGGCGAAGCCCACCGCCCCGGCATAAGGGCCGCGCCGCGTCGGCTCCAGATCGTCGATGATCTGCATCGCCCGCACCTTCGGCGCGCCGCTGACCGTGCCCACCGGCAGCGTCGCACGAAGCACATCCCAGCAGTCCATCCCCTCGGCCAACGCGCCGGTCACCGTCGACGAGATGTGCATCACGTGGCTGTAACGTTCGATCACCATGCACGCGGGAATCTCGATCGACCCCTTGCGCGCCACGCGCCCCACATCGTTGCGGCCCAGGTCGACCAGCATCACGTGCTCGGCGCGCTCCTTCTCATCGGCGAGCAAGTCTTCTTCCAGCGCCAGGTCCTCGGCTTCGGTGGCGCCGCGGCGGCGCGTCCCCGCCAACGGGCGGTTGGTGATCACCCCGTCCTGCACCTTGCAGAGAATCTCCGGGCTGGACCCGACGAGCATGCAGCGGTCGGCCTGAACGTAGAACATGTACGGGGAAGGATTCACCACGCGCAATGCGCGGTAGATATCGAACGGGTCGGCTGCGGTGGTGCGCTCGAACCGCTGGCTGAGAACCACCTGGAAGATGTCGCCCGCGGCGATGTGTTCCTTGGCCCGACCGACCATCTGCTCGAACCGGGGCCGGGTCATGTTGCTGGCTGCGGGGAGACTGGGCGGCAGGTCCAACTCGATTTCGCCGACGGTCAGCGCCATGGGCTCGACCTCGAAATGATCGACAAACGCATCGAGATCGCGGCAACCGGCTTCGTAGGCCGCTTCGATCGAATCGTGCTCATCGATCAACACGTGCTCGATCGCCAGCACGGTCTTGCGGACGTGATCGAACGCCACCACCTTGCGGTAGAGCGCGAAGTGCATGTCGGGCAGTTGGCGGTCGTCGGTGGGCGGGGCGGTCAGTTTCTCGCCCTCGGCGTAACGCACCACATCGTACCCGGCAAAGCCGACCCACCCGCCGGTGAAATCCGGCAACTCCGGAACGCGGGCCAGCTTCCAGTCGGCGGTCAGCTTGGCCATCTCCGTCAAAGGATCGTCGCAGTCGTATTCTTCGGTTCCCGATTCGGTGATGCGCCGGACGCGGCGGTCGTCGGCGATGATTTGGGCGATGGGCTGGGCGCCGAGGAAGCTGTACCGGGCCGCGTGCTCTCCACCCCAGACCGATTCGAGCAGGAAA
>JANQHK010000137.1 GCA_028282685.1 Phycisphaeraceae bacterium
CGGGTGGTCGGGGTCCACATGACAATCTCCAGGAAGCTTCGCAACTCCTTGGAATCAGATGAGCCTCGACCACTCAACCACTTTCGAAACGGCCTCTTACAACCGAGGGATCAAACCGGGCTCAGGTCAATCCAGGCAACACCAAGACCTTACCAGAATGGGGATGGTTTTGGATCGTCACATCGACACCGTAAACGTCCCAAAGCAACGCGGGCGTCAGAACGTCCTCTGGCTCGCCGAGCGCCACCACACGCCCGTTGTTCATCAAGCAAAGCTGATCACAAAACATCGCCGCGAGGTTCAGGTCGTGCAGTGCCGCGATGACGGTGACCCCGACTTCTCGCAGGAAGCTCAAAAGGGAGAGTTGATACCGGATGTCGAGATGGTTCGTCGGCTCATCCAGCACCAGGATTTGAGGCTGCTGCACAAGTGCGCGCGCCAACAGGACCCGCTGTCGCTCACCGCCGGACAGCGTTCGGAAGGCACGGTGCTGGAAGTTTTCCAGACGTTGCAGGGTGATGGAGGCATCGATCAGCGCTGCGTCATGCTTGGTGTCCGGCTCTAGCAATGCCTTGTGCGCCGATCGGCCCATGGCGACCACATCGCGGACCGTCAAGGGAAACTCGGTGGGCATATCCTGCAACACGGCGCCGACATGCTGCGCAACCCAGGTCGCCGAGCGTTGCCACACGTCTTCACCGTTCAGGCGAACGACCCCTGCATCTGGTTTCGTCATCCGGTAGACCGTGCGCAGGAGCGTCGACTTGCCTGCGCCGTTCGGCCCTAACAGTCCCAGAAACATGCCTGGGCGGACCTCAAGGGTGACGTCCTCGACCAATGGTTGACCCTTGGCACGCACGGTGACGCCCGTGATCTCCAATCCTGCCGGGGGGGTCGTCACCGGACCACTCCGAGGGATCGCGCGTCGCGGCGCAGAAGCCAGATGAAGAACGGCCCGCCCACCAAGGCGGTAACAATACCCACCGGTAGTTCGATGGGGGCGATGATCGAGCGGGCGACAAGATCCGCAGCAATGGTGAAGCTGGCCCCCAGGATCGCCACCGCCGGCAATGCATGGCGGTGGTCGGAACCAACCAACAACCGCACGATGTGCGGCATGATCAGCCCCACGAAACCGATGACACCGGAGACGGCCACCGTGATCCCGGTCAGTGCAGCTGTCAGCACGAACATGGTGCGCCGAAATCGCTCCACGTCCAATCCCAAAGCCACGGCGCTTTCATCCCCAGCCATAAGCAGGTTGAGACGCCGTGCCTGCACCAGCATGATTGCCAGCCCGAGGATCAGTGCAGCGACTGGGATCGGCAAGAGCTTCCACTGCGCTGACCCGAAGCCGCCGAGGGTCCAGAACAGGACCCGCGCCGCCAGTTGCGGATCGGGCGAGGTCAGAACGAGAAGGCTCGTTATCGCGCTCAAAACAGCGCTCATCGCCACCCCGGCCAAGACCAGCCTCGTTGGTGTCATCTGCCCGCCGGTGCGTGCGATCCAGAAAACAATGCTCAACGCCGCCAGCCCGCCGACGAACGCCGCGATATGCAGCGTGAATGCACCCAACGCCACAAGGCCGAAACGCATCACCACCACCGCACCCGTCGCTGCGCCCGAAGAAACACCCAGGATCGACGGACCGGCCAACGGGTTGCGAACGATCGCCTGGATCACCATCCCTGAAACGCCCAGGCTGGCCCCGACAACGGCCGCCAGGATGACACGCGGGATGCGTGTCTCGACGATGATGATCTCATGCGCTTCTCGCCAGTCCGGTGTCGATAGCAGCCCGCCCGACAGCCAATGCACAACGATCGACGCAGCGGTTCCGGCGGGGATCGAGACGGAACCGATCATGAGACCCACCAGCGCACAGATGAGCAACAAAGTGACCATGCCGGCCATGGCCAGAAGATATCGTCTGCGGCCGGGAGTACTGGCGATCTCTGAAGAAAGGGCAACGCGGGGAGCGCGACGCCGAGGTGGTGGTGGCGTCCTGAGGGTTCTCAGAAGATCCGCCCTGTCGCAGGCGCCGCTGCTGCTGCTGTCCACTACCGCTCTTTACTCCGCGAATGCTTCGGGATGAAAGGTGCGTGCCAGCTTCTCCAATGCATCCACGGAACTCGGGCCTGGCTGGCCGATGACAGAGACGATCAACGTGTAGGCGTCGTTCTGGATAGCCGGCAGGCTCGCGATGATCGGATTGGCTTCCAGTGTGGCGACCCGCGCCTGGCCGAGATTGACCTCTGGATTCTCGATGACCTGCCCACTCGCTGTCCCAGAGTAGAAGACCACGATGTGTTCTGGCGCCTGCTCGACGAGTTGCTCCCAGGATGTGCTCCCATAGCGGTTGTCAACATCGCCGAGGATGTTTCGGCCTCCCGCCCGTTCGACCACATGGCTGAGCATCGTGTTGCCCAGCACAGCGCGCGGCGTGTCGTCGCCACCATTGTAGATGAAGACGGAGACCGGCTCGACGCCCTCCAGCGCGTCTTCGACCGCGGCGATCCGGGCCTGCATCTCCGCGATTAGCGATTCACCCCGCTCCGGCACGCCAAAGATGCCGGCAACGGACCGGATCTCGGCAAACAGATCGTCGAAGCCGAACTTGCCGAGGTTGCAACCCTCGGTGTTCAGGCGTGTCGCCATGCCCAGATCATGGAGCATCGGGCGGGGATTGCGGCTCTCTGAAAACCCGTCAGGATAGCCAGCATAGACGAAATCCGCCTCAACATCGATCAGTTGCTCGGTCGTCGCCACGAGCGGCGAGAGGATCGGCACTGAATTGTAGGCCTCTTCGTATTGCGGGCTGATCTGCATATTGGCCATGTAGGACGTGCCTGCCATGTGGTCCTCCAGCCCAAGGGCGAGCATCAGCTCGGTGGCGTTGTTGGAAAGGGTGACGGCGCGCTCCGGTGCCGCTTCATAGACCGTCGTGACGCCGCAATTTTCGTCGGTATACGGAAAATGCTCGTCGGCAAAGGCGGCCGGAGCGAACGCGAAAAGCGCTGCGCTGATGTACAAGGCAGGTCTCATGGGATTACGTCCTTTCGAGATGGATGTCTGGATGTCCGGGAATCGCGTGGCCGGTGAAGGCCGGCAGGATCTCAGTTGCGAAGAGCGCCATCGCGGAACTGGCTTCGTTAAGCGGGATCAGACCGTTGGCGTCGAAGAGGCAGCGCAGATTGCGACAGCCGGTGCGGGTGACGAGAGCCAGGATCTGCCGATGGCAGTCCTCGGGGGTTCCGGCGATGGCATAGTCGGCCAGCATCTCCGCGCGATCCCGCGGGACTGGCGAAGCCTGACCACGTGCTGCAGCGCGAGCGGCGCGGCGGCGGTTCAATCGGTCCGTCAGCCGATCCAACTCCGCCTCTGCCCGCGCGCGAGTGGCGGCAGGCACGACATAGCGGGCCAGCGACGAGGCCGCGAGTGGGCTCGACCCGGCCCCGACGCGCGCCAGAGCATCGCGAAACACCGGCAATTGCCGCGCCTCGTTCGGCTCCAGGCTCAAGAGCAGAGGGAAACGATGCCGTGCTGCGATTGCGACGGTCTCTGCGGACACGCCGGCAACATGGATGGGCGGATGCGGGGTCTGCACCGGTGGCGGACCAACCTCCGTTTCGGCAAACGGCCATGTCGGCCCGTCCGAGGCCACCCGCTTCAACGTCCACGCCCGCAACATGACCGTCAGGGCCTCTTCGAACCGCTGCCGATCCGTTCTCTGGTCGATGCCCAGCGTCTCGAACGTGGCGGGTTCAGTCCCACGCCCTACCCCAACATCGACACGCCCACCGCTCTGATAGTCCAGCTGTGCGATCTGCTCGGCTAGCAGTAAAGGATGGTGCAGCGGCAAAACGAGGACGGACGTGCCGAAACGCAGATGCACGGTCCGAGCCAGGATATCCGCCCCCAACAGCAAGGTGTGTGGATAGGGCAAGGCACGGCGACGGAAGTGAAACTCGTTGAA
>JANQHK010000008.1 GCA_028282685.1 Phycisphaeraceae bacterium
GGGAGAGCGGAAAGTCGGGCGCGGATCAACGGCCCGACGACCGCTCCCTCACCGTCGCGGCTCGTTCGGACCGGACACAAACCATGCAAGACGCTCTAATAGTAGTCGCTTGTTTTCCAACCCGTTCTGCGACGGATGGCGAGGTCGGCCTGCCCGGCCGTTTTTCCGCGCCGGATGACCTTTGGACCGGCGGTCTTGACGCATAAGGCCGGAAAATACAAGATGTTCACTTACCGCCATGCGGCGGCGTCCCCGAATGCCTTGCCAACCTTTCATTCTACTTTATGTGAGACGACACATGAATCACCACAAGAGCATCGTTCTCTGCCTTGCCGCAGTCCTGACGGCCGGTCTGTTCATCGGCTGCGCCAACAAGCCAACCAAGCGCGTCGGCATGGTGGTCGGCCTCAGGCCCGAGGCGATGGCCGAGTACAAGCGGCTGCACGCCGACGATAATCCCGGCGTTCGCCACATCCTCAACAAGTACCACATGCACAATTTCTCGATCTTCCTCACGCAGATCGAAGGCAGGTGGTACGAGTTCGGCTATTACGAATACACCGGCAATGACTTCGAGAAGGACATGGCCGAGATGGCCAAGGAGCCGGAGACCATCGAGTGGCTGAAGGTCTGCGATCCGATGCAGATTCCGCTGGAGGGCGAAACCGGCTGGCGCGAGATGAAGCGAGTCTATTTCAACGAATAAGCCGTCCATCCCGTCGCATCATCGAGGTCACAGAGGATTCGGTTCGCCGCGGCGCGCCGAATCGAGCGTCTACTAGCGCAACCGTGTTGCAAGGAGCCCCGCGTTGAACATCACGTCCACCCCGTTAGCGGCCATGAACATTTCCATGATCGACCTGGCCGTCATCGTTGTCTACCTGGTCGGCATCATGATGATCGGCATCCTGTCGGTGCGGAAGATGAAGTTGACCGGCGATGTCTACTTCCTGGCCGGTCGCGCGCTGGGTTGGCCAATCGTGGGCGCGGCGCTGTTCGCCTCGAATATCTCCACGATTCACCTGGTGGGTCTGGCCGAAGACGGTTACGGCAAGGGCTTGGTGGTGGGCAACTTCGAGTGGATGGCCACGTTTACGCTGTTCCTGTTGGCGCTGGTCTTCGCCCCCTTCTATTTCCGCAGCAAGATCGCCACACTGCCTGAATTTCTGGAAAAACGCTACAGCTCGCTGGCGCGATCGATTATGGCGTTCATGGCCATCCTCGCCGCCCTTCTGATCCACATCGGCTTGTCTCTTTACGCCGGCTCGGTGGTGTTCGAAACGTTCTTCGGAATTCCCATCTGGCTGTCGATCATCATCATCTCGGTAGTCACGGCGATTTACACCGTGGTCGGCGGTCTGCGTGCCGTGGTGGTCACCGAAACCATCCAGACGGTCATTCTGCTCGGCGGGGCGATCCTGATCACCTACTTGGCCATTTCCAAGCTGCCCGACCACGACGTGCACAACTGGGCTGACTTCAACATGAAGATCGACGTCCAGCACAGCGCCGAGACCATGGACCAGGCCGCGAATGCCCTCGCCGGCTCGGACTGGCTGATGAAAAAGTCGCCGGAACTGGTTGCCGCGCACGCGACGTTAAAGAAACTGGGTGAACTGGAAGCCAAAGCCGCAGGCGATAATGCAAGCAAAGATCAACTCGTTGCCGACACCAAGGCCTTTGCCGAATCCCTGAAACGCAAAAAGCAACTGGACCTGCTGACCTTCGTCATCGACAACAAGGAACTGAGCGGCGTATTGACCTTCGACCCCAAGCGTGTGGAAGCGGACGCCGTGGAAATGGCTGAAAAACTGGGCAACACGCTGACCGACGAACAGATTCAGGAGAGGATCGCCGAGTCTTACGACAATAAGTTCGATGAGGCGCTGAACAAAGAGACCTTCTCCACATCGGCGAAAGCCCTGGGTGAAGACCTTGAAAAACCGGAGGAAGCGTCGGTCGACATCATGTGGCGAGTCGCGCAGGGCATCAAGGACGGCGAGAAACTGAATTTCGTCGTCAGCGAGTTGGACAAAGCCAATTTCAGCGACTTAGGCGCGATCTTCGCCGACCAGGCCCAATGGGACAATTTCGCAACGCAGTCGGCTCAATTCGCCGCCGCCGCGGAGGCCTGCAAATCAGCCAGCAAGAAAATCACCGAAACCGGCGACATGACCCAATACACCGGCGATGATAAACCGACCCGCACACCGCGACTGAGCATGCTGCGAAGCGAAGGCCCCTTCAACTGGCTGGCGATCCTGCTGGGTTACCCGATCCTCGGCGTGTGGTATTGGTGCAGCGACCAGACGATTGTCCAGCGTGTGCTCGGTGCACGCAATCAGAACCACGCCCAGAACGGCGCGCTCTTCGCCGGCTTGCTGAAGATCACCCCGGCGTTCCTCATGGTGTTGCCGGGCACAATCGCGTTCGTCATTTTCCGCGAGCAAATCGGCGGTGACGCCGCCAGCACACTACCGGTCATGATCACGAAGCTGATGCCGGTCGGCCTGATGGGCCTGATGGCGGCGGGGTTGATGGCGGCACTGATGAGCACCATCGCCGCGGCGCTGAACAGCGTCGGCACGCTGGTCGCCAAAGACATCGTCGGCCACTTCCGCCCGCAGACCTCCGATGCCGCGCAGGTGCGCATCGGCCGTATCGCCGCGGTGGTGCTCATGCTCGTGGCCATGGCCTGGTCCACGCAGGGCGGCCAGTTCGGCAGTATCTTTGTCGTGATCAACAAGATTCCCGCCCTGTTCCTGGCCCCACCGATCACCACGGTGTTTGTCTGGGGCGTCTTCTGGAAACGCGGCACCAAGCAGGCCGCCATCGCCACGCTGATCTGCGGTCTGTCGATCGGCTTCGTCCTGTTCCTGGCGGATACCGGCGCATTCGGCGGCAAGGAATGGATATCCAGCCAGCGCTACGGACTGGGTATCCCGTTCATGATCCAGGCGTTCATGATGTTCTGCGTTTGGTCCGTCTTCTACGTGGTCGTCTCGCTGATGACCCCCAAGCCCGCGCCGGAGCAGGTCGAAAACACGACCTGGCCCAACCCGTTGGCCGTCATTTTCCACGGCAAGCTCAAGGGCTGGTACGATCCGCGCCTGATCACGATTACGCTCTTCGTCGTGATGGTGATCCTCTATTACGTGTTCCGTTAATTGAATCCGGCCAGGCCGGAAAGGATGTTTGAAGATGCGACAAGCAGTGATGACCAACCCTGGCGTAATCGAGTTCGGCGATATCCCCGAGCCGGCGCCGGGCCCGGGCCAGGTGAAAGTGCGCGTGCAGCGCATCGGGATCTGCGGTTCGGACATTCACGTCAACAAGGGCCTGCACCCGTTCACCAGTTACCCCGTCGTCCAAGGGCACGAGTGGTCCGGTGAGATCACCGAAGTCGGCGAAGGCGTGAGTGATTTCAAACCCGGCACGAAGGTCACGGCCACGCCGCAGGTCGTCTGCGGACAGTGCGCTCCCTGCCGCCGCGGCGATTACAACATCTGCGATTCGCTGAAGGTCAAGGGCTTCCAGGCCCCCGGCTGCGCGCAGGACTACTGGCTTACCGAAGCCGAGAAGATCATCCCGCTGCCCGACAGTTTCACCTGGGAACAGGGTGCGTTCATCGAGCCGGTGTCGGTGGGCTGCCACAGCACGCGGCGCGCCGGTGATCTCAAAGGCAAGAACGTCGCCGTGACCGGCGCCGGACCGATCGGCAACCTCGTCGCGCAGGTCGCCCGGGTGCGCGGGGCGAACGTGATGATCACCGACACCAGCGACTACCGCCTGGAAGTGGCCAAACAATGCGGTATCGAGAACACCAGTAACCCCAAGCAGGAAAATCTCAAGGACGCCGGCCGACGCTGTTTCGGCGATAACGGCTTCAACGTCGCTTTCGAATGCGCCGGGGTGGAGCCGGCCCTGGCCGCCGCCGTCGATTGCATCGAGAAAGGCGGCGACATCATCGCCGTGGCCGTGTACGAGGAACATCCCCGCGTCGACATGTCCGTCGTGGGCGATCGCGAGCTGACCATCATCGGCACGCTGATGTACAAGAAGGAAGATTTCACCGAGGCCGTGGAACTGGTCGCCAGCGGACAGGTGGTGCTCGAACCGATGTACAGCGAGCATTTCCCGTTTGAGCAATTCCTCGATGCCTACAAATTCATCGACGCCCAGGGTGAAAAGAGCATGAAGGTGTTCGTCGATCTGTAAGACCGGGCGCCGTAAACCCACCCCCAACACAAACCACATGGAGTTTCGTATGAGCGGTCCGAATATCAGTGAACAGGTCAAGTTTGATCCAGACATCGAAGGCATCGATCCCGCCCTTCCCCACAAGGTCACCCTGAGAAGCGGCGCGGTGATGCCCATCGCCGCGTTCGGCACATTCCACTCCGACTGGGCCCAGGATTACATGCTGGACGCCACCAAGGAGGCGATCCGCCTGGGTTGGCGTCACCTCGATACCGCCCGCGCTTACGAAAACGAAGAGGTGGTCGGCGAAGCGATCCGCCAAGCCATCAGCGGAGGTTACATTTCCTCACGCGATGAGCTGTTCATCACGGGCAAGCTGTGGAACGGGCACATGTCGCCCAGGGACGTCGCCCCCGCCCTGGAAAACACGCTCAAATCGCTCGGCATCGACGAAATCGACATGTACCTGAACCACTGGCCCTGGCCAAACGTCCACACGCCCGGCTGCGCCGGCGATCATCGCAATCCCGACGCCGTGCCCTACATCCACGAAGCGTTCATGGAAACGTGGAGCGAGATCTGCAAGCTCAAGAAGGCCGGCAAGATCAAGGACATCGGCACGTCCAACCACACGCGCGCCTGCATGGAACTGCTGATGCGCGACGCCGCCGAAGACGAGCGCCCGCTGGTTAATCAGATGGAAATGCACCCGTTGATGCAGCAGACGGAGTTGCGAAGCTACTTTGAATCCGAAGGCGTCGTCTGCACCGGCTACATGTCACTCGGCTCGCCCAACCGCCCGGCGCGCGACACCTTCAAGGAACACCGTGCCGACATGCGCGATCCGGTGATCCAGCAGATCGCCTCGGAACTAGGCGTCGCCCCGCCGCGTGTCTGTCTGAACTGGGCCTACCAGCGGATGAACAAATCCGGCGGATACGTCGCCATGGCCACGCGCTCCGACTGGATCCTCGACAACCTCAAGGCCTCCTGCGAAGACCTGCTCAGCGACGAGCAGATGCTTCGGATCTGCGGCGACGGCACGCCGGAAAACCCCGGCATCGACGCCAACAACCGTCTCATCTGGGGCCAGGTCTTCCTCTGGCCCGAAGCCGACGGCGACTGGCGCCTGCTCTGGAACGATAAGCACGTCTTCTTCACCCGCAATGGCTACCAGGCCTTCAAGAAATCGTGGGATGAGCACGACAAGGCGCTCAAGGAAACGACGCACCAGGGATAATCAGGGCCGGGGCCCGGGGCCGGGGCTTGGACCCGGAGCCCGAGGGCGACCGATCTCAGCCCGGCGTGGCCACTTCAGTGGCCATGCACATGGAATGCAATGAGTAAAACCCCCGCGCCAGCGGGGTTTTTTTAATTGGCAAATAGTGTGATGCCGGGCGCCACATGTTGTTCCGAAGGGAAACATGTGCGTGACTATCATCAATGAAGCACGCCTTGCGGCTTTGACGGCAAGGTGTGCCCCTGTTTCCCGGTGTGGGACCAAGCCGGTTCTGAGCGTCTTCAACTCATCAACACTTATTCACTCAACTGCTCAATCGGCGTCAGTAGCACTTTACGAAACTCGACTTCCGAGCCCTCGGCCTGGAGGGCGATTTGACCTTTGTCCGTTGTGCATTCGTAACCGTAGTTGACCAGGTCGCCATTGACCCAGACCTTGATCTTGTCGCCCACGCATTCGACGACCATCGTGTTCCACTCGCCCAGCGGTTTCTCCGAATCGTCCGTCAGGTTGACGATGCGTCGGGCCTTGCCCTTGGTAGCGCCCCACTTTTCTTTCGGCCCTCGGCGCTTTTCCATATCCGGCGTGGTGATGTCTTCCACGATCACCCAGAAATCACCGGCATGCTTGTGCTGCATCTGCACCTCGATCGACTTGGGAAACATCTTGTACAGGGCGCGCGGCGTGGAAGCGTGAACCAGTACACCGCAGTTACCCGGCTTGGCGGGGAAGCGATACTCCACATCGAGCCGGTAATTGGAATAGACCGCATCGGTGATCAGGTGCCCCCGGGGATTGCCCAAGCTGACCAGGTTATCATCGCGCACGATGAACGGCTCGGGCAGGTCGGGATCCTTGTCCCTCTTGGGAACGTCCATGTGCCAGCCGGTCAGGTCCGTTCCGTTGAACAAGTTGATCGTCTTTGGCTTCTCTTCCTTGGCGCAGGCGCCGCAGCAGGAGCTGGTGGTAGTCTTCTTCTCGGCAGCGCGGACCACGGTGATCGCCGTGACGCCGATGAGGCCGACAATGAGTAATTTATTCATGATGTGTTCCTTGTGATTGGTGGATACAGGGACTGAGTGCACGCATGCTACACGAAGCGGTCTCAGTGGAAAACCATACTTATTCGGACCTTTGTCATTCCGCACCCCGGAACTGGTTTGGTACAAAGCGCACGATCCACCGAGTGATGGACGTCACCGCATTGCATCTCGATCCAGACCGAGCAGCACACCGCATGGATGATCCGCCGGCGTCACAAAGGTCCGATATCTGATTCCCACCTGACATCGATCCCATTAAACGCCCGAGGGGATACCCCGCTTCAAACCCGCCACTGGCACGATTTCATGCATGGTTATTCCCCGATTCTGCAAAGCAATCATTTTTATCAATTTCTCATGGTTTTTCATTGTTTTATGGGGTAATATAGTGAGTTCACACCATCGAGCACTTCAATTCTGGCAGCACGCTCGTCGGTGAAAAACACTGTGGAGGTCGCCGCAAGGAGTCGGGTCAGGGGTTGCAGCTCCAGCGGTACGGAGAACGTACGAAACCACCCGTTTGAACAAGGGAGAATCTCATGAATCGCATGGAGATGCTGGAGCCGCGGCTCCTACTCAGTACGACGTTGCTGTCGGGCGAGACCGCTGTCCTCGACTTCGATTCGGACCTGGTGAACGACGCGGTGCTGACCAACACCGGAGCCGTCGCGATCGAATACGACGTCACGGGAGGCAACGGCCTGGCGATCGAACTGCTGAGCGATGGCGCGGCGTTCCAGACCAACACCTGGGTGAACGTGTTCGATACCAACGCAGGGCAGGATTTCGACCTGCTCTCCGCGGACGCGGGCATGCAGTTGCTCCACGATCTGGAACAGTTCAATCCGATTCTGGGTTCCAGCATGTTCGACGTGGACACCGTCGATACGCTGACGATCCACAACGGCGACCTGGGCCTGCTCGATGCGCAGACTCTGGACGGTGCAACCATCGAAGTGATCAATGGCGAAGCGACGCACATCAAGGCCGACCAAGTCACGGGAGCGACGTACTTTGAAGCCGGCGCCATCGGCACCTTTGAAGCCGACCTGGTCAGCGGCGAATCGGAAATCGTCTCGAACAACGATTTGACCCGTCTGGATCTCGGCACGCTCCAGGACTCGCTGGTCGTTTCCGGTGGAAACCTGACGGAGGTGGAGATCGACCTGCTGACCAGCACCGATGTGGAGACGGAAGTGACCGTGGGCGGCGGCGTCGACTCGGCGAAGTTCGGTCAGATCATTGCCGGCCAGGCCGACGTGGAAGTGAACGTCCTGGAGGAGCTGGTTTATTTCAAGGCCGGCCTGATCAGCGGCGGCGACCAGGGCGGCACCGTTGACCTGAGCTTCAACAAGAGCGTCGAAACGTTCTGCCTCGGCACGCTGACCGGAGGTTTGAACAGCGCCGTGGAAATCAACGTCTCCGGCAGTGTGGATTACTTCTGGGCAAGCCGGATCAACGGCGGCCACGCCACGGCGGATCAGTCGTCCAGCGTGGATATCACGATCGGACAAGACCTGCACAAGCTGAAGACCCGGAACATCACCGGCGGGCAGGCGGATGGCGATTTCGCTGAAACCTCGGTGGGCCTGACGGTCGGTAATGATCTGAATTACCTGAAAGCTTACCGAACGATCACCGCGGGTCAGGCCGACGGACTCGAGGCCTACTCGAAAGTGCAAGTTGTGACCGGGCGCGATATCGGAGTCATCAAGGCCAGGCAGATCGACGGCGGCAATGCCTCCGGCGACGGGGCCATGACGAAGAGCGACTTCCTCGCCGGGCGTCATATCAAGTTGATCTGCGCCAATCGGATCATCGGCGCGCCGGATTTGAACGGCCGCGGCAAGCCCGATCCCTTGGTGAAGTTTGAGGCGGGCGGCGATATTCACAAGATCTATGCAGGCCGGATCTCCGGCGGCGCGGTCAATGCCGAAGGTCCGGCAAGCGGCGAAGCGGCGGTGGTCTTCCATGCGACCGGCGTGGCCGAGGGAACGCTTGGCGATATCCATAAAGTCTACGTGGGCACGCTAAGCGGCGGCCGGGCCATTGGCGATAGCGCCGAATCTTCGGTCACCATCCACGCCGCACACGACATCAAGTACTTCAAGGCCTGCTACGTCACCGGCGGCCGCACCGCCGAGGGCGGTTATGCTTTCGTCCACGTCTTGGCCGAGCACGACATCTGGACGATGAAGATCGGCACGTTGCGGGGCTCGGAAAATCCGCGACCGGGTTACGATCCGGCGGTCGAAATCCACGCCTACAACGATCTGCACTGCTTCTCGGCCTGCCGGATCATCGCCGGTGAGGACGGCGTGGTAAACATCCTGGCCGGGCTCGACGGTGACGGCAACGTATCCGGCGATACGATCAATGACGTCTTCGTACCCGGTTCGATCGGCTACTTCTACGCCTGGGCCATCTACGGCAGCGGCGGCGAGGTGAACGTCGCAGCCGGAGGAAACATCGATTACATGAAGGTCTGCAAAATTGTTCCGGGCGACGGGAAGGTCAGCGTTCAGGCCGGAGGCGATATCACGGCGCGGATCGGCCGGGTCTACAACGGTTGGTGGTCGAACGGCGATCTTCTCTTCGCCGCCGCAGGCCAGGTGTTCGATGTCTGGGGCGCCATCCCCGACAACAACACGGTCGAAGGCCAGCCGGTCGTGTTCCCTGACCCGCTGTTCACGTAAGAACGAACTGTGGGTAGGTCTTTACACCGCCCTACGGGGCGGTTTTTCATAGGCCGGTGCTGACGTGTAACCATTTGCCAGGTGCGGCGGATGATGGTGTAATGACAATCCACACCGAAGGGAACCCGTCATGAGCAAGCACATCCGATGCATGGGACACGGATTGGCATGGATCATCGGCATCCTGATGCTGGGCGTACCGGGCGGCTGCGATCACCCTCTGGCCGGTTACGATTCCGGCGAGCTGAGTCGCCTGGTGGTCAGCGATGCCAGCCGCGGCCTGGAGGGCGATGTCGATCGACCGGTGGTGGACAAAACACGCACCGGCGTCTCGAAACCGGCCTACTCGCCCGACCAGATCAAGCAACTGGAAAAGATGTCCGGCTTGGAACGCTACGGCGATGAACCGGCCGATTCCGGCCCCAACCTCGACGGCAGTGAACAGCATACCGCCCCGATGGCGCTGGCGCGTGCGCTGCGCATCGCGATCAACTCCAACCTCGACGCGCAGGTGGCGCGCCTCCTGCCGGAAATCCGCCAGACCCAGGTGACCGAGGAGGAGGCGGCGTTCGATCCGTCAATCTTCGCGGAGGCGGAATTCACCGAGGTGGACCGACCGCAGCAGGCCAGCTCACTCAACGGCGTGCCCATCGGCGCCGATGAACAGTTCCAGGACAACGCCACGCTCGAAGCGGGCATCCGTAAACGCCTGGAGACCGGCACGGAAGTCACCCTGTCCACGACCACGCGTCATGTCAACGACAAGACGCCGCGCCTGGAATTCACGCCCGATCCCGCCTGGACCAGCGACGCCGGACTGGCCGTGCGTCAACCGTTGCTGCGCGGTCTGGGAACGCGGGTGAATCGCGCTCGGATTGAACTGGCCGAGAACGCCCAGGTGCGCGATGCGATCGAAACCCGTCTCCGCCTGTCCAACGTATTGCTGGAAACTCAGACTGCTTACTGGGAGCTTGCCTACCAGCATTACCAGTCGGCGACGTACAACAGTCTGCTCGACATTACGCAGCAAACGCTGGATGAACTGAATGCGCGACGGGGCGTGGATGTCAAGCCGATACAAATCGCCCAGGCCGAGAGCTTCGTACGTCAACGCCGTTCGGAACTGATCCGCTCGCGTGTGGACCTGCGCAACGCATCGGATGAGTTGAAACTGCGCATGAACGATGTCAATCTGCCCCTGGCCGGCGAGGCGGTGATCTTCCCCAGCGATCGCCCCGCCCTGCCATTGATCGAGGCGACGTTGCGCGACTCGCTGACCACGGCCGTCCGCAAACGACCGGAATTGCAGCAAATCATGGTCGACATCCGCGAGACCGTCATCCAGCAGGACGTGGCGGAAAACAGCGAATTGCCCCAACTCGACCTGGTCGGCGAGTTCCGCGTATTCGGGCTGGATGAAAGCACGGCCGGCAGTTACGACAACCTCAGCGACGACCACATGGAATACACCATCGGGCTCTCGTTCGAGGCGCCGCTGGGCCATCGTGCAGCGACGGCAACCGCCAAGCGCGCCCGGCTGACGCGGCAGGCCTACGCGCTGCGGTACCGGCGCGTCGGACAGGACGTGGTGCTTTCGGTCAAAAGAGCGACCCGCAAGTTGCAAAGCGCATACGAACTGGTCGGCGTCACACGCGAGGGGCGACTCGCTGCTGCGGAAAACCTGCGCGCCCTGGTCGAACGTGAAAAGGAAGGTGAGGCGCTGACGCCGGAGTTCCTGCTCGATCTGAAGCTGTCCACCCAGCAGCGTCTGGCCGACGCCGAGCTGCGCGAAATGCGTGCGATGGTCGATTACAATACCGCCGTGGCCGAGTATTATCATCCTCTGGGCGTTTTGCTGGAGCGCTTCGGCTTCTCCGTCGAACCGCCCCGGACCACGAACGAAGAGGGTACCTGAACATGCAACCGATTCCCCGATACAC
>JANQHK010000128.1 GCA_028282685.1 Phycisphaeraceae bacterium
GAACGCCCAGAAGTTGTTGACGGGGATAGGCGCCGACAAAGTGGTCTTGTAGGTCTTGCCGCCGTCGAAATAGTTGCCTTCTGAATCCCGAAACGCGACTGCGTATGCCGAGCCGGTCCCGGGCTTGGCTTCCGACATAGCCGGCGTGATGCCCGTTGCGTAGTAGAAGAACATGGCTCGGGCATCAAGCAGGCGCTGTGCACCGTCGAGGAACTGGTAACTGCCGCCCACGAATGGCGTCACCCATTGCCGGTCCGGAAAGATCCTGGTGCGCGGATCGCGCGAGGCAAACAGGTTGGCTCTTGCAATGCCGTTTGCCACCGCGACAGCGTCTGTGAGGATGGCCTTCAGGCGGGCGTCAGGCGCGAAAGGCTTGCCCTTGACGATCCCGATCGAGGCGAACAGGCCGACTGTGTCGGGGTCTACAAAGTCGGCGGGCTCATTCTGCACGACTGCATTCAGTTCTTCATAGAAGCGGAACGTGTTCGAACTGATCGTATTGAACTTCACGCCTGAGGTATTGACGAACTGGGGCGTCGGCGGCTTGGCCGCTTCCGAAAGCGGATACACATTCGCGCCCGATTGCACGCGTTTCACCGCGCCGGCAATGTCGCCGTCTTTGACGAAGGCGCGATAGAACATCAGCAACCGGTTGGTGCGTGGCTTGGCCACGAAGTAGCCCTCTGAAGGCACGGCCCCCTTGTTACCCGGCGGGACGAACAGATACTTGCCGCCTTTGCCCTTGTCCGGTCCGGTCAAGCCGACATCGATGACCCAGCGGAAGTAGCCGTCGTCCACCGTGCCCAGCACTTCGGGGGTGATCTCGGCGACGACTGGTCCGTCCTTCAGGTCAATGCACGAGATCACATAAACAGTGGTCGTATTTGCGGTCAGGAACAGCGAGCGCGCATCCATCAGGTCTTCGGTGATGGCGACGCCCCCGTTCAGCTTGGCGCCGGCCTGTATGAGGCCATCACAGAGGCCATAGACGGACGTTCCCGACATTGCCGTCAGGAAGGTCTGGATGCCGCGGGAGAAATCGAGCTGGTCGTAAACAAGCTTGACAGTCTCCGGAAGGGGCGCTCCGTTCTTGAATTTCAGGGTACCGATCCGCGTCTCAACGCTGTTCGGCGTCGTGATATAGGACGGCACATCGGCCGAATATTTGGGCTGAGCGTCTTTGGCCCGGACCGGAGCAACAAGAGCCGTTATCAAGCAGATCGCGGTGACTGCGGACAGCGCGCCAGCGCGACGTAAATCATGTCTATTGAACATAGAGGGAATCCTTCTTGACATGGACGGAGATTATTCTCGGCACGCCGTAAGTGAAGCCGGCTTCAGCAATTTCCGTGGCTTCTGCCATGCTCGGCCACTCAGCTGCCTTCGCAATTGGTCCGGTCGCGAAGATAAGGAAGACGGTTAGAGAAATCGTCAGAATTCGCGTCAGAGTCTTGACACGTGAGTGCATCAAATTCTCCTCGACTAACCTGTTTTCTGAAGTTGCGCGACAGTGACCTGGGCTCGAAAAATCAGATCCGACCGGTCCATGCGCAGCCGCATTTCGCGCACCACTAGCTGTGACACGTTGACCGATATAGTATGTGACGCGATTGGTCGCGCTTGCCATTTGGTGACAAAAATGGCGCCCCGATTATGCACTGAAGGCGAGGTGGTTGGTCGTGCCGTCAGCCGCAATCCATGCAGTCAGCCTAGTCCAATTTGCGCCCTTCCTGGCCAAGAAAAACATAGATGTTCTTGAGTTTTTCAGTCGGCAGGGCCTATCACCTAACATCTTTCAGGCGCATGATGCGTGGATCCCCAGATCCGTTTGCCTGAAACTGGCCAATGCGCTGGCAATGGAGACCGGAAACCCATTTGCCGGTGCCTTTCTCGGAGACTCAATCTCCGTTCCAGATTTCGGCACGTTCGGGCAACTGGTGACGACGGCTGAAACGGTTGAGACCGGTCTTAACGCCACAATCGAGAATCTGGGCCTCGTGCACCGGGGCTCGACAGTCGTTCCCCTTCTTGAGGGCGACAGCCTATACCTGCGATTTTCGCTGACGGGCGATCTTGACCAAGACCCTCAACAACTGGTCAACGCGTCGCTTGCCGTATTGAGGAATATCGCGATGCTCTGCAAGGAGCCGGACATGGTAACGGTTCGATTGGCAATTCCGTATGAACGCCGTGTATCAATCCTGGAGGATTGTTTCGGCAACAAACTCCAGTTTGGTTGTGATCACAATGAAGTGGGCGTTGGCCGGGAGGTGCTCGACACGCCGATACACCATTCTCGTGAGGCACACCGCGATAGCGCAGCTTTGGATACGACGATTAAGACCGCCATGCTGGTCTCCCAGATGTTGCCGACGTACCGGGTAACGATCGACAACGTTGCGTCTCATATGGCTGTCACGCGTCGCACCCTCCAGCGCAGGCTGAAAGAGTGTGGCGTGGTGTTTTCTGATCTCGTCGACGTCACACGGCGCGATGCCGCCATCGGGCAGCTGCGCAACGGGCGCACAAACCTGACCGAGTTGGCATTCGAGCTCGGCTACAGTGAGCTGGCGCATTTTAGCCGCTCATTCAAGCGATGGACGGGAACGCCGCCGTCGAGATATCCGCGCGAACCCTGAATGAATCCGGTTTGATCTCGGCATGCGGCGCTAAGAGTCCGTTTGAGAATGCAAGAACCTGCCGTTGACACGTGCCATGCCGCTTGTCGGAGAACCGTCGAAATCACGGATTTGGGCCAAGTTCGTTGGCGAGGGACAGCTTGTCAAAGCGCAGGATTGGCTATCGAAGCCAATTCTCAAACGGTCTCTAACTAGCCGGCTGTCGGTTGGTAGGGTTGCAATGGCAGTACTCGACTGTCCGATAGAGTTTGGCTAGTCAACTAACTGGAGCCTCCCAAGAGTCCGCTTATAGCACTTCTCAGACGTGCAGGCGGCCCTTGGCCCATGACCGGTTACTGTCAGTTAGCGGAAGCTCTGCCGATCGCGCAGGTTCGTTCGGCTGGGAGTTGAGCCCGCAACAACAGGACCGAGCTATGCAGCCCGCCGTCCGGTCAGTGCGGCCAACACGTTGCCCCCCTGATCCATCTCGGACGTGGTTCCGATTGCGGCCCAATGCGTCATCGTGAAGCCGAAGCATCGCAAGCCGGAACGGCACGTCGGAATGAAGCTCTGTGTCCGTGGCGGCCCAGGCGTGGGTGGCATTGCCGATTTAGCCGTGTCAGTATTGGGGCCTATCGAACGTGGTGTTGAGTGCGTCTCATGCGGCGGCATGTGTTGGACTTCGTCCTCGCGGGCTTGGTGTTTGGCGGCCTCCTCGCCGTGGTCGGTGTGGCCCTGATGGACATGGTGAGATCGTACCTGCCGCCCTCGGCCGCACCGAACCCACCCGCCGAAAGCCAGGCGGAGGCGCCGAGGCCAACTTGGTTGGCACGCAAGATGGCACCCCCGCCTCGCATTGAACTGCCACCGGCGGACGTGGCTGAGCCGGCGCCCCGTGTGCCCGAGAAGCCGCGGCGCTACTTCCGTATCGTCGTGCAGGACGCGGGCACGCTGAAGTCTGGCAAGATGACAATCCAGCTCGCGGA
>JANQHK010000092.1 GCA_028282685.1 Phycisphaeraceae bacterium
AATGACCGCACCTGCCCCGCCGGGTTCGGGCGCCGTGCGGACCGCTTCCTCACGGGCGCGGCTCGTACAAGCCCGGCATGAATGACGCAAGATGCTCTAAAGAGGTATTTTCATGATGCGTTATTTAATTTTCGGCGTGCTGCTGCTCTTGGGTTCTGTCTATGCGGCGGCAGACGACACAGGAATTGATCCCGCCGCGACGAAAACCATCATGGCCCGCAACGCAGCGCTGCGCTATTACCAGGCCTTCGAATTCCTGCCCGAGGGCCCGGCGTACGAGGCACTGCTTCGTGACTGGCAAACGGTGGATATTAGAAAAGCTGCCGCCTACATCAGAGACGATGACCCCGCCCTCGCTGCGCTGCATCGCGCGAGGGCCTGTCCGCACTGCGTCTGGGGTCTCGATTTCAAAGAGCAAGGTCCCCACACACTGCTTCCCCAACTCCCACGCGCACGCAATCTTGTCAGGCACGCGGGATTGCGCGCGCGATGGCGCTTTGAGCACAATCAAATGCGCGCAGCCATCGACGACATTTGCGCCGCGATCCGCCTGACACGGCATGTAGGAAGAATTGGTGGAACGGCCTGTTTCGCCATACAGAGCCGCAGCGAAGCGGAATGCCTGGGTATGTTGAATCGGTACGCCGATCGCCTCACCGACGAGGAACGAAACGGCCTGTTGAAAAAACTCACCGCACTTCCCCCGGCTCCCACCGCAAGCGATGCCATGCGGTATGAAGCAGAGCAATTGACCGCTTGGATACGAAGAACCGTTCGCCAGGGCAGGCAGGACGCTATATATGAATTTCTTGCGATGCAGCGGTCCGTTAGCAACCCTGAAAAAACCGGATACGATCAGGCATTGCGTCAGACAACCGGCAACGATCCGGACAAGCTATTGGCGCTGGTTGACAACCTGGAAAAGTATTACCGGGAGGGTGCGGACCTGCTGGATCTGCCGACGGACCAATTTGAGCAGGCCCACGCCGGATTGATCGCACGATTTCAGGAAAAGGCCGATGCATTGTCTCGGGCGATGCTTCCCGCATTCAAAAGACTGCATTTCATGGAACGCGATTACAAGCAAGCCAGGGATCGGCTAATCTCCAACCTGGAATCAGACACACCGTAGTTTGTCCAGACAAGAACGGATTTCCAGTCCCAACCCGCTGTATTGATGAGGGCGAAGTACTGTTCGAGCGAAGTGAGGATCAGGTGCACGGCGATGACGACGAGGATCATGCCCATCAGGCGTTCGGTGGCGATCAGGCCGCGCTGACCGAGTACGCGCGCCACATGCGGCGCCAGAAACTGGATCAGCAGCGAACCGGCCCAGGCCAGGAACACCGCCAACAGCGAGCCGGCCAGGGTCAGCGCCCCGGCGGGATTGGTTGTCATCAGCATGACCACCGCGATGGCGCTGGGACCGGCCAATAGCGGAATGGCCAGGGGCACGATGAACGGTTCACCGCTGTTTTCATCGTGCTCGTGTCCGAAAATGCCGCCCCGCATGGGGAAGATCATGCGCAGGGCGATGAGGAAGATGACCACGCCCCCGGCGATGCCCAGCTCCGGGCCGCGGATGTCGAACATTTGCAGCACCCAGCGGCCGCCGAGCAGAAAAGCGACCAGCACGATCAGGGCGATCAGGTTTTCGCGCAGGATGATCCGGTTCCACCGCTTACGCTCGACTTTGGAAAGCAGCGCGAGGAGAGCCGGCGTATTGCCGATTGGATCGATGATCAGGAACAGCATGACGGCCGCGGACAGGATGGTCATGATGCACCTCGCCTGCTCGCATTCATCCAATGCGCTCGACACCGACGTTCCGTGTCAGCGATGATCCACTCCCCCGTGGTTGGTTTGATGTCCGTTCAGCGGCGCGGAGCGCGCGGCCGGGCTTCGTTGACCGTGAGCGTGCGGTCCTGAATTTCCCGGCCATTGATTTGCTCAATGGCTTTGCGCGCCGCGTCGTCGTCGGACATGGTGACGAACGCGAAACCGCGCGAGCGGCCGGTCTCGCGGTCGTTGACGATCGCGGCTTCGTCGACCTGCCCGAACTCGCCGAACAAATCGCGCAAGTCCTCTTCGGTCATCTGATAACTGATGTTGCCCACGTAGATCCTCATCGGACCAACTCCTGTACTGTGTGATGCTCACCAAGTCGTCATCGAGGCATGGAGCGGATGAGGAACTCGTGAGGCGTCACAAGGCATACGAGGCGGCGAACTCCGCAGTCCGCCTTGTACTCCAGCTTTATTATCGTGGAACCGGCCCGGTCGGCAAGCCCGGGTGTGGACTTTTCAATCACCGCCGGACCGAGCCAGCCAACCGGTTTATCCCATTACGAACATCCAAACCGGGAAAACGCCCGGACAATACAAAAATAACCCGATATGCCGGCAATCGAATTTCCGGCTTTTTGTGCCGCTGTCTGGGCATGGTCAAACTGAAGTGCCGGGAATCAGCGTGATGCACCATTGGCCGAACCGGTGGAATCGTGAACGCCCAACAGACCGATGGCGGTGTCAAAGGTGCGCAGCTTGTCGATCAGTTGATGGAGCACCTGGCGACAGCGCTCGGCGACGGCCGGATCGTCGTTGCGGGCAGGCAGCGACTGGGCCAACCGGTCGACCTCCCGGTGGAGGGTGTCTTCGCAGTCGGCCTGTTCGCTGAGCCGTCGAATCAACGTGACCGTCCGCTTCGCCTCGCCGAGCGCCGCGGGCGGGAGCGCATCGGTATCGAGCGGGGGACGCAGCAGACGATCCAGCATCCGCAGGTAGAAACCGATTGCGAAGGTGTGTGTCACCTTCGGCCCGCGCTGGCGATCGATTACCGCACGCGCATTGACTGCCAGATAGAGTGCTACCTTTTTGTAGCCGGCCGAAGGATCATCCGGCAAATCGCGCAACAGGTCTTCGGTCAACCCCAGATCCTTGTAGGACTTGCGCAACCGATTGAAATGATCGGTGGTCAGCGGGACACCCGACGCGACTTCCAGCAACACTTCGGCCGTCAGATAGCCGGTTTGCACGGCGTAGAACTTGACGCCGAGCTGGTGTCGAATCTGTTGCTCCATTTGCGGCACCATCAGCATGGCCTGGCCGAATTTCTGTTCGGCCTGCTGGTACCTGGTCTGTTTCATGAACGCATCGCCGGCGGCGATCCGCTCCGCAATGGTCCGCCACGATTCAGGTGTAATGGCGCGGCACTGGGCTTCGGTGAAATGGGCTGTCAGACGCGCGTGCAATTCCGCCCGGCTCTGATGGGCAAAGCGCGCCGAGATGGATTTCAGATGCAGATCGTTCAAGATCGACAGGGCCTGGGTCCCTTCCGCGACGGCCTTTTCATAATCTTCACCCTCCATGGCCTGCTCCGCGGCAAGCACGTGCGATTGCGCTCGTTTCCATTGTTGCGGTAAATAGGTTTCCGCCTCGGCCTCTTCGGCCTGCAACCTCGCCTCCGCGATTCGTTTCTGTTGATCCACCGCTTTGATTTTCATCTGCGCCACTTGCCGCTGGCGCTCCTGCTCCTCCTCACGCTTTCGCACCTGTTCAACCCGATCGTCGCGCACGGTTTCAAGGGCGGCATCCAATTGCTCGAGCGTTTGTTCGGCCTGGGACAAATTTTTGCCGTTCAGTGCGTCGCGCATCCGATCGACCGTCCGGTCAATTTCAGCAAAGCGCGACTCAAACGAAGCATACGCCGGATTCTGCTTTATGGATTTCCAGTTGGTCACGGCGTCGGCGGCACGATCGAGTACGCGCTGCCAGCGTTCGGAATCCACAGCGGTGCCGTTATGGCCGGCATCGTCGCCCGGCTCCGTGGTCGATGGACCATCGGGCTGGAACTGAAAGAGCACCACCACAACGATCAATAGCAGGCCCAGCGCCACCGCGCCAAACACCAGCATGGCATTGCGATTGCCCGGTGATTGTCGGCGTCGCCGGGGCGCTTCTCCATCCAATTCCTGTACCACCTGCGGGCGGTACGACATCAACGGCCGGTCGGCATCGGACTGCTTGGGCGTACGGCGCGGAACGATCGGCTGATCCGATGGCGGGGGTGGGGGCGGGGGCAGTGGTGTGTTCGGGCTTTGCAGTTCGGTGTCGGCAGCGCCATTGGCAGGATCGTCCGGCTCGGACATCGGCGACTGACGTTCACCGGACATGCGGCGCGCGGCCAATTCGGGCAGATCGATGATCGGTTCAAACAGCGAATCGGGCAGGTCCGCCAAGGACATCCTCCGCTTGCCCGTGCGCTGGGCGGTATCGGTCGGCGTTGAGGTGCTTTGCGAATCGCCCTTGTTGGCCGAGGGCTCGGTCGGAATATCCACCGGAAACGCCGCACCGCATTGGGCGCATGTCGGACCGTTTTCCTGCTCGTGGCCGCATTGGGCACAGGTGCGTTTCACAGTGTTTTCCTTGACCTCGAAGCCCACGAAAAACTATAGTAGCATAATTACCATTATCTTCAGTCGCCACGTGGACCGTTTCTCTGGAGTATCTCAAATGTTCAGGCGCATCATGATCCCGGTTTTACTGGTCGTTGCCGCCGGATGGTTCAGCTCAGCGACACCTCATCTGGCCGCCCAGAACGCCCACGACATTCGACTGATCAAGAAGCTCGGTGAAGAAGACGCCCGCGACCGCCGGTATCTCAAGGAATTGCAGGACCCGGCCAAGCGCGGCGAGATGATAAAGCAAATGCTCGACGGCTACGACGTCGAGCTTCGTAAAGCCGCCCGGGTGTTGGCTTCCAAACGCATCAATCCTGACGAGTGGGAGGTTGTCAAAAACCAACGCGCCCTGGCGCGCCGGGTGATCGACCGTCCGGACCTGACCAAGGAAATGATCTACGCGGAACTCGATCCGATCTTCGAAAAACTGGAAAGGACGTTGACGCCGTCGCGCGCCGATGTCCTGGCCAACCAGAAAGGCCTGCGCCAACTTCGCCGCAAACTCAGCCGCATCAACGCCGGCCGAGCCCAAATCGAACAACTGGAAAAGATCTGGTTGATTCGGCTTCTGGCCGAGGAGGCCGATCACTTGAAGGTGCTCGTGAAGAACTCGGAACTGGCCGAACAGCTCGATCCCGAGGAGTGGGCCGGCATTATGGAGACCAACCGCCGACGTCTGATTCTGGGGCTGGCGCCGTTGGCGATTGATACGGGACTCATCGCCGCCAGTCGCGATCACAGCAAGGACATGGTCGAAAAGGGCTTCTTTGCCCACAATTCGCCTGTGGAAGGCAAGACAACGCCGTGGGACCGCGCGCGTTTGGCCGGCACCACCGCCAATGGCGAAAACATCGCCGCCGGACAATCCACCGGAACCGGCGCGGTCCGAGCGTGGTGGCATTCGCCCGGCCACCTGAAGAACATGATGAACCCTTCGTTCAAGCGCATCGGCCTGGGACGAGAGCAAAACCACTGGACGCAGATGTTCGGAAGGTAAAGGCCCCTTCCCCGCACCCTTTACCGACGACGACGCGGCGACATCAGGCCGGCAAATACCAGCAGCGTCAGTGTGGCCGGCTCGGGAATAACACCCACGCCGATATCGTGTGTTGACCACCGATTACTGTGGATCACGTATTCACTGACGGAATCGCCCGCCGACAGGTTGTAGTCGAGAAAGCCCTCATCGGCCATCTTGGCGAAACTGTAGGTTTCGTTATCCAGGCCCTGGCCGAGTGGGATTTCCGTGTCGTCGATGTAACCCCGGACATCGTTGGGGTCGACGCCGATGCGATCGAGGTAACTGTCGGAAATGGTGGCGGTGACCACGGCATCGGTGTTGGCCTGCGTGCTTAGCTGAATCGATGCCAACTTATCCCGCGGCACATCGGGAACGTCAATGTCCCACCAGTGGATGTTCGTGCGGAACACCGAGCCGTCGTAATCCACATCGGCGTTCGCCGCATCGTAGTTGCCGTAGTTGATATACAGTCCGAAGACTGAATTTTGATCGCCCCCGCCATCGGTCGAGTAGACCGGATCTGTTACTTCCACTTCGATGTGAAGATATTCCACATTGTTTTGATGGGAGGGGGAGACGTAGATCGCACCGGCGGTGGTGTCGGCGCACATTCCGATGAAATTGATCGGATCGTCCGTGGTTCGGCGGAACACCAGATGCACTTTGGCGCCCGCTGACAGCCGCGTATTGCCCAACTCATAGGCGGCGAAGTTGCTGGTTGTGGGATAGGTGTTGGCGAATCCGAAGAAGTAATGGCCGGGTCTTTCGTTGACGCCCTGGGGCGCGAGATTCTGCGGTGCGGCGCCGCCGTAGGCCGTGTCGGACTCCAAAAGATAGCCCGCCGTGCCGTAGCCCTCGCCGGCGCCCAGTCCCGCCGCCATGGCTGCCATCGGATCCAGTGCCTGGAAGTAGGTCCACGGGTAGGGATTGCCCGTCAACGGATTGGTTCCGATTCGCAGGTAGCTGCTCATGGTCGGCTCCCAGACAAAGCCGGCCGCATGGGCGTGGGAGGCAGCCAATCCGAGAACGACCATCACAAAAATCAATGCGCGCTTCATTCTTTTTCCCTTCAGTGCACTTTGAACGGGCCTTGGCCCCTATCGATCCGGGTTACTGACACACCATCACCTCCCGCGGTAATGGACGACCGCATCATGCGGCCATACCGCCGATGACATTTGCTCCGGACTCTCTTAGGGAAATGGGGCGACCGAGAGGGAAAAGACCCACCGTGGATTGTCATCCCGCCCCGTTCGGTTCGGTTAATGAGGGTTTGTACCTCGGGGAAACCGAACCAACATCCGAATAATATCCCACATCAGCAGGTATAATGCAAGTAAAATCGTCATTTCCTCATCAAATGCCGTTATTTCTATTCATCGTACGGGGCACCGATTACGGAAATTCCTCTACTTCCTGTAGTGGGAAACAATAGTCGATGTCGAGGAAAATCAACCCGGCGCAGACCGTGTGATCAACCGCACGCGTGGTTTCTGTTTTGTGGTGCGCACGGTCAGACGCGGAGCGAATACCGCCAGCAGATCGAACGGCATCGATCCCAGTCGATCGATCCACTCGGCTTCGTCCCACGTCCGGGCAAACAACAACACCGCTTCGATGTAAGCCAACAGGGCGTGCGCGGCGCGGCGGGTATCCAGCGCAGGAAGGGCGCCGAGTTCCACTGCCTCAGCGATCACCGGCTCGATCGCATTGGCAAGTTGCTCCCACCCCTGTTGCACGGCCTGGCGGATCGGTTGATCCCCATCGCTGGACTCGGCGGCCATGCGACCAAGCAGTCCCCAGCCGACTTCCGACGAGCCGGCGGTTCCGCAATCGGTTGTCTCGGCGCCCCCCTGCCGACGCAGATGCTCGAAGATGCGCGCCAGCCGGGTCATGGGAGGATCGTCACCGCTGACCGCGGCCTCGATCAGGTGCAAGTCCGCTTCGGTCCGGGTCCGAATCACCTCAACGATTAATTTTTCTTTGGATGAGAAAAAGTGATAGAAGCTGCCCTTGTTGACCCGGGCAGCCCGGCAGATCTCCTGCACGCCAACCGCATGGAAGCCCCGCTCAAAAACAAGGCCGGCGGCGGCATCGATGAGGCGTTGATGGGTCGTGTGGCGATCAATCATCTGGTGCACACAAATAGTTGACCGGTCAGTATATAAGGGTTCATTTAGAAAAATCAATGAAATAATGTTGAAACTGGCTAAAAAATCGCCTTATTTGTCTGCGACGGGTTTTTTCCGCTCCTACAATCGGGCATGGAACGGAAAAAGACGCTGGAAGATCGTTTCGCCGAGGATGTGCCCACTTTCACCCCCGGTCAGGTGGTCCGTCACCGCCGGTACAGCTACCGAGGCGTGGTGGTCGATTTCGACATGCACTGCCGGGCCGACCAGCAGTGGTACAAGCGTAACCGCACCCAACCGGACCGCGATCAGCCGTGGTATCACGTGCTGGTGGACGGTTCGACGTTGATCACTTACGCCGCCCAAAGCAACCTGGCTGCGGACGAACAGGGCCAGCCGGTGCATCATCCCCTGGTAAACCATTTCTTTAACGGGTTCGACCGCGGCCGATACCAGCGCAACGACGAGCCGTGGGGCGGCTGGGAGGAATGAGAAGGGGGCCAATCATAAGGCGGAGGCGGCGTTTAAGCCGATAGGAACCACGGATGAGCGCCGATGCGACCAACGCGCGCCGCATGAACGCTTCTCCTGCATCGGATCGGCGAATGCCCCCCAGCCGGGCGCATTGGTCGGGAGCGCCCTGGGTGGTGATCGCGGCCAACCCCTTCTCCGGCACGGGGGCCAATCGGCGACACGTGGAGGAGTTGGTTGCGGCATTGGCTCGACTGGGTCTTCCCGCCCAGGTTCTCTGGGATACCCACCATTACCAGCGACTTCTGGCCGATCCGCGCTGGATGGCCGATTGCGTGGCGGTGGTCTGCGGCGGGGGGGACGGCTCGCTCAACGCCGTCATCAACTGCAAGCCCCTGGCGCCCATCGCCGTGCTCCCGATCGGCAATGAAAACCTCTTCGCAGCGCACCTGGAACTGACCGTCGATCCCTACCGCCTGGCCACCGCGATCTACCAGCGCAAGACCATCAAGCTCGACCTCGGCCGGGCCAACCGTCGGCTGTTCACACTCATGGCGTCGGTCGGTTTCGACAGCGACGTGGTGCGGCGCGTCAGCCAGTGGCGCCATCGAGGCAACGTGCTGCGACGCGTCAGCCGCGCCAGTTACGCGCTGCCCATCATGCAAAGTCTGACCGGCTATCGCTTTCCGAAAATCACGCTCGAAGCCGACGGCCGGATCATCCGCGGCGCGCACGTGTTCGTCTTCAACCTGCCGTGTTACGGATTCAACCTGCCGTTCGCACCGGATGCCCGCGCCGACGACGGTATGCTGGACTGGGTGGTCCTGGAGCGCGGCGGGAGACTGGTGAGTCTGCGTTACGCATGGGCGGTGCTGCGCGGAATTCATCGAAAGGAAAAAGACGTCCACACCGGTCGAGCCAAGCGGTTGCGTCTGACAACGGACCGCCGCGCCTGGGCCCAGGCCGATGGAGATCTCGCAGGGGAACTGCCCATCACCATCGAAACCGTCCCCGAAGCGCTGGAGATCATTGTTCCGCAGGAGTAGGTGCGAATGAAGCTGTCGGTCCGGCTACGACGATTTTGTCTTCATGCACCGTAGGATAGACCAGCCGCGGCAAATCCGATCGCACCGCCTGATCGCATATACTGAAGGCAGATGACTCCATCCACCATGCAAGTTTGGCGTCTGCACGGCGAGGCGGACCTGCGGCTCGAGCAGGCACCGGTGCCTGAAATCGGACCCGATGAACTGCTGATCCGCGTCGGCACCGTCGGCATTTGCGGTTCGGACGTGCATTACTTCGAGCATGGCCGATGCGGTTCGTTCATCGTCGAGCACCCGTTCATCCTCGGCCACGAGTTCATGGGGCGCATCGCGGCAGTGGGCGGGCAGGCCGGTCACTTTGAAATCGATCAGCGCGTGGCGATCGATCCCTCCCGACCGTGCGGCCAGTGCGTGTTTTGCCAAAGCGGCCGATCCAACCTCTGCCGCTCGATGCGTTACTTCGGCACGGCCAGCGTCACCCCACACGCCGACGGTGCTTATGCAGAGTATGTCACCGTTCCGGCGCGCAACTGCCACCCGCTGCCCGAATCAATCAGCGATCCGCAAGCGGCGGTGCTCGAGCCGATGTCGATCGCGCTGCATGCGGTACGGCGCTGCGGGGGCGTGAATGGTCAACCGGTATTGATCACCGGGGGCGGACCCATCGGGCAACTGATCGCCATGGTCGCACGGGCTGAGGGAGCAACGTGGATCGGCCTGAGCGACCTGCGCGACTACCCCCGACAGTTCGCTTCGGCGCGCGGCGTGGACGCGGTGTTCAATCCCGCTGCGCCGCAGTTTGCAGATCAGGTGGCTGAGCAAACGAACGGCGGGCCGCAAATCATCTTCGAATGCTCCGGGGCCGGCACGGCACTGACCGGCGCAATCGAGTCCTGCGCCGTCGGCGGAACGATCGTGCAGGTCGGTACGCTCCCCGAAACGGCGGACATCCCCGCCAACCGCATCATGACCAAAGAACTGGCGTACCTCGGCTCGTTCCGCTTCGCCGATACGTTCGGCGACTGCCTGGAGATGATCGTTGCGGAGGAGGTGGACGTCTCACCGCTGGTGACGGACGTGTTTGAGTTCGCCGATCTTCCGCGCGCGATGGACAAGGCCCGCAGCGGCGAAGCGATGAAGGTGCAGGTGCGGGTCGATTCGGATTAACTGCAGAGGCGCAGAGAATTTCTTTTTGACGGGATTAACAGGATCAACTGGATTCGGGTCAACCGATTTATCTTATCCCGGTTAATCCTGTCAATATATTTCCTCTGTGTCTCTGTGTCCCTGCGGTATTCTGAATTTTACTTCTTCTCCGCTTTGTAGAACGGCAGCTTCACCACTTCCGCTTCGGCGGACTCTTTCCCAAAATCGATGTGCAGCGTTGCGCCCGGCTCGGTGTGCGCCGCATCGACATACGCCATGGCGATCGGGCAGCCGAGCGTGGGCGAAAGGCAGCCGCTGGTGACCTTGCCGATCGCATCGTCACCGGCGAGAACCGTCATGTCCTGGCGCGGCGTGCGCCGGCCGGAGAGCTTCAGCCCCACCAGCTTCTGTTTCGGGCCTTGGTCGGCGATCTTCTTGATCATGTCCATGCCGATGAACGGCTCGGGGTCGCCGAACTGATCGTCCCGGTCCTTATCCAGCGAGCAGCACCATTTCAGCCCGGCGGTGATGGGATCGATCTCTTCGCTCAGTTCGTGGCCGTAGAGATGCATCCCGGCTTCGAGGCGGAGCGAATCGCGCGCGCCCAGGCCGCACGGCAGAATCTTCTGATCGGAATCGGCGTCCTCACTGAACAGCAGCTTCAGCGCCATGCCGACCATGCCGGCCGGGAGAATCACTTCGATGCCGTCCTCGCCGGTGTAGCCGGTGCGCGAGACGATCAGCTTGACGATCAACAGGTTTTTCACCGTGAACGTGTAGCGCTTCAGCGAAGGGATTTCCTTGGAAAACTTCGTGACGTAGTCCATCACCTTCGGCCCCTGGACGGCAAGCATGGCGGTCTTTTCGGTGATGTCGTTGATCTTGACGGACAAGTCGCCTTTGACATCTTCAAAGTGCTGCAACAACTTTTCGCGATTCGCCGCATTGCAGACCATCATCCACTTGTCTTCAAAGCGGTAGATCAGGGCATCGTCCTTCACACCGCCCTGTGCATTGGTCACCAGCCCGTACCGGCAGGCGCGCTCGGGCATATCGGAAACGCGCCTTGAAAAGATGCGCTCCAGGAACCGCCGGGCCTGTCGTCCGGTGAACTCGATGCGGCCCATGTGGGAAACGTCGAAGATGCCGCCGAAGCTGCGGGTGTGTTTGTGCTCCTCGACGATCGAAGTGAACAGCAGGGGCATTTCCCAGCCGGCAAAATCGACGAGCTTGGCGTTGTGATCCGAATGGTACTTGTGGAAGGGGGTTTGCTTCACGAACTTGGGGCTCCTTGAAAAGGGGCCTCATCATAGCGGTTGGCAAGCGATCGACACAACGATGCTGGGGTTGGTCCGATACTTAGAGCATCTTGCGTCATAATGCCGGGCTTGTACGAGCCGCGCCCGTGAGGAAGCGG
>JANQHK010000127.1 GCA_028282685.1 Phycisphaeraceae bacterium
CGGCCGCAGCGCCGTCGTCGGTGGTGAGGGTGCCGAGCGGCGCGGCGCCGCCGACACCACCGAGACCACCGTGCTCAACACCACGGCCCTGTCCGCGGCCCGATTCCTGTTCAACGATCCGGTCGAGATTGCGGTCGGCACCGCGGCCACGCCGAACACCGGTACGGTGACCCTCACCGCTTCCAGCGAAGAAGGCAACGTCGCGGTCGAAGCGCCCGGCGCGGACACCGACGACGCCGTGGCCTTCAACAACTACCTCAACAGCTTCGAGGGCGAGTTGAATCGTCTGGTCGTCAACACCACCGCCGGCGGCCTGGGCGGCACGACCCGCTTCGGCAACGGCACGGGTGACGACTTCATCGGCGCCGGGGTCGACGGCATTGCCGGCAATGCCGAAGACGATCGCCTGGCGCACCTGGAAACCAACGCCAACGGCGTCACGCATATCCGCACCACCACTATTCTCATCGATGGCGCTTCGGTCACACACGACGACCCGGTCGTCCTGTTCACCGATGTGCTTTACGACGAGGACGATCCGGACGGCGTGATCACCTTCAACAACACCGTCGACAGCGACGGCACCCCGCGTGACCTGACCATCACCACCGCCGGCGGCGAAGGCGCCGGTGCGGACGATCCCACGCTCGACGTCACCACCGTCTTCAACGGCGTTGTTGGCGGCGCCTCGCCGCTCGACGTGCTCACCGTCAACCACGATGGCGCCGGCGTCGGCACTGTGCCTTCCGGCACCGACCCGGGCGGCGACGTGACGCTGATCAGCGCCGACATTTCCGCCGACACCATGGACTTCTACGACAACGTCCAGATCGGCGACGATATCACGCTGACCGGCGTGGATTCGGCCGTGGATGGCACGACCGTCACGTTCCACGCGCTGCTCGACTCCCAGCCCACCGAAACCAACGATCTGACCGTCAACGCCGTGACCACGCAGTTCAAGGAAGACGTTGGCTCCATCGAGCCGCTGGACACGGTGACCACCGATGGCGGCGGGACGCACACCACCATCCTCGGTGACAACGGCGATGCCGATGACGCCGAAACTGTGACGATGGAGGCCGACCGGTTCATCTTTGAGGACGATGTGGTCCTCGAGGACGACATCCAGGTCACGGGCAACGAAAACGGTGACGGCGGCGATGCGACGACGATCGCCATCGACTTCCGGGAAGACGTTGACAGCGACGGCGTCCTGGGGCGCGATCTGACATTGATCACGTCCGACGGCGGACTGACCCGCATCGGCGATGCTTCGGACGACTTGGTCGGCGGCGACGATCCGCTGGACGTGCTCAAAGTCGATAACTACGCCCTGCCCGACGGCGGCGACGGCACCACGCTGATCAACGCTTCGGCGATCGATGTGGATACCGAGGCCACGTTCAACGATAAGGTCGCCATCGGAACCGACGGCGTGACCATCACCGCCGCGTCCGGCGGCAGCGGTTCGACCATCCGCTTCAACAACACGCTCGACGGCGAACTGGCCGACGGAGCCAACGCCAACGACCTGACGCTCGACGCCACCACCGTCATCTTCGACGACGACGGTGCCATGGGCGAGGGCGTGCAGGACGCCGATACGGCCAACAACGATGCTCTTGATGCCATCGTCGGCGGCGCCACGGCCCTGGGTACGGTGACGGTGGACGGCGCGGTCGATGACGACAGCGAGCGAACCATCATCAACACCACGGCCATGACGGCCGATGAGTTCATCTTCAGCGATCCGGTGATCGTGGCGGTGGACAAGCCGGGGGTCGATCCCAACGCCGGCGGCAACGGCGGTGCGGTCACCATCACCGGTAACAACACCACCGGCGCGGACAACCCGACGGTCGTCTTCAACGATACCGCGGACAGTTCCGACAGCGAAACCAACGACCTGCTGATCTACACCACCAACGACGGCTGGACGCAGTTCTTCGATGACATCGGCAACCGCTCGGCAGCTCCGACCAGCGCGATCGGCCGTCTGTACACCAACGCCGACGGCGAAGTCCAGTACATCAAGGGCTCGGCCCAGATCGTCCGGACCAACGGCCTGTCGATCATCCACGACGATCCGGTCGTACTGTTCAACGACGTCGAGATGATCGAGCACAACGCCAGCGGCGTGGTCTACTTCAACAACACCGTCGACGACAACGTGGACAACACCAACACGCTGACTGTCACCACCAACGGCGGACTGACCCGCTTCGGTGACAACTCGGGTACGGATACCGTCGGCGGCGACTCGCCGCTGGCGATGGTGCTCACCCGCGATCTGACCGACTCGCCCGGCACCGACATCACCGAGGTCAACGCCGACATGTTCGCCGACATGCTCCAGTTCGATGACAAGGTCCGCCTCGGCGCCGATGCCGTGGGCGACGGCGTCATCCGCATGTCGGCCTCCAACGCCAACGATTCCAATACCTCCGTCACATTCAACTCGACGGTCAACAGCGTGGAGGACCTCGAAGCCAATCTGACCATCGATTCGCTGGCTACCACGTTCAGCGACGGCCTGGACTCCACCGGCGCCGCCGATGCGACGGCCGACCGTGTGGGCGCCCGCGTCGATGACGGCGTGGGCACCGACGGCGCCCTCGGCCGCCTGTACACTACTGCGGCCGGCGGCACCGAAACCACCACGGTCGATACCGACGTGGTGATGGCCAATCAGATGGAGTTCGATTCCGATGTGATCGTCGAGACCGCCGAAGTCAGCTTCATTGGTCTGGCCGACGACGCCACCGCCGGAGACGACGTCCCGGCCACCGGCAGCGATGACGGCCTGGGTGACGGCATCGGCGATGCGATCATCTTCAACGGCACGCTCTCCAGTGCTGCTAACGAGTTTAACGATGTGAACCTCGATACCGTCAACGGCGGTCATGTATGGATCAACAACCGCGTGGGGACGCTGGATACGGCCACGGCCGCGGCGACAGTCGCCCAGCCCGCCAGTGCCGCCGGTCTGGAAGGCGAAGAACTCGGCACCTTCCGTACGGACAACCCGGCCAACCCGCTGGTGGATGAAGGCCACTTCCTCGTGGACATTTCGCCGCACGACGCGGCCGGCGATCTCGTGGCCAACGGCATCACCCACATCAACACCGACGTGATCAAGGCCGGTGGTGCGTTACCTGCAACCATCCACTTCTACGATGCGATCAACCTCACCTTCGACGGTGGCGTGACCTACATCAGTGACTTCGGCGACGGCATCTTCTTCCACAACACGCTGGACAGCGAGGAAGACGAAAACAACGACGTGACGTTCTACGCCCCGAGCTTCTTCGGTGACGGCAACATCATGTTCGGCGATGCCGGCGAATCCGACACCGTCGGCGATAAGGATCTCGACGGCGACACCACCAACACGCGCCTCGGCGATGTGATCATCACCGACGCCTTCAACGTGGTCGCCAACGCCGACTTCACCGCTCGCAGCTTCACGCAGGGCAGCGTGACGGGCGGCTCGGAGGAAAGCAACGGCCGCAACAACACCTTCTTCCATAAAGCCCTGACCACCGACGGCATCACCGGCGATCCGCATGCCGGCGACATCATCATCGTGGTGGACAATAACATCGCGGTGACCAACATCTCCGCCAACGGCTTCGACGGCGAAGGCGGCGACGGCGGCGACATCTATCTGGTGCCCGGCTTCGACCCGGTCGACCTGGCCGGTGATATCATCGGTCCGGGCGGTGTGACCGAAGGCGCTCCGGCCGCGGCCGACGGCGCCACCCCCGGCGGCCTGATCCTGCTGCAGTCCGATCCGACCACGCCGGATGGCGTCACCGGTAACCCCGGCGGCTCGATCACCGCGCTCGGCGGTACCGGCGGCGGCGATGACGGCACGCTCTTCTTCAACGTCAACGCTCTGCCCGGCGATTCGCCCACCATCGACGGTCGCGATTCCGTGCCCTTCACCGCCACCATCGTCGGCACCGGCTCGACGGACCTGACCAGCGACAACGATTTCCGCATCGAGACCGGCCGCGTGGTCTTCGGGCAGAACGAAAAGACCACCATCTTCGGCTCGCTCTTCATCGACACCTCGCTGGGCGAGGGCTTCGCAGGCACCGACAACCGCTCGGTCTACCTGACCGACACCAACGTCATGAACGACCTGTGGGTCGTGGTGCACGACGACGGTCCGGGCGGCCCGACCGAAATCTTCCTGCGACGCCGCGATCTGAACGAGGTCCGCGAGTTCACCGGCCTGACCGTGACCGACTTCGGTCTGGACTTCTTCGCCGGCGACCTGATCGGATTCTCCGAGGTGGCGGAACTGCTGGATACCTACGGCGCGCTGGATGATGTGCCGGTGATCTTCGCCTCCCCGGGCGCCGATCACGACGCCACGCTCTATGCCGGCAACCTCTCGTCCTTCATCAACCGCGACTTCGGCGATCAGGACATCCTCTTCTACACCTTCACCGGTGTGACCGATCCGCTCAGCGTCGGACCCACGGCCTACAGCATCGACAACACCAGAGGCATCGTGCTGGATCTGACGGCCCAGAAACCGTCCAACGCCGACGTCTCCGAGGCGCTGGCCGGTGCGATCCCGCGTCCGCAGCAGGCCGGCGATGTCCTGCTCGACACCCTGCCGGGCACCACCCAGCGTGACCTGCTGCGGCAGATCGGCTACGACCTGCAATCGCTGGGCGCCAACGACCTGCTCGACTTCCTGGCCGGCCGCGCTCTCTACAACGATGTCACGGCCAACCTGCGTCGGCAGGTCGGCGACGGCCACGAGTTGACCCGCGATCGTCTGACCTGGGATCCGGTCACCTCCGTGATCGCCACGTACACCCGCCTGTTCCTCTACGAGGACATCGACGACGAAACCGGCGAGCCGGTGCTCAAGAGCCGCCACGTCTTCCTGCGTGAAGCGCTGACCAAGGCGTACAGCCGGTACATGCAGCAGAGCGGCCGGTTCGATCCGCAGGGCTTCCGCGATTACATCGAGGCCGGCGGTAATGAGACCGCCCTGGCCTTGGAAACGATCGATGGTCTGCGTGAACTGTTCCGCCGCCTGGAGATCGCCGGCCTGAGCCCGGCGGAAGTGATCTCGGCCAAGGCGACGGTCCTGCCGCGTGTGCTGCCCGAAGGCATGACGGTCGGCCAGCTCGACGCGACGGTCAACGCCACGAAGACCACCGCCAGTGCGGAGTAAACGGGGCTCACGGGAAAAGCCCGAACGCATACCGCCCCCGGCTCATGCCGGGGGCTTTTTTTCATGGGGCCGGCGCACGAAAAAGCCGTCCCGTGCGGGACGGCTTGTGATGGTCGGGGAGGCGGCCGAACTCGGTCGACCGCTCGCCGGGGTGACCGGGGTTTCCTGGTTTATTCAAACTTGGTCGGGTCGACCTCTTCGCTGCTTTCTTCGACGCCGGCGATGGCCGTGTCGGGCGAAGTGGTCGGCGTGGTGTCGGTCGGGGCGTTGAGCGCTTCGGCTTCGGCGCGGGCGAAGGCGTCTTTGGCGCCACGCAGCATCGCATACTGGCTGCGAACCACGTCCGGGCCGAACAGCTGGTAGCCCAGCGAGTCGGAAGCGGCAAGCACGTGTCCGCCGCCGCTCATCGCCAGGAAGTCCTGCGTCAGCGATTCCTGGGCCTGGAGTTGCCATGCGGGCGTCTTCTGGACGGTGTAGTGTCCGCATCCGCCGAGCACGCAGGCGATCAATCCGCCGGCCAACATCAGTTTCAGGGTTTGCTTCATGCTCATCAGAAACCTCCAGTCATCTTGGGGCCATTGCGGCCCGGTTCCCCCGACGTCCGCTGATCGTGTTGCCGTACATAGAGGACGTCGGTCGTTTGTTTCCGTCGCTTTACGTCCGTGCGCTGCATCTTTTTGCATCGGACGCGGTGTTTTCCGCGGGTAACGCACCCGCAAATCAACCGAGAGCAACGGAAGATATAAACCATGGGGACGCAACGGAGTTTGGAGGGTTTTTCCGTTGCCCGGTTTGTCGAGCCGGTAGAACCCTCACAACCGTTACAATCCCAACGGCGCCATGCGGTATGAGGTGATTGCCGATAGAATCGCAGCAGAATTTTCACCCCGGTGGAATTGTCATGCACACCGATTTGACTCACCTGAATGAACGTTTTTCCATCGATTCGCGCCTGACCTTCGCCGAAGGACCGGGCGGACTGCCCACGGCCCACATCGCCAGCCCGTACTGCCGTGCATCGATCTGTCTCTATGGCGGCCACGTGCTCCACTGGGAGCCCGTCGGCTGCGATCCGGTGATCTTTCTCAGCGAGCGGAGTTCCTTCACGCCGGGTCAGCCGATTCGCGGTGGGATTCCGATTTGCTGGCCCTGGTTCGCCGATCATCCCGATCGGCCCGATCTGCCGTTACACGGGCTGGTGCGCACGCGATTCTGGCAGGTGATCGATACCGCCGAGTTGCCCGACGGCTCCGTCGTCGTGGCGCTGGAGATCACCGACGATGACTCCACGCGCAAACTCTGGCCGCATCCGTTCCGACTGGAGCTGACGGCGACCTTTGGAATCGTGTTCGATCTCGAACTGGTGACCACCAATCTGTCCGATTCCACGCTGCGCCTTACCGAAGCGCTGCACAGTTATTTCCGGGTGGCCGATGCCGAGCGCGTCCGCGTCCGTGGCCTGGATGGAGCGGTGTATATCGATAAGGCGGACGCATTTACCCGCAAGACGCAAGTCGGGCCGGTTGAACCTGTGACCTCGTCCGATAGCGTCTATCTCAATAGCGAGCAGGCCTGTCTGATCGAGGATCCGTCAGGGGGCCGCCGGATCTGCATCGCCAAGCGGGGCAGCCGATCGACGGTCGTGTTCAATCCCGGGCCGGAATGCGCGCGTGACATGACGGACCTGACCGATACCGCCTGGCGTCAGATGGTCTGCGTGGAAACGGCCAACGCACTGGACAACATGGTGGAAATAGAGGCGGGGCAGTTGCACCGTCTCGGCGCCACCATTGCCCTGGAACCGCAGGAATGAACGGACGAACCTTCTCTTGGTTGCCGTGGCTTGGGCTGACGTTGTGCTGCGCGGCAACCTGGGCCGGTCCACCGAAGTTCGAGAAAGCCAATCCGCTCAAGCTCGTGGGCATGCGGGGCTTTCCGCCCGCGGCCGATGTGGATCGACTCAAAAAGCAAGGCAAGGATTTCTTTCCGTTCATCGATGCCTTCGGCCAATACGCGCACCGCGACTGGCCGGGAAAGACCCACAGCAAAGAAGACATCCAGCGCCAGGCCGCCGAAGAAGCCGAAGACCTCAAAGCCCGTTGGGGCCCGCCGCAGCGCAACGGTTACGGCGGGTGGACCGGGGGACCGAAACTGCGGGCCAGTGGATTCTTCCGCGTGGACAAGCACGAGGGCCGCTGGTGGCTGGTCGATCCGGAAGGGCGGCTGTTCTGGTCGCACGGCATCGACTGCGTGCACGGGTACAACGCCGTCACCCCCATCAGCCACCGCGAGAACTATTTCGAGCTGCCGCAGGACAAGCCGCCGTTCGATCGTTTCTTCGGCCACGGCAGTTGGGCGCCGCACGGCTTCTACAAGGACAAGGGCAGGTACCGCGCGTTTAATTTCACCGCCCTGAACCTGTATCGCAAGTATGGCGAAGACTGGAAGCAGCGCATGACCGACACCGTCCACGATCGCCTGCGCAGCTGGGGGATGAACACAATCGGCAACTGGTCGTCCCAGACGGTCTATCTCAAGCGCCGCACGCCCTACGTGGCGACGATCGGTTTCCGCTCACCGCCGATCGCCGGCAGTTCCGGTTACTGGGGCCAGTTCCCCGATCCGTTTCACCCCGATTTTCGCAGCAATCTCCGAAAGCGTCTCGACAGGCAAAAGGGAAAAGCGGTCGGCGATCCGTGGTGCATCGGCTACTTCGTCGGCAACGAGTTGAGTTGGGGTAAGGAACGGTCTCTGGCCGTGGCCGTACTCAAGAGTCCGCAGGACCAGCCGGCCAAGCGGCTGTTCATCGAGAAATTAGAAGCGAAGTACGGAAAGATCGATAAGCTCAACCGCGCCTGGGCCGCCAAGCATAAAGACTGGAACGCCCTGCTGCGCCATAGCAACGCCCCTGATCGCAAGCGTGCGCGTGACGACCTGGCCGCCTTCGAGCAGCAATTGCACGAGATGTTTTTCCGCGTCTGCCGGGAGGAAGTGTCCCGCGCCGCGCCGCAGCAGCTCTACCTGGGTTGCCGTTTCGCCTGGAGAAACGATTCGGCGATCCGTGCTGCGGCGAAATACTGTCATGTCGTCAGCTTCAACCGGTACCACGATGACCTTTCCGGTTTCGAGTTGCCCAAGGGAATCGACAAGCCGATCATCATCGGGGAGTTTCACTTCGGCGCGCTGGATCGCGGACTGTTTCACACGGGCATGCGCAGCATGGCCGACCAGGCCCGGCGCGCCCAGGCCTACCGCCGATATGTCCACTCCGCCCTCGATCACCGGTTGATTATCGGGACGCACTGGTTCCAGTACGGCGACCAGGCTGCCACCGGTCGCGGTGACGGGGAGAATTATCAGATCGGTTTTGTCGACGTCTGCGATCGGCCCTATCCGGAAATGATCGAAGCCGCCCGCGCCATCGGCGCGGAAATGTACCAGCGGCGTGCGAAGCAATAGCTTCGATTCGCCGTGTGGCCGCGATCCGCGGGGCAGCGCGCATTTGCGACCGTTTACAGAATCATCGCCACCGCCAGGGCGCAGCGGACGGTCCACATCCCGGCCCGCAGCCAGTTGCTCAGCACCAGTTGATTGACCACGCGCTCGTCGTAACCGTTTTCCAGTTGACGATGGCAGGGCGCCTGCACAATCGCCGTGGACAGCCAGATGCCCAGCAACAGCGCGACGGCGATGCTGTTCAGAAAGATCAGATCGGGCGGTCCGGCCCGGAAAGCACGATACACCAACAGTCCCGCCGTCGCGGCTTCAACCAGCATCGCCGGGACGACGATCCACGTGGTGCGCCGAATGTGTTTCCGCTCATACGCAGCAAACGACTCCGGCCCGACCTGGTGCAGCAACGGGTAATGCGCCACCTGCACGAACCAGATCAAACCGGTCAGGAACGTGGTCGCCATCAGGTGGATCAGCAGAATCGGGTCATTCACGAACGGCACGGTTGGCCCTCCACGCGACCGTTGCGCTCATTGCGGTCGAATCGACTGGATGCGTTCATCGCCGAGGTAGACTTCCAGGGGCTCATCCGCCGTTTCCCCGACCGGACGGCAGAAGATCAGTCGGCATTGCGTCTGACCGCGTTTGAGCAGCATGCGCCCGCGCGCCACGCTGTTTAAGCCCGACAGCACGACGACCGACCGATCCGCCATATCCGCCGAGCCGATCAGTTCCACCATCACGCGCCCGTGATCCAGCAACGCGCCTTCGACGAACAACTGCTGAATTCCGCCCTCGGCATCCACCAGCCGAACACGGTTGAGCTGCTCGGCGTGATTGCCGGTGGTCGGGAAGGGCTGCCAGGCAAACAGTCCCGGCGCGCTGCGATCGTCGGCGTCGAAAAGCACGATCTGCAAACCGAGTGTCTGTCCTGCACCGCCGGTTATGCCCAGTGTTTGCCAGGGCAGCAGCAGCTCCATCAGGTAACCGTTGCGCGCCAGGTGGCAATCGCCGCGCGCCGCGCCGGCGACGATGCGCCAATCCTTCTCACCTTCCCGCCGCACCGCCTGGCGCAGCGCGATCCGACCGGCGAGCATTGAGGGCGCAGCCGTCAGCGCATGCCGCTCGCCGTACCTGGAATCGCTTTCCGCCACGAGGCGCACCGCGTCGCGCCGTGTCAGGGGAACCCGCGCGTCGGCCGCGGTCCGTTCAACGAGCATCACATCGTCCAGCACCTCCGCGATCATCACGATGCCGCGATCGTCCCAGCCCAGTTGCGCACGGCATTGGCAATCGCCGGGATTCACTGGCGCGCCGCGCGCGGGGACCAGTTTCCCAATCGCCAGGCCCCGGTCGGCCCAGTCGTCGTCCTTGCCGTCGAGTACGATGTTGTTCACGCGCGGCAGATCGATGCGATGATGGCCTCCCGCCCCGTGGATCGCCTGGAAATCCAGCACCGGTCCCAGAAAAGGTCGATCCCGCAACCGGCCGAACTCAAGTCCGCCCCCGCCTGCGGTGATGTAACGCACCCCGTCGCGCACCGGCAAGTCCGTGAACTGGCTCCAGCGACCGGCGATGACCGTCGCTCCGTGCGCCTTGGCCAGTTCCGGATGAATCTTCCGTTCCCATTCGTTCAGTCCGTCGTTTGAAACCTCCTCCCACAGCGGCTCGGCGATGAAAACGTACAGCCGTTCCCGTTGGCCCCGTTGCTCAACCTGGCGGGCCAGGAAACGGACCTGCTTTTCGGAGAAGCGTTGGCCGGGTGTGGAGCTTTGCGAACACAGCGCGACGAATCGGTTGTTCTTGTATGTCCAACTCCGCCACATCGGGCCGAATCGTTTCTCCCAGGCGCGCCGGGAGGTGTCGCGGATCACGGCGTCGACTCCGGGCACAAAAAACCGCGGCATGCGCAAGCTGCCGAATTCCCGCCTGGCCTGCTCCATGGCCTGTGTGGTTTGGTCGGTGTTGATCCAGGCGGGATCGCACACGCCGCCGAGCACCACCACGAAATCGCACATCGCGGCGTTGATTCGTCGCAGCATCGGCGCCAGGCGCTGGTCGGGATCGGCCAACATCCCCGCCGTCTCACCAAGCACCACCACGTGGAAATCCTTCGAGCCGTCCTCGACCAGCTCGACGGGCTTGGGTTTGGGCCGACACCCCCAGACCAGCAGTGCGGCCAACCCCACCGCCAGCATGCGATGCGTTCCCGGGCCGATCATGTCGGCCAGTATACCGGCAAGTGCCCGAATGGGGAGGGTTTGTGATTCGTCGCCGAATCGCTGATAATGATCGGGTTCAATTTCAAAGCGGGAGGCCACGAACATGTACTTTTCCGGTATCGCCGACGAGGCGGGCAAAGACCTGGACACCCAGATCCGCGCCCACAAGGAGTTGGGCTGGAGCCACATCGAGATGCGCACGGTCGACGGTGTGCAATTCACCGATCTGCCCGACGACCGGTTCGAGCAGGCCGTTGCGAAGCTCGATGCCGCAGGCCTGAAGATTTCCTGCTACGCTTCGGCGATCGCCAACTGGGCGTCGAAGATCACCGATCCGCTGGAGCGCGATATCGAGACTCTCGAGCGGGCGATTCCTCGCATGAAGCGCACCGGCACGCCGTTCATCCGCGTGATGGGCTGGCCCAACGACGGCTTTTCCGATGAGCAGTGGCGCGATGAGGCCTTGCAGCGCATGCGCAAGCTCGTGGAGATCGCCGAACAGGGCGGCGTGCAGCTCGTTCTGGAAAATTGCGAAGGTTGGCCCTGCCAGTCGATCGAGAACACCCAGTGGTTTTTCGATCAGATATCCAGCCCCGCCTTCCGCGCCGTCTACGACACCGGCAATCCCGAGCAGCACGGCCACACCAACACCTGGCAATGGTACGAGGTCTCCAAGCCGTACATCAGCTACGTGCACATCAAGGTGTACACCGGCGGGGAAAATGGCAAGTTCGTCTTTCCCGATGAGCCCAGCCCCTGCCACGTGCAGGAAACGCTGCGCGATCTGTTCCAGTGCGGGTACGATGGGGGCATCTCGATCGAGCCGCACCTCGAGTCGGTCATCCACGCCGGCCAGGGCATCTCCGACGCCGCCGCCGCCTACCAGAGCTACATCGAATACGGCCAGCGCCTGATGAAGCTCGTCGAACAGACGAAGATGTTCGGATGGTGAGTTGGTTGACTCGTTGATTCGTTAACTGGTTAATTGGTTTAAGCCGGGTGCGTAACGAGCGCAGCGCGTGAAGCCCCGGGCAGGTTCGTTAATGCGTAGGTGTGGCTTGAATGTAATCGGCATATCACGCATCACTGGATACCCGCTTGCACGGGAATGACAGACGGATCAATCCAACCGTATGCCTTTTTGCTGGAGGAAGTCTTTGAGGTCGCCCATCTGGGTGTCGAAGACTTCGTTGTCGTAATCGCTTTCCAGTTTTTCGATGTGTTCGAGCAGGTCGGGGTGTTCTTCCAGGGCTTCGGTCAACCGTTTTTCCCAATGTTCGCTGGACTGTTGCAGGTCATCCAGGTCCAGCGAGTTGAAGCCGAGGATGGAAGCGACGCGCCGAACCATCGACTCGATGGACAGCGGATTGGTTCCGTGCACGTAGGCCGGGACTTCGGCGACGAGCGCGGCCATCGCCAGGCCGTGATTGCGCGCGCGGGTCATCAGGTAGGTGACGAAGTGGGCCGGGCCTTCGTAGTTGGTCGGTCGCGCGCCGGCTTCGGTGAGCATCGGCAGTATGGCCGGGTCGTTGACCGAGCAGAACAGTCGGCATCGCCGCGAGTGCGGCACCGCCCCGCCGACGCTGCCGAGAAACAGAATGCGCTCGATCCCGGCGACCTCGGCGACTTCCAGGATCGCATCGGCGAATCGCTGCCACTCGAAGTTCGGCTCCTTGCCGAGGAAGAGCATCAATCCGTGGCGTGGCGCGGCGAAGAAACGGTTCGAGGGCGGCTCGAAACTTTTGATCAGGCCGTCTTCGATTTGCGCGCTGGGGCGGAACAGGGCGCTGATCTCCATCGAGCCGGGGAAGTTGTAGATGTAGAATCGGCGGGGATCGATCTGCGCGCAGGGACGGGCCTCGGTGGCGCCGATCAGCCAATCGATCGTGCCGGTGGAGACATCGCCGCCGTCCATCCAGCCGTCGAATCCGAGTAGCAGCGTACCGCCCTTGAGGTTGACGCGGCTGTGGAAGGTGACGGGATTCTCGATCATGATGTACTCGAAAAAGATTCGCAACGCCGGCTGCTCGGCGGGTTTGGCTGTACCGGGACCTTAGTGAGCGTGCCGGTGGCTTGTCAAACGAAAACAGCCCGTCCTGCCGAACGGGCTGCGTTGATCATCCGTCGACGCTGCGTATGCCCCATAGCTCCCGCCGAGCGCCGAGTGTTTCGGATCAATCGTTCACGGTGTGCGTTCTTGCCTTGCCCTGGCGTGCCCTCTGGGCTGATCTCGCCTTGCCCTGGCGCGCCTGATCGGCCTGGTTGGTGTTGGCTTTGCGCGCGGTTTGGGAGGCGTTGGTCTGGGCCTTGTTGGCCACGCCCTGGCGTGCCTGCTGAGCCCCGCGTCCGCCGCCTTCGGCCTGCTGTCGATCCTGCTCGACATCCTGGTTTTCTATTTTCTCCAGATTTTGCTGGGTTTCGGATTCGATGGCCTGGCCTTCCTCTTTCTCCCGATGTTGCATTTTTTCCGTTTCGATGTTCTGCTGATCTAAATTTTCGCGAGCATGCCGATCGATCGTCTCGCTTTTCTGATGCTCGATCTTTTCGATCGCCTGGTGATCGAGCTTCTCGATGATGGCCCGCTGGTTGGAACCGCCGCGGGAAACACCGCCGCCGTGCGAGCCGCCGCCCCCCGCCACGACCACCGGTCGGCTGGCGCCTAGGTCTTCCTTGGCCTGGGCCACCTGTTTGCTGTCGGGGAAGTTTTTGACGAACTTGCCCAATTCGCGACGACGTTCCAGTTCATCGTCGATGCTGCGGATTTCCTGGAACACCTCATTGGCGATGGTCTGGCGGCCATCCCGCGCATCGGCGATCAGACTGCTCGGTCGCCACTGGATGATGAATATTTTCAGTTTGTTGGCGCGCTCGGTGCGGTCGGCCACCCCCATCGCGGCGTCGAACTGCGGCTTGGCCTGCGCATCGTAGCCGGCCAGTGCTTCCTTGCAGGCGGGGGCGGGGATGCCGATCCACTTGACCAGGAACGTGCGCACCGGATAGCGCGGGTACGGATCGGGCTTGGTCATGATCTGATTGAATTCGGCGCGGGCATACGGCTCCACCGCCTTGACCACTTCGGCCGTGCAGTCGGACGGCTGCCAGTCGCGGATGAAGGCGATCATCTTCGTGGGATCGGAACTGGCGGCGACCTTCGCGGCCTCGGTGCGCCCCTGGGCCTGGGCCTGCTCGAGAACCTTCGCGGCCTTCTCGGCTGATTCCGAGCCGGCCTCGGCCAACGCGCTGACTTGGCGGGCCTGCTGGTATGCCACAGCCCACTGCGCGCGCGCGACGGCCTGGTCCATCGCCCGTTCCGTGGCAAGCAGTGTGGAGTTCTTTTCAGCGAAGCCCGACTGGGCGATCGCAAGAATCGCAACCACCATGCAGACCGGAACGATTGTCAGTTGTGATTTCATAGCAGCCCCATTGCACGTTGGTAATCCGACATTGCTGAGAATACGAATCCGCGTCTCCAAGCCCATGTATTATATAAGCTGGGATCGTCCAGAACTAATATTAATAACGTATGATGTCGCGTTCCGTTTCAGCGGAGGAAAAAATATCTCGGGCGAGCGGTGATTCCCTGTGGCGGCTGAAGGCGATTGGCGACAGGTGTTTTTTTCGCTAACATGAGTGTTCATTGGCTGTTACAGAAACCAACCCGTTCCTGGATCCTCCCCGGATGCCCGCCATCAGTCCGGCGGGGCGTCGGTTGTTTGGCCGCCTGACCGATAAGGTCTTCGCCTTCGATCCGGAATATCTCTACCAGCGTGATCTGCAGGCCCACCTGGCTCCCGGGGCGGAGGCGAACATGCTGATGCTCTGCGGCGAGCAGGAGCACGATCCGGGGAAGGTGTTCGATCGGCTGCGCTGGGGGGGCGTGGCGGTCTATGCGGGCTACCAGGAAGCGCCCGTGCGCCGTTTTGCCGAGGCGCTGGCGCAGTGCGGCTTCGTCATCGAACGGTTGGCGCGTCGGATCACCGTGCCGCGGGTCGGCCTGTCTCTGCCGGGCATCGGCCGCACCGGCTATTACCTGGTGGCGCGCAAGGTGCGCATCGTCAAGCCCGGCGAGTTCAGTGATCGTTTCACCTACGATGTCTATCTGCGCCGTGCACCGGAACACGAGCAGCGTTACGTGGTCGTCAAGAAGGTGCCCGATCTGGCCGACCTGATGCACCGTCTGCGCGATCGACTGAACACGGACGACGAAGCCGAGATCCACCAGCAGGCGCGCAAGATGATCGATCACGTGTTTCCCGTCTTCCTGACGCGCGAGGCGGCGTTTCTCAAGTTACTCAGCAAGTATCTGCCGGTTCGGATGCAGAAGCGGGTGCCTCGGCTGATCGGTCTGGAGCGCGACGATCGCGGCTTCGCCACGCGAATCGAGATGAGCTGGCTGCGTCGTTCCACGCGCCCGCTCAGACAAATTGATTTTGCCATCCAGGCCGCGGAACTGCTCGACCGCATCCACGCATACGCGCGCATCATTCATCTCGATCTTCGCCTGGACAACATGGTCATCACGCCGCAGGGCGTGGGATTCGTCGATTTCGGCTCGGCGGCGCGCATCGGCGAAGACATGATGCAGAACCCGATGCTCAGCGAATTGTTCGGCCAGATTCTCAGAACCAGCCAGATCCAGGTGATGCTCGGCAAGCTGCAGTCGCTGGGGTTGGTCACCAACGAAACGTTGACGCGCTCACACCGGAAGATCGATCCGGCGGCGGACCTGTTCTACCTGGCGCTGCAGATGGCCAAGCCGCACAGCCAGCCGTGGATTCGCGAGCAGGTGCGATACGATGCCGACAGCCAGGAAGCCAAGCGCATCGCCCGGCTGACCACGCAGGTGCTGCGCCCGGAAAGCCCGGCCAATCCCCGCTTCACCACCGCATGCCAATTGCTCGAAGAACTGCACCGGATCAAGAACAAGTTGGAGGGGTGAGTCGGCTGCACGCCACCCCGTTCATCTCACGGGTGCACGATCAGCATAATCAGGTATGCGCTGGCTCATTCACAGATCAGCATGGCGCAGAAGAGGTATCGCAGCTCCCCGTGATCGGCAGCGGTGAAGCATGGGTTGTCCCCACACGGGTTGGGCATGTTTTCAGCGCTACTTCTGCATGAACACGCTGTACTTGCAATCGCAGGGATCGAGCGTCACCGACAGCGCGGCCGGCTCTTCCTCCGTGCCCGGCGTGATGGTCATTGCACTGACCGGACCGGTCACGACCATTTTGGCGCCGTTCGGTATCTTGGCTACTTTGTCTGTTTGATCGGCTTTGAAGACGGCGGCCAGTTGCAGGCGGGCGAATCGGGTCGGCCCCCAGCGGAAGGCGTGCGACTCGGTGATGCTCAGCTTGGCGCGCTTGCCTTCCTGGGAAACCCCGTTGCATTTCAGCGTGTATTGAACGACCTTGCCTTTCAGATCGTTGGCGATGTGCTTGTTGATCCATTCCATCGCGCGGCCGGCGGTCAGGTCGTTCCAGTCGCTGCCCGGAGGCGGCTGCAGTTCCCGGGGAAGAGCGGACAGCAGGGTGTCTTCGACCATGAGCGTGGTGCTGGTCAGGTAGGCCATCTTCTGCTCGAGTTCACTGACCTTGGCGTTCTGCTTTTCGAGCAGGACTTTGGTGTCGGCCACCTTCTTGCGCTTGATGGGAATCTCGCGGAGATAGCCCTTGCTTCTCACGTAGGCGTACTGGGCTTCGGCTTTCTTCAACATGCCTTCGTAGCGTTTCTGGTAGGCCTTGGCCGAGCGAAGCTGCGTGTTGATCTTGTGGATTTCTTTGGTGCGGTCGACCGGTTTGACCGGCTCGGCAACCGCCTGCCCGAGCAGAATGCAAAGGACCATGCCGATCAGGGTGATGTGGCGTCCGTTCATGATGTTTCCCCAACTGAAGTCATCGGTGAGTTTTCAGTATAGCACCATGGGATTGAAAAACCACGAGAAGAAAGCTAATCCGATGTGTCGGACAGGATCGGCGGGACGGGCACGCCCATCGCGTCGGCCACGGCGCGGAATAACTCCGCTTCCAGAGGGGTGATGTGCCGATCGGCGCCGATTGTCGCGGCGGCGGCACGCAGGATTGTCTGCTTGAGCCGGGCCGGTGCGGCGCCCAGCGTGTCCAAGGCCCGATCCAGGTTGTCCAGTGAACAGGCCGAGGCCTTGGTCGGTTTCAGGTCCGCCAGGCCCAGCACGTTTCCACCCTGCTCGAACGCTTGCTGATTTTCCTGCGCATCGCGGGAACCGACCCGCGCCAGCAAGGTCAACAGCAAGGCCGATTCCTCCCGCACATCGGACAAGCCGGCGCTGCGCGCCGCGGCTCGCTTCTTCGGTTTGTGCCGCGCGCCCAGATGGTGCAGCAGGATTTTCTGCAGAACCCATTCGAACAGTTCGATTTTGGAGTCGGCCTGAACCAGATGATGCACGTTGGCCTGGAAGGCCGCGGACTGATCGGCGGTCATGGATCGCAGCGCCGGCAGCGCCAGGTCGATCAGGGGCAGTCGCGCCGAACGTTCCACTCGTTGCATGTGCGGCGCCAGTTGCATCGTCTCGTTGACCACATCCGGCTCGGCGTGGGCGCGCAAGCGAGTGTATTGTTCCTGCCGAATGTTGTTGTCGTCATCGAGCAGCAGGGAGTAAATCACCGCGCGGGCGCCGTAGGGCTCGCGGGCGGCGTCACGCACGGGGGTGGGCAGGGCATCGATCAATTGCCGCGCCCGGTCGACGTGTCGCTGTGAGGGCTGGCCGATCGCATCAAACACCGAGGCGGTGATGATCAACTCGGTCATCTGCCGCGCCCGATCCTGCGGCGTGGCGGGCGGTGCGGTGGGTTTGGGTTCAATCCGCCGGGCTTTCTCCGACACGTCGGTCAGGTCGCCGTCCCAGTCGGGCAGGATGCGCTGGATGCGCTGCGGCAGGGGGGGGTGCGTGGCGAAGAGCTGGCTGAATCCGGACACCGCCTGTCCGAAGAACATGTGGCTGGCTTCCGCGGCGTTCGGATTGCGCATGCTTGAACCGTGCATCCGTGCGGCGATGGCCTTCAGCGCGCCGCCGATGCCGTTCGGATTACGCGTGAACTGCACGGCCGAGGCGTCGGCGAGAAACTCGCGCTGCCGGCTCACCGCGGCCTTGATCAGCGATCCGAAAAACTGCCCGACGAACCCGATGGCGATCAGGGCCACGGCAATGGCGATGATGGCGAGAATCGCTCCACCGCCCTCGCGATTGCGCGATCGTCCCATTGCCGAATATCGCAGCGAGTAGAGAATGTACGTGCCGATGATGGCGATGATGAGGATGCCGTGGATGGTGCCCATCAAGCGGATGTTCAGTCGCATGTCGCCGTTGAGGATGTGGCTGAACTCGTGCGCGATCACGCCCTGCAACTGCTCGCGCGTCAGTTGCTCTGCCGCGCCGCGCGTCACGCCGATCACCGCGTCGGAAGGCGAAAAGCCCGCGGCGAAGGCGTTGATGCCTTTTTCCTGGTCCATCATGAAGACCGGCGGCACGGGCGTGCCCGAGGCGATGGCCATCTCTTCCACGACGTTGAGCACCTTGCGCTCGAGCGGATCGCTGCTGCCGGGGATGAGTTGGCGTCCGCCGAGCGATTCGGCCACACCTTGTCCTCCGCCGGATGACAACTGCGAGACCTTGTACATCGATCCGCCGCCGACCACGAGCACCACGAACGCCGCCACCACCGCGCCGATCTTGAGGTGCATATCGATCGGCAATTCGGTGATGGGCTGTTTCAGGGCGAACTCGGCAACCAACAGCGCCGCGCCGTACAGCGCCGCGATGATCATGGCCACCGCCGCGATGAACAACACCACCAGGCGACCGGTCTGCTTGCGTGCAACGTCCTGACGTTCAAAAAAATTCATCGGGTCACAAAATCAGAATGAACCACACAGACACAACAGACGCAGAGAAAACCGGGCCGGATCACTGAAGATGCAATGGATCGTTTCTTGTTGTTCCGCCCATCCGGTTCATCCTGTTTTTTAGTTCATTTTCTGTGTCGCTGCGCCTCTGCGGTAATGGTTCAAAAAGCGTTCTCGCCATCAGAACGACACTTTCGGTGCTTCCTGGATTTCCTTGTGGTCTTCAAATTCGAGCGGGGCGGCGTCGGTGGCGTGGCCGAACATGCCCGCGAAGATCACCGCCGGGAAGCTCTGGCGGTAGGTGTTGTACTGCATGACGGTGTCGTTGTAGGCCTGGCGCGAGAAGGCGACGCGGTTTTCCGTGCTCGTCAACTCCTCGGACAGTTGCATCATGTTCTGGTTGGCCTTGAGATCGGGGTAGGCCTCCATGACCGCGAAGAGTCGGCCCAGCGCTCCGCCGAGCGCCCCTTCGGCGCCGCTGAACTGCTTGACGATCTCGGCGTTGGCCGGGTCGGCCGCGGCCTTGGCCAGCAGGTCCTGGGCTTGGTTGCGTGCGGAGATGACGGCCTCAAGCGTCTCGCGCTCGTGGCTGAGGTAGCCCTTGGCGGTCTCGACGAGATTGGGGATCAGGTCGTGCCGCCGCTTGAGCTGAACCTGGATTTGGGCGAAGGCGTTCTTGAACCGCTGGCGCAGGGCGACCAGCTTGTTGTAAATGCCCACGACAACCACGATCAGAATCAGCAGGATCACGCCCATGACGATCAAAGCAATCAACATGGCAATTCCCTTCGGGACGGAGTGAATCGATCCGGTGCGCACGGGTCGCACCGCCTGCTTTATACCTGAAATTCGGGAACATCGAAATGGAATGGGCCGGGCTCCGTTCCACGGCTGTGGAGGGGTTACCGCAGCGTTTCGATCGGCCGATGGCGATTCCAAGGGCCGGAAAGAACGTGCTTTATGAGTTTTTTGTTAATGGGTTGCGGCTTTCGCAAACAACAAGGACACTATGGGTTAACACAGGAGAAACCAGCCATGGCAGCGACTCGAAAAACCGCCAAGGCGCGCCGCAGTACGCGCGCCGCCGACCTGGCCGAGCCGGCGTCTCGTGGGCATGTGTTGGTCGTTGAAGATGAGCACGATCTTCAGGACCTGCTCCGCTACAACCTGGAGCGTGAGGGATTTCGCGTGACCGTGGCCGGGCGGGGTGAAGAAGCGCTGCAACTGGCCGCCACCGAAGCGCCGGACCTGGTGTTGCTCGATCTGATGCTGCCGGGCATCGACGGACTGGAGGTCTGCCGGACGTTGCGCAACGACGGTTCGACCTCCACCATGCCGATCGTGATGCTCACGGCCAAGGGGGAGGAGGCGGACATCGTGACGGGCTTGGAACTGGGCGCCGACGATTACATCACCAAGCCGTTCAGCCCGCGGGTGCTGGTGGCGCGGTTGAAAGCGGTGATGCGGCGTCGCGGCGAAACGCCGTCGCGCTCGGAAGATGCGTCGATTCGTGTGGGCGAGTTGGTGGTCGATCCGCAACGGCACGAAGTCCGCGTTTCGGGCGAACCGATTTCCCTGACGCTGACCGAATTCCGCATCGTACAGACGTTGGCGCGGCGGCGGGGCCGGGTTTTCACACGCAACCAGATCGTTGAGGCCGTCCAAGGCGACCGCGTCGCGGTCACCGATCGCTCGGTCGATGTGCATGTGGTCTCCTTACGCCGTAAACTGGGCAGCGCCGGCCGCTATATCCAGACGGTGCGCGGTGTCGGCTATCGCCTGGAAGAAACGTGAGCTGACACAACATGCTCGGTCGTCGTCTGACCTGGAAGGTTGCCCCGCTCTACCTGTTGGTGATCGGGCTGTGCACGGTGGCCATCGCCTGGTTCGCCGGGGACGCCCTGCGCGATTACGACCAGCGACTCAACCAAACGACATTGACGCGTCACGCCCAAGTCATCGCGCCGCGGATCGCACAGCTGCTGGCGGAGGATCGCGCTGCGGAGATACCGGAATGGTGTCGCCAGTTCACCGCCGACAACGGCACGTACTGCACCGTGCTGGATACCGACGGCCGACTGCTCGGCAACACCTCGCACGAAACCGAACAAGCCCTGCTTTTCGCCGAGCGGCCGGAGTTCGAGCAAGCCCTGCAGGGGCAAACCGGTACGGATATTCGCGCCGACGCCGTGGATGACCAATCCATGATGTACGTGGCCCTGCCGGTGAAGCGGGCCGGCAAACTCGTGGCCGCGGTGCGCATTGGCGCTGTGTCCAACCTCTCCGGCGCGATCGTCGGACGTTTCTACGGAAGGGTCGCGCTGATCGGAGTGGTGACGGCGCTGGTGGCCCTGGCGTTGACGGTCTGGGTGTTTTCCCGGCGGGTGATCCGTCCGTTGCGCCGTTTGCAGATCGGCGCGCAGCGCTTCGCCGCCGGCGATCTCGGCCATACGCTGGAAGCCCCGGCCTCCGAGGAGTTTGTCGAGCTGACCGAGGTGCTCAACACCATGGCCCATCAGCTCGATGACAAAATCCGCACCATCACCAGCCAGTCCAAGGAGCGCCAGGCGATTCTGGCCTCGATGATCGAAGGCGTGTTCGCCGTCGACCAGGAACAGCGCGTGATCTCGCTGAACGCCGCCGCCGCCCAATTGCTCGGCGTGGATATCGATACGGCGCGCGGACGCGACATCATGGAAGTCGTGCGGAACCTGGAGTTGCAGAAGTTCGTCGCCCGCACCCTGGAATCCGATAAACCGCTGGAACAGACGATCACGCTGCGGGTCGATAACGCCGAGCGCATCTGCCAGGTGTACGGCTCGCAGTTGCGCGATGTGCAGCAGCGCGGCGAGGGTGCGGTGATCGTGCTGCACGACCAGACGCGCATCCGCCAGCTCGAGCAGGTGCGCCAGGAGTTTGTCGCCAACGTTTCGCACGAACTGAAGACGCCCATCACCGCGATCAAGGTGTCCGTGGAGACGCTTCTGGCCGAGCGCGATCCCGAGGACGATTGGCCGGCCTGGCGCTTCATCCACACCATCGAGCGCCAGGCCGATCGTCTGGGCGCGATCATCGAGGACCTGTTGACGCTGGCGCGCCTCGAACAGGAAGACCGCGAAGGCGAGATCGCGTTGAAGCCCGGCTCGATCCAGATGGTGGTCCGCGCCGCCTGCGAGACCTGCCAGGCCGACGCCGCCGCCAAGCAGATCGACATTATCTACGAGGTGGATTCGGAATTGCGCACGCGCATCAACGCCACGCTGGTCGAGCAGGCCGTGGTGAACCTGCTCAACAATTCGATCAAGTATTCGGCGCCGCAAACGTCGGTCAACGTGACGGCGGAGCGGCGCGGCAACGAGGTGGTGATCGAAGTGACCGATCAGGGGCCGGGTATCGAGCCGGAATACCTGCCGCGATTGTTCGAGCGTTTTTACCGCACCGACAAGGCGCGCAGCCGGGCGATGGGCGGCACGGGTCTGGGGCTGTCGATCGTCAAACACGTGGCCAATGCGCACGGCGGGCGCGTCAGCGTCGTCTCCGTCGCCGCGCCCGATCCGAATCACGGCTCGACGTTCGGCATCCACCTGCCCGGCATGTTCTCGGATGAGGCGATCGAATCGAAAGCGTAATCGCGTCTGTTTGCAACGATCGACGTCGTGGTGGATAATCCAATTTGACATTGACCGAGCATGCCGCGACGATTCGAGCGGGGTTGCCGATCCGACGGTCGGCCGTCAATCCGCATTTTCGGTTATCGCCAACCCTGCGTTTTTACCGCTGCGGAGTATTCATTCATGCCCCTGCACCTGACGCGACAAATCGACAAACTGAAAAAAATGATTCTCCAGCTCGGCGCCATGGTGGAGGAATCCTTTCAGAATTCGGTGGCCGCCGTGCGCAATGCCGATGAAAATCTGGCTGAAAAGGTGATCGCCGGGGACGACCAGATCGACGAGATGGAAATCGAGATCGAGGAAGAATGCCTGCACACGTTGGCGTTGCACCAGCCGGTGGCCTACGACTTGCGCTTTGTCATCGCCGTGCTGAAAATCAATTCCGATCTGGAGCGCATTGCCGACCTGGCGGTGAACGTGGCGGAGATGGCGATCCTGCTCGGAGGCAAGCAGAAGAATATCGAGTGGGCTATCGATATCGACACCATGACCGAAAAGGTGCAATCGATGGTCAAGCGTGCGCTGGACGCGCTGGTGAATCTCGATGCGGACCTGGCCGAAACGGTCCGAAAGACCGATGACGAAGTGGACGAACTGCATCGCGCCACCTACGGCGAGGTCGAGCGGCGCATGAAAGCCGACCCGACCCACGTGTATGAACTGGTCAACTGCCTGACGATCAGCCGTCACCTGGAGCGCATCGCCGATCACGCGACGAACATTGCCGAGGACGTCCTGTACATGGTGTGCGGCGAAATCCAGCGCCACCGCACCGCGCAGGAATGATCGCCCAGGATTCCTGCTGGCGGGCTGCGGGAGGCCGGAAAATTTCAGTTGCTTTGTCGGTGCTTCCGAAATACTATTAAGCTGTATTTTGTATTGATAAGAGTAATACACTAGTGTATTACAGGGGCCATTGCCTGGAGGCATTCATGGAAATCCTGCTTTCGACCAAACAGGTGGCTGCGTTAGCCGGGGCCAGCGTTCGGCAGGTTGGCTATTGGGCGGATACGGGATTGGTCCGTCCAAGCGGCAAATCCGCTTCGGGCAAGGGCACCCGGCGACTTTTTACTTTTATCGACCTCGTAGCGATAAAAACCATTGCAGGTTTGCGCGAGCGACGATGTCCACTCCAGAAAGTGCGCAAGGCGATTCGATACTTGAAGGCCCACTATTCCGATGTGCAGGATCAACGATGGCTGTCCCGTCTGACGCTATTGACCGATGGGCAGCAGGTTTACATGCTTACCGATGCCAAGCAGGTTATGGAGGTACTTTCACGACAAACGGTCTGGTCGGTTCCATTGGGGATGTTCATCCGACAATCGCAAGAGCAGGTTGAAAAACTGCCCTTGGAGTGGACTAAAAGCGTTCGGGTGACTGGCCGTACATTTAGTCTGAGGATTACGCGCGATATTGAGAATGGAGGTTACGTCGTACAGTGCCGGCAGTTGCCGGGGGCACTGGAACAAGGCGATACCATTGAGGAGGCGGTCAACAACGGCAAACAGGCCATTCGGTCGGTTTTGTCATTCCGCAACAAGCAGCGACTCGGGGGGGCGACTGGGCATGTCAGGACTGGCTAACGCCAATGTTCGCACCAAGGTTGTCCGAGCGCTGCGACGGGCGGGCTTTGAAGACCATGAAGGCGCCCATCACACAATCATGGCGCATCCCGACGGTCGTTATACGACTCTTCCCCGTCATCGACGTATCAAGCCATTGTTGCTGAGAAAAATTATCAAGCAATGCGAATTGCGCGAAGAAGAATTCTTGAAGCTTGACAAGTAGATCAGGTCTTTTCTGATTGGTTCCCCATGCTCTTTGGATTTCTTACCCGCCGTCGTCGCCGAAAAATCCGGGAGCAACCGTTTCCCGCTGCGTGGGAGGAAATTCTCGAGCGCAACATCACCCTGTATGGTCAACTGGATCGCTGGCAGCGCCGGGAATTGTGTTCCTGCGTGATGGTGTTTCTCGCTGAGAAGCGCTTCTACAGCACCGACGGTCTGGAACTCACCGATGAAATCCGCGTCACCATCGCCGGCGGGGCCTGCCTGCTGCTGCTGGAAATCGAGCACGATTACTACCGCAACGTCCGGGAAATCATCGTCTGGCCGACGGTCCGCCGGGTCGAACACGGTCAAGGATACGTCCACAGATCTCTGGCCGTGCTGGGACAGGCGCACGATGGCGGGCCCGTCCAGTTGGCGTGGGATGCGGCGAAGCACGGTCTGTACGATCCCAAAGACGGGCGCAACCTGATTTACCACGAGTTCGCGCACAAGCTGGACATGCTGGACGGCATCGTCGACGGCACGCCGCCGATTCGCTGCCCGGTGCTGTTCGCGGATTGGGTAAAAGTGATGACGAATGAGTACGAGAAATTGTGCCGGTCATCCGGTCGCAAGACGTTACTGGATCCTTACGGCGCAACGAATTCGGCGGAGTTCTTCGCCGTGGCCACGGAGTGCTTTTTCGAAAAAGCACAGGCCATGCTGTCGCAACACCCCGCACTTTATGATCTGATGAAACGGTTCTACCGACAAGACCCGGCCTTGCGCAGATGAATGCAGAAAGGCGCGGTCGGCTCGCCGAAAATTTATTGATCGGAAAGCCCCCTTTTTGTTTCCTCCGGGGTGGGATCGGGAATATACTTTATGCAGCGTGGGTGATGTCTTCGAACCGTTCTCATGATCAGCCGGGGACCATCCCGTGACGGAGACCTCCTCTCCATCCCGCAGTGATACGACGACGCGTATCTGGGTCCTGATCGTGGAAGACGATCAATCCCATCGGCAGGTGCTCAGCGACCTGGTGCTCGGTGAGGGTTACCACCCCATGGCCTGCGGATCGGCCGCCGAAGCCCTGCGCGTGATCGACACCCGGCCGTTCGTCGTCGCCATTCTCGATCAACGCCTGCCCGATGTGTCCGGCACCGATTTGCTGCAGAAGCTGCGTCAGCGCGGCAAAGACCTGCGCGTCATCATCCACACCGGGTACGGTTCGTTTGAGTCGGCTCGAGATGCGGTGAATTTCAACGCCTTCGCCTACGTGGAGAAGCTGTCCAATCCCGAGCAGTTGATCAGCCAGCTCCACCGCGCCGTGCAGGACCACACCGCCGAAGCCCTGCGGCGAAGTGAATCGGAATTGACGTCGGTGATGGAGCATGCGCCGGATGTGATCTGTCGGCTCGATCGGCACGGCATCATTGAATTCATCAATCACGGCGAGCCCGGCGCCGAGTCCGAGCAGGTCGTCGGCAGCCCCGCGGAGGATTGGATCGATCCTTCGCAGCGCCTGGCGTTCCGCCGCGCCTTGGAAAGCGTGTTGATGACCGGCCGCGCCCAGGCGATCGAAATCCAATCGACGAACTCCGGCCGATGGTATTCCTGCCACCTCGGGCCGATCCGGGAAAACGACCGGAGCGAAAGCATCATCTTCATCGCGCACGAAATCACCGATCGCAAAGCCGCTGAGATCACCCTGCGCCGGCACCAGGAAGAACTCGAACAGCGGGTACACCAGCGCACCGCCGAACTGCGACAGCGGGAGAGCCAGGAGCGCTGGTTCCATGAGAAACTAACGTGCTTGTCTCTGGTCAGTAACCGCCTGACGTCCAGCTCGACGGTAACGGAGCTTTGCCGTAATGCCGTGGAGTTGGGGTGCCAGGCCATGGACCTCGACCGCATGCGTATCTGCCTCTACGATCCGGGCGACAATCGCCTGCGCGGTACCTGGGGCATCGACGAGCAGGGCCGACTCCGTGATGAATCCTCCTACGCCCAGCCGCTCCCCGACGAGCAGCGTCAAGGCGTGCCGGGTCATTGTTGCATTGAGCACGATGTGGAGCTGACCGATCCGGCGGGCCAACCGGTCGGCCGCGGCAGCCGCTGTACGTTCTGGATGTTCGAGGGCGATCATTTGTTCGGGCGGATTTTTGCAGACAACCTGCTGACCGGCAATCTGCTCACCGACAACCATTGCGAATTACTGAGTCTGTACGCCGGTACGCTGGCGCATCTGATTCGACGCATCCGTGCCGAAGCGCGGGCCTCGCGCCATCACGAAGCATTATCGCGGGTCTCCCGACTGGCGACGCTGGGCGAGATGGCCACGGGTTTTGCGCATGAGCTGAACCAGCCGCTCTCGGCCATCGTCAATTTCATCCAGGGTACGATCCGCCGGGTCAACAGCGGTCGGCTCGATCAGGCCGAGCTGAACCAGGTGCTGGCGCGTACCGCCGACCAGGCGCTGCGCGCCGGTAAGATCATCCAGCGGCTTCGCGGTTTCGTTCGCCCGCAAGAGGCCGGGGGAGAGGCGGTGAACCTTCAGCAGGCCATCCATGACTCGCTGGGGCTCTTGGAAGGGCAGCTGGCCCAGGCCGGCGTTCGCACGCGGGTATCCTGTCCCGACCCCGCTCCATCGATCCGAGGCGATACCATCCAGATCGAGCAGGTCCTGATCAACCTGATCCTCAACGCCATCGATGCCATGGACCGGACGGAACTGGCCCACCGCCTCCTGACGATTCGTGTGCTGATCCAAGGTGATCACGTGCATGTGCGATTGACCGACCGTGGATGCGGTTTGCCCCCACAAACCACCCCGATTTTTGAACCCTTTATCTCCACCAAGCCCAATGGGATGGGGATGGGGCTTTCGATCAGCCGGTCCATCATTCAGGCCCACCGGGGTGAATTATTTGCTAAGCCCAGTCCCTCGGGCGGAGCGGAGTTTATATGCGTATTACCCATTGTGGAAAATAAAGATAAAACAGACGCCGACGAGCGCCCCGGTTGACGCCTCCCTCGGTTTTGCCCAAAATGCAGCAGGAAATGACCTGATTTCCACTAAAGATGAATACTATTTGTTCATCCAGACGGTCCCGTGCAGTGCGGTATAGCCGCAACGCAGATTTCCAGGGGAGGCGATGCATGCCCAATAAAAGACCGACCGTGTATGTAGTCGATGACGATCCGGCGATGCGCGATTCGCTGCGCTGGCTGATCGAATCGGTTGACCTTAACGTGGAAACCTACGATTCCGCACACGCGTTTCTGCAGAATTACGATCCGTCGCAGCCCGGCTGTATCGTGCTCGACGTGCGGATGCCCGGAATGAGCGGCCTGGAAGTCCAGGAAAAAATCGCCAGCCACACACTACGCAATCCCATCATCATCATCACCGGCTACGGCGATGTGCCCATGGCGGTTAAAGCCATCAAGTCGGGCGCCGTCGATTTCATCGAGAAACCTTTCTCCGACCAGGTGCTTCTGGATCGCATCCACAGCGCATTGGAGATCGATGAAAACGACCGCGGGCACATGGAGATGAACGCCGATCTGAAACAGCGCTACGCGCGACTGACCCCGCGCGAACGCGAGGTGATGCACTGGGTCGTCGAAGGTTTGTCGAACAAGCAAATCGCCGCGCAACTGGGCATCAGCGAAAAAACCATCGAAGCCCACCGCGCACGCGTCATGGACAAGATGGAAGCCGGCTCTCTGGCGGAACTGGTCCGCATGTCGGTGGTCTGTGAACCCGTCGACGAATAAAGCGCCGCGACTCAGCGCCGTTTCGTTCGCTGTCGGACGAAGCGATCCACCTCCCGCCCGATCGCGGCCGGATCTCCGAAGTGTAGTTCAAACTCATTTCGCAGCGTCGATTCATTGAGCCGACCGGGCTTTTGCGATCGCTTATAGAAGCAGTACCGGCGCAGCGCCTGCGGTTTCTGACGGTAAAGGTAGACAAACAGCGCCCACGATTGCGCGTATGCCGAGCCGATCATCGATTCACTTTCGGTGGGCGGGGTGGCCTGGCCGACGAACGTGCTGTAATCCAACAATCCACCGTTGTCGGCTTCCTTGAGGAAGGCGGCTCGGCGGTGGGGGTTGTCCTGCATCGGTCCGAACGGCGCCGCCGGGGCGATCGTCTCGAAACTCGTGGCCAAACCCTCGGCAAACCACATCGGATACATCACGCCGCGCTTCTGGATGCCGGTGTTGAACGCCAACTGGTGTGTCGCTTCGTGGATGGCGTGGGTGATGTTGGTCAAGCCGCGCACCTGTTTCCAGCGCGCGCGCTCTTCGGCCAGCTGGCGCTGCACCAACCGCCGGGCATTACCCAGCCGCGCCGCCAGCGCGGTGTCACCGGTCGCCTCGGCCCGGGCAGTTTGCTCGTTCAACTGCGCCATGCGCCGTTCGAGCCGGCCCACGCCCTGGGATTTCTCTTTCAGTCTGGGATCGCTCTGCACATCGAAAAACGCGATGCGGTTGGTCCGGCTGGAATAGTATCCTCTGAACCAATCGCCTTTTTGCCTATCGATGCGGCGCGCGTAATTCATGAAATCGTCGTACCGCGCGAAAGACAGGCAGACCAATCGTTCCCCCAGAGGCAGCGGGCGATAATCCGCCCGGCTGAGCACGCCGAGAAATCGCTTGCGCGTCAGTTCCAGCATCCGCGCACGACTCGCCGCCCACGCCCTCGGCCGATCGTGCACCACCAGAAAATGATCCGATTCATACAAACCGAACGATGGGCCGAACTCGCGCTGCAACGCCTGGTCGCGCTGGGGTGTGTCGAGCAGGCCGTGCGCCAATGTCAGTTGCATCAGCCGGTCGTAGGCCTGCTCGTGCATCGGATCCAGATTCAGGAGAATGTGACGGTATGCTTGGCACGCTTTTTCCCACGACTTCTGCTTCTCCAAGAAGCGCGCGGCCCCCATCACATACGCTGGATCGCTCAGCGCACGCCGACGATGCTCTTTCAAACGCGCGCCGTTAACAGGCCCTCCCTGCCCACCCGCGACGCTTTGCGCAATAACCGGTCCGGCGAGGAGTAAAGCGACCGCGAAGATTCTCGTGATGCACAGCATGCTCATAGCATAACAACGAACCGGTGAACGGGCCGGTTCGCGCGAAAAATGATTTGTTGTGGCGGATCAGATGTTCTTCGTATCCAGCACCGGGGCGGGCTTGAATTTGCCGCGGAGGATTTTTTCGCTGTCGGCCTTCATCCAATGCTCCAGCGCCGCGGCGTAGATTTGCCGGAAATCGGTGTGGTAGATCAGATCGCCCTTGTCCAACTTGCTCAGAGACGGATGCGGACCGTGCACGCCGGGCCTGACCATATCACCGATGACGAACATCGGAGCGGCCGTGCCGTGATCGGTGCCGCGCGACGCGTTTTCCTTGACCCGTCTTCCAAACTCACTGAATGTGAGAATCAGCACGCGCTGGTGATTGCCCTGATCTTTCAGGTCACGGTAGAACGCGCGGATCGATTCGGCGTACTGCTTCAACAGGTTGGCGTGGCGATACTGCTGGCCGGCGTGGGTGTCGAACCCGCCCATCGTGGCGTAGTACACGCGCGTGGTCAGGCCGGAGCGGATCATGGCGCCGATCATCTTCAACTGCCGCGCCAGGGCGGAGCCGGGATACGAAACCTCGGCGCGTCGGGCGACCGCTTTGCGAATCTTGTCACTGGAGATCTGCGCGTCCAGGGCGGTGCGCATCAGGAACGAGGTGTTGGTTTGGTCCGGCTTCAATGCGCCGGTCGGCGACCCGCCGCGGTTGATCTTCTGATAGGTTTCGCCGAGCTCGTCGTGCAAATCCTCCCCGGCCCAGCGGAACAGCCGCGCGCTTTCAAAACTGATCGCCTTGGCGGTCTTGCCCATCGTGGCGATGGGGGCTTCGCGCCCGATGGCGATGCACCGGTCGGCCTGCGGGGAGCCGGCGCAGGTATTGTCAAAGTAGCGGCCGAGCCACCCGGTGCCCTGGCCGTTCGGCACGTCGGCGGTGTGCCAGATGTCCATGCTTTTGAAGTGCGAGCGGTTGGGATTGGGATACCCCACCCCCTGGCAGATCGCCACCACACCCTCGTCGTACAGTTCTTTCAGCGCAGCCAGGTTGCCGTGCAAACCGATGCCTTGCCCCTCATCGACCACCAGCGCATCCTGTTGCCGGACGGCCAGGGTCGGCCGATTCGTATAGTAATGACTGTCGCCGAATGGGATGACGGTGTTGAGTCCATCGTTGCCGCCGCCGAGCTGGATGACCACAAGAATGCGATCTTCCGGGACGCCGGGCTGCTGGGCCGTGGCGCGGCGGTCGCGCGGGTCGTTGATGCCGAACGCCGAACGCTGCAGAAACAACGGCAGCGTGGCCGCGGTCGAAACCATCGTCAGCCCGTTCTGCAGAAAAGCACGCCGTGTCCAGGGGTGGTGTTCGCTCATGAGGGACTCCTCAACACAACTGGTACTCGGGCATGGCGGTGATCAACAGCAACATCGCGATGATGCTGTCGTTGGCAATTTTGTCCTTGCGATCAGTCAGAAACTGGCGCAGTTGCGCGCGTCGATTCGAATTCGCCGCCGCGCCGAGCAGCAGGTCGGTCAGGTGCGTCACGGCGGCCTCGGGGGTGCGATTCGGCAGGTCCCGCAACAGCGCCATGGCATCGTACGGCTGAGACCGTGCCCTGTATCGGCCGCGATCGGGCCGATGCCCGGTGATCAGGTACGTTGCCAGATTTTGCCGGACGAAAAGCGTGGAGGTGTTGATCCACGCGCGGCCGCCGGGCCAACCCGCCACGTTCGGCGGATTGAAAAGATCCTGGCCCATCATCCGCAACGCATCCAGAACCGGTTTCTCTTCGTAGTCGCCCGGCTCGAGCGTGCGGATCAATTCGATCGTCAGTTCCACCGGGCTCTTGATCTTCGCCCCCATCACCGCGGCGCTGTAAAAGTGCTTGCTGGAAAACAGCGCCTTCAGCGCGGGCTTCAAATCGTAGCGGCTGCGACGGATCACCTCGGCCAGCGCAGCGATGACCTTGTCGCGATCGGACGGGGCGGGGTCGGTCAGGTCCATCACGAAATGGTCGTACAGCTTGGCGGCGATGAATCGCGAACAGGCTGGCTGTTTCAACAACAGCGAGACAAATGAATCGCCATCGTATGCGCTGCGCGTTCCGAGAATCTGCTTGTTGCCGGTATCGTGCTGGCGCCGGTTGAAGGCGAAATCGTTGTCCCGACGGGTGTAGCCGGTCAGGGCGCGGGCGCCTTCCTTGATATCGTTTTCGGTGTAATGGCCGACGCCCAGCGTGAACAGCTCCATCAGTTCACGGGCCAGATTTTCGTTGGGACGGCCCTTCCGGTTGCGGTCGTTATTGAGGAAGATGAGCATCGCCGGATCGTGCACGATCCCTTTGGCCAGGGCGGCGAATTGCATGGCGTGTTTGCGGAAGAATTCGTTCTGCTTGTGCAGCAGATAGCTGTCTTTCACGCCGCGGTAATTCACCGCGAAATGTCCCTGCCACAGCAGGACCAGTTTTTCCTCGAGGGGGCGCGGCGATTCGGCCAGGCGCCGCAGCCACCAGCGCTGCAACAGACGGGCCTGCTTGCGATCCTCGCGGTCGGACTGCTGCCGGATTTTCTTCAAGCGTTCGAGTTCTTCGGCGTCGTTGTCTTTTCTTGCCTGACGCCAGGCCGCGCGTTCTTCGGCGGTGGGAGGGCGTTTGAGGTCGGCATCGAATGTCTCTTGCGGCGCATCCCAATCAATCCGCGAGTACTCCACGAGATGGTCCACCGCACCGTCGATACCCTGGCGTTGGAGCATGGCAACCTGCTCGGCACGACCCCCGAACCCGGCGCGTCGCAGCAGGTGTTGTGCTTCGGTGAAACCGAATTGTTCATCGTTGATTGGTTGAAGGATCCGATTCATCGTGTCGCCTTCATCGGTTGAATAACGCGCTGGGTAGAAGTAAAACGTCCGATTGATCGGTCTATTGCGGCATCTAAATATCATAGCCATTCTCCCGATTCGAGCGATGGAATTTGACAATTTTGGTATGATCGCCTATTAACTATTCGCATGCGTATATTGCTTTTTCGTTGTAATGACAGGTAGTTACGGGGGCCGCGAATCCAAGAACGATCGCGGTTTTCTTTTTCTACCAAACCTGCCGGTTTTGTTTATCCGGAAAAAGGAGATGCCAGGTGCCGAATTTGATGACTGTGCTCAAACAGGAGATCCGACGATTGGCGCGCAGCGAAGCGCGCAGCGAAACCGGGGTGCTCAAGCGTAGCAGCGCGCAGCACCGTCGCGATATTGCCGCGCTGAAACGCGAGGTGGCACAGCTTCAGAAGAAGGTGGCGTTCCTTGAAAGGCAGGAGCGTCAGCGCGTCAGCCGGCCGGCCAACCAAGTCAGCGAAGCGCAGGCCGATTCCGTGCGTTTCTCCGCCGCTTGGCTGCGCAAGCACCGGACCAAGCTCGGGCTCTCGGCGCACGATTATGCCAAACTCGCCGGCGTCAGTGCCCAGTCGATTTACCACTGGGAACAGGAAAAGAGTCGGCCTCGCCAGTCCCAGGTCGCCGCGCTGGCTGCGATACGAGGTCTGGGCAAGCGCGAAGCGCTGCAACGCCTGGAAGTGCTCGAAGGCCAGAGTGCTTGATCGATTGGATTTTCGCCGATCATATAAAACACCCCTGCGATGGCAGGGGTGTTTTTTCGTATCGTGTGATGATTGTTGATTTATACCAGCGCCTTGTCCAGGTGCACGTCCATCTGCGGGAACGGAATGCCGATGTCGGCCTGGTCCAGGGCCAGCTTGACGGCGCGTGTCAGTCGTTCTCGCACGGCCCAGTAATCGTCCGTCGCCGACCAGACGCGCACCGCCCAATTCACCGAGGAATCGGCCAGTTCCGCGAGATAGATCACCGGCTCCGGTTCGCAGAGCACGCCTTCGATACCCTGCACGGCCTCGGTGAGCACCTGGCGCGTTCGGTCCATATCCGCCGGATATTCCACGCCGACCGCCACATCCACGCGGCGCGTGTCGTGGTGGGTGATGTTTTGGATCGTGGAGCCGAATATCGACCCGTTGGGAACGATGATGCGCCGGTTGTCGGGCGTATCCAGCGTGGTGCTGATCAGATCGATCTCGAAGACTTTTCCGGTTTCGCCCGCGATGGTGACTACATCCTCGACCTTGAACGGCCGAAAGACCAGCAGCATGACACCGGCGGCGAAGTTACTCAGCGTACCCTGGAAGGCCAGTCCGACCGCCAGTGCCCCGCCGCCGATGACCGCAGCGAAGCCGGTTGTCTGCACGCCGAAGTAACTGAGGATCGACAGCAGCGCCAGAATGAGCACCACCCAGCGCGTGATCTTTCCCAGGAAACGCGCCAGCATGATGTCCACCTTCGAGCGTTCGCATCCGCGCCGAACCAGCGCCCCGGCCCATCCCGCCACGATGAAGGCCACGATCAGCATTACCAGCGCGGCCACGGCAGGGACGGCGTAGGTTTCAATCAGTCGCAAGGCCCGATCGGATACCTGCATTGCGCCTTCGGGGTTCGCCTTAGCGAGTGTGAGCATGGAGTTCTCTCCTGTGGTTGGTGTTATGTGAAAACCGGCGCGACGGTGTGTTCCGCCGCGCCGGTGAGGTTGTGTCTTACGTTACCGACTTTACTGATAGAAGTTGGTGGCTTCGGTTTCCTCGACCGGCCGACCGATCTGATTGCTGGTCATGGAGACCTTGAATCGAACGTCGCCGGGTTTTTCGGCCTTGACCTTCACCTGCCATGTGGCCTTGGCCTTGGGCGCCAGCGAGGCCAGTGGAGCGAAGGTGACGGTCCTGTCCGCGGCGGTGCTGCGCGTCGCGCCGCCCGAGGAGACGTGCGACATTTCCGGCTCAAGCGTGCAGACGATCTTGATGTTGGTGTCGGTCGCCGAGCCCTGGTTGGTCACGGTGATCACGTAGGTTTCGGTATCGCCGACCTGGATCGGGTCTTCCACGTCGATGACCTCGAGCAGAATGGCCGGGATGCCTTCGACCTTGGTGGTGACCTTGTCGCTGACGTCCGTAGCGCACTTGGCGCTGGCCTTGGCGACATTGGTGTACGTGCCGATGTTGGACGGGTTGACCGTCACGGACACGGTCCGGGACTGCCTGGGCTGCAAGTTGCCCAGATTCCAGGTGACGCGCCGGCCGTTGGCGGTTCCGCCCGCGGTGGCGCTGACGAAGCTGGCGCCGGTCGGGATGGTGTCGACCAGCGTGGCGCCCGCCGCCACACCGTCGCCGGTGTTGGTCACCTTGATCGTGTAGGTGATCTTGCCGCCGAGGAAGAGCTTGGCCGGGCCGGTCTTGTCAATGGTCAGCACGGGCTGACGCACGGTGACCGAATCCTTCGCCGAGGCCTTGAGGTTGCCGTCGGCGGCGGCGTTGGCGGTGTTGTCGAAGCGGCCGGTCTTGCCGGCCTTGAGGGTGGCGGCCAGTTTACGCGACTGCCCCGAGCCCAGCGTACCGACGTGGAAGGTCAGGGTCTGCTGGCCGTCGGTCGACTTCAGCCCGGCCGGCAGCGTGTCGGTGACCTTCACGTTGGTGGCGTTGCCGGTGCCGGTGTTGGTGACCACCAGCGTCATCGGAATCGTATCGCAGATCAGGACCTCGTTGGGCAATTGCTTGGAAAGTTTCAAAGACGGCTGCACGGCCACCTGCGTGACGCAGGCGGTCAGAATGCCGCTGCCGGTGGCGCAATGGGTGACTTCGGTGGCCTCGCCGAGCGAACCGCGAACCGTCAGGGCCTTCTTCTGGCGCGGCGCGAACGAGCCCAGGTCCCAGTTCAGGTAACTCTGGTCGCGCTGGGCTTGCGGTGAGGTGCCGGCGAGCTTGAAGCCATCGGGCATCTTGTCGGTGACCTTGACGTTCTTGATTTCCTGATCGACCAGACTGGTCGCGGTGATGATGTATTCAAACTCGTTGTCGACCTGGATCAGCCGCGGAGCGGACTTTTCAATCCAGAGGAAGCTGCTGTTGCGGTAACCGCTGGGGTAATACATGCTGCTGCGGACCATGCCGGCGACGGGCGCGGGCGCCGGTTTCGGAGCGGGCGCAGGAGCCGGGGCGGGCGCTTTGGCGGTCCGCGGCCATTGGTGCGTATTCTCTACATGATGCCAGGGGGTCCAGCCGCCGCCGGGGTAGGCATGGCGGTGGTAGTTGTCGTCGCGGAGTTGGGTGTGTCCGAAGGAAATGCTGTCGTATTCACGGATGATCTTGGCGCCGTCCTTGGGGGGGTTGGCCGGATCGACCACGATGGGAACATTGCTGCGCCCGCCCAGGTTGTTCATGGGAGCGGTCTTGTAGCTTTTACCGTGATCCGCGGTTTGCGTTCCTTGGCATCCAGCCATCACCATCAGACCGACCATCATGATCGGCGCCAGCACGTGAATCGTCGTTCTTCTCATGATCTGCCTTTCGGGAAAACGTTTCTGGTTCGCTCCCTGCGAACCGGGGAATGTTCCGGTGATGCCATACAATCACCACAGCAACACCGCCGTTGCAAACTGATTGGTTAGCTTTCTCCTGCCTCGGCCAAACGACAGAAGGGACTGCTTGGCCCGTCTTTCAAACCCTGATTCTCACAACTGTATTCCTCGGTATCGCGGGAATCAATTGGCAGGTCGAAATAATTGGGTTTTTTTTCACGCCAATATTCGGTGCATGGTGTCAGGGGCCGATGGGCTGGGGCATCTGGCACAACGGCGGCATGATTCATGAGGAGAAAAACCCCGTTTACAGTGGAGAGACCGTAAACGGGGCGGAGGAGGAGAATGAGCAGTCGGTTGTTATGGGCGGGCGAGCAATTCCCGCGATATCATGTGACGTCCAGCGTTTTCAAGCGGCGCCGGGCGTCGTCGGAGAAATCAATCATCGCGAAGGGGCCGCCCAGGCGTTGCACCATCTCCAGCCGGCTCCGAAGCTCAATGAGCTCCCGATCGCTGATCTCGGCCGGATGCCAACGCGCAACCGACCCCTCCCTGGGTCGGTTGTCGCTTTGGACGGGGTGAATGGACGCCATGGGCGGCTTTACTCCGTTATCCTTCGCGGCACATACGTGGTTCTTCCGTGAACCGTCACGCATCCCTGCGCTTCCGCCTGATCACTTTCCGGGGGTTGCGCAGCATGTCGGGCAGATTTTTCAGCAGCCGTGCTTCGTAATCGTCCCACCGATCGCGATTATGGATCTCCAGGTGATCCTTGACGCCGACGAGCACCACGCGGCTGCCCGGATCGGCGATCTTCAACAACCGTTCGGGCAGGCGCACCCGCCCCTGCTTGTCCATCTCGACCCGGCGGGCCAGCGAGAACAACGCCCGCTCGTATTCCAGGACTTCCTCGGCATCGACCTCGGAATCGTCGAGCTGCTCGGCGCGCTTGGTGAAAGCGGCCTGGGTGTAAAGGCAGAGCGTGGGGCCTTCACCGATACACACGTAAAAACAGCTTCCATCCCGCGGCTCATCCAACTGCTCGCGGATCTCAGCAGGGATGGCCAGCCGCAGCTTGGAATCGATCGTGTGTTCGTAGGTGCCGGTGAAGAGCAACTCATTTGACCCCATGCGCCTCCGTGCGCCGGTTGACCTTTTATGGTCTTTTACCCCACTTCACCCCACAATGCAACACCTTATCCCAAATTTATTAAAGTTTTTCCCCCGCGATGCCCCGGTTTCTGTGCTGGCCGAGCCGGTCCGGTCGAATGCGCGCACACCGTCGGCCGCGCAACTCTTGCGCGGGTGCTTATCCTTGTGTGGTCAAAGGGCCTTTCGTGCGGCCGCTGAGTTGGTTTTTTCTGTTGCTGATCTGTCAGTCGTTCCTTGATAATTCCGATGTCCGAAACGGGGTCATGGCAGGAGGTCATGGCTTTGGCGTATGTCATCAAACTTTTGTGGAGAAGGCCATGAAGGGCAGACTCATCTGGTTCGGAATCGCGATCGTGATCGGTGTCGCAGTCAGCATCTTCACCGTCTCGTCGGGGGAGGTGGGAAGGTTTAACGACAAGCTGGTCGATCTTGCCATGAACACCGATTCCGCTTTCACCGGCTACGTGCAACTGCTGGAGCGATACATCTCCGGTGAGTCGGTTGATCCGACGGCGATGGCTGGCGAGCAAAAAAAGCTGATGGACGTGGTCGAGAAAAACCAGAAGGAAGTGGTGGACGTGGGTGTGCCCGACTGCGATCTCTGTCGTCAATTCCGCGCCGGCGTCACGGAGTACCTGGCCAACTCGCATCAGATTGTCGAGCAATACGCCAAGATCAATGCCTACGCGGCGCAGCACATGCCGGCCAGCCAGGCCGACGTGTCGCATGTGGAGGGGCTGCTTGCGGCTTTACAGGCCGAAGATGAGGCGCTGTTCAATCAGGTCGGTCAATTGCAGAAGAAGATGGCCGATGAATACGACCTGGAACTGGAATGACGCCGACTTCATTCACCCGCGCCACTCGGTCTTGTCGACGGTGGTTTCAAATTCGTCGGTGATGCGGTCCGGCAGTTCTTCATCGGCGACAGCGGCCAGGTCCTTTTCGCTCGGCTTGCCGACGTAGGTCATCGCTTCCATCGGGCACTTGCCCAAGGCCGCGTCGCGCATGTCGGCGTCGGCCGGTTCGTACTGCTCGTAGTCGATTTCCGCCAGGCCGTCGGCGATCTTGAACATTTCCGTGATGCGTTGGCAGGCCTTGCAGCCGATGCAGCCGACCTCGCAGACTTTCTTGGTGTCCGGTCCGGAGTCGCTGTTGGAGCAGGCGACGACGAGCATCTGCTCGGTCTTGAACGGCACGCGCGAGATGATGTGGCGCGGGCAGGCGGTGATGCAGGCGCCGCAGCCGGTGCACTTAGCGTAATCGACGGTCGCCAATCCTTCGACCACGTGGATCGCATCGAAATCGCAGACGCGCACGCAATCGCCCAGCCCCAGGCAGCCGTAGGTGCATCCCTGGTACCCGGCGACGAGATTGGCCGCGGCGCAGGTTGGCTCGCCCCGGTATTCCACACCGCCTTTTCGCTGGTGCGATTTGGCGGCGCAGTGGACGACCGCGCGGTAAGGCCAGCTCTGCGTCACTTCCACGCCGAGGATGTCCGCGATCTGCTTGGCGCAGCTTTCCCCGCCGGGCGCGCACAAGGTGACGGCGACGTTCTGCGGATCTTCGGCCAGCGCCTCGGCGTAGTCGTTGCACCCGATGTACCCGCATCCGCCGCAGTTGGCGCCGGGCAGCGCACCGTTGAGCTTCTCCACGCGCGGATCGACTTCCACGTGAAAGGCCTGGTTCGCCCAGCCGAGGATGAAGCTCATCATCACGGCCAGCAGCACCATCGTCGCTGCGGCCAGCAATAACACAACGACGGTCAGACTCATGAGGCGCCTCCTCGGTGCCAGTCCGAAACCCGAAGTCCGCAATCCGAAATCGAAGCCGATTGCCGTGTTTCGGTATTCGGATTTCTGGTTTCGGGTTTTTCGATCGATGCCGATTGTTCTTCTTTTTCTACGGATGACTCCGTGGTTGTTGGCTCAGCAGTCAGCGCCTTCTTGATGTTCTTGCCCATGCCGGCGAAGCCCATGAAGCCCATGGACATGATGCCGGCGACGATGAACGCGATCGCCGGGCCTTTGAATGCCTTGGGCACGTCGGCCAGGTCCAGTTCCTCGCGGATCCCGGCCATGATGACAATGGCGATCGTGAAACCGATTCCGGCAAAGACCGCCAGCACCAGCGCTTCGACCAGTCCCCACTGCGCCGGGCCGGTGACGTTTTTCAGAATCTCCAGGCAGGCAAAGAGGATCGCGCAGTTGGTCGTGATCAGCGGCAGGAATACGCCGAAGCTCTTGTAGAGTGCGGGGAAGAACTTGCGCACGTACATCTCGACGAACTGCACGCTCGATGCGATGACGAAGATGTAGACGATGTAGCTGAGGACGGACAGGTCGACGACCCGGTTCGGGTCGCCGCCGAGCGATGTCCAGACGGCGGTGCTCAGCGAAGCGCCCGGTTGCAGGATGAAATACGTGAAAATCCAGCTCAGCGTGGCGGCGATGGAGATCACGAACGTCACCGCGCAGCCCATGCCGAACGCCATGTCGGTTCGCCGGGAGACGCCGATGAACGGGCAGATGCCGACAAAGTAGGTCAGCACGAAGTTGTTGATCAGCGCGGCGCCGATGGCGATCAGAATGAGTTCGGTCAGGTATTGCATACGTTCGTTCCGGCTGGCTGCCGTCTTGGTGGCGGCGGAAGCACGTCGATCTACGATCGACCGTTAAACGTTTGATGCCTCTACGCGGCGGTTTTCTTTTTGCGTTGATCGTTCCAGTTGACCAATCCCAGCAGCAGGCCGAGCGTGATAAACGCGCCCGGCGGCATGATCATCAGCACCCAGCCGGGGAACCCTTTGCCCAGCAGCGTGATGCCGAAAAACTGCCCCGTGCCGAGAATCTCGCGGACACCGGCCACCGCGCCCAGCGCGATCAAAAAACCCAGCGATACGCCGAACGCATCGGCCACCGCCGTCGGCAGCGATTGCTTGGATGCACAAATCTCGCACCGGCTGATGATCATGCAATTGACGATGATCAGCGGGACATAAGGCCCGAGCAACTCGCTCATGCCCGGCATGAACGCGGCGAGAAAACGATCGGCAATCGTGACAAACGTTGCGATCGTCAGCGTGAACACGAGAATGCGCAGGTGCGGTTTGAGCAGCGGGCGGATCAACGCCACGATGATGTTCGCCATGATCAACACGAACGCGGTGGCGCCGACCATCGTCATCGCCGGGGCCATCGCGCCGGTCACGGCCAGCGTCGGGCACAGGCCGAGCAACTGGCGCAGCACCGGATTTTCCGGGATGATTCCCTGGATGAACCGTTCGCCTGCGGTGGGTCCGGTGTCGGGCATTGATGTTCTTCCTGTTCGCCGCCAAGGTTCGTTTCGCGTCGATCTTCGATCGACCGCTAAACCTGGTTAATTCAGTTCCTTCAATTTTGGCCGCCATTGTTTGACCGCGCTATTGACGATGTCGCAGACGGCCCGGCTGGACACCGTGGCCGCGGTGATCACCTCGATCGCCCCGCCGTCTTTGATCACCGCCAGGGGCTGATCGGTCGACTTGTCGCGGAAGCGATCGCGGAAGTCGGGCGCCTTGATCTTGTCGCCCAGCGCCGGGGTTTCCTTCTGGGACAGCACGGCCAGTCCGGTGATCTGCGATGCGTCCGGATTCAGGCCGACCAGCAGCTCGATCTTGTCGGCGTAGCCATCGCCGGCGGCGGGAACCACCCAGCCGATGTGCTTGTCGGTTTCATCGAACGCCTTGTAGACGGTGATGCTTTCGATCTCGACGGGCTGGGATTTCTCCTTGACCGCCCCGGGGACGACCTGCGGTATCTCGCGCAGCGTTTTGTCCAGCTTGTTCTGTTCGATCTTCGGCGACAGGCCGATGTGCACACCCGCCAGCGCCGCGCCGAAGCCCAGCGCCAGAAAGATGACCAGCCATGCGTCGAAGAGGTATTTCAGTTTCATGACGTTGACTCGACGAAACGCGTCGATCTACGATCGACCGTTAAACGTTATCGATCGCCGCAGTACGGCGGCGGTTCATTTCTTCACCAGCGCGGGCGCCGGGCCGCCCACCGGCGTCGGGATCGTCCAGCGGTTGATCAGCGGCGTCAGCGCGTTCATCAGCAGGATGGCGAACGCCACGCCCTCCGGATAGGCGCTGTACTGGCGAATCAGGAACACCAACACGCCGTATCCGATTCCGAATATCCACTGTCCGCGCGGCGTGACGGGGCTGGTCACCGGGTCGGTCGCGATGAAGAACGCGCCGAACAGGAATGCTCCGCCGACCAGGTGTTGCAACATCGTCAAGCTTTGCGGGTCGATCAGTTGTGCGATCAACGAGATCACGGCCAGGCCGAGGACCGAACCGGCCGGGGTGCGCCACGCCGCCGATCGCCGCAGGACCATCCACAGTCCGCCGATGATGCATGCCAGCGAGCAGGTTTCACCCAGCGAGCCGTTGACGTTTCCGATGAACAGCGCCCACAAACCGGGCAGATCGGCGGCGCCCGCGGCTTCTTTGGCGACACTCAATGGCGAGGCCTGCGTGACCACCTCCATCGGCGCATCGTGGACGACGTAGGCAGCGCTGCCGATGGAAACCGAAAAGCTGATCATCACGAACGTACGACCGACCATGGCCGGGTTGAAGATGTTTTGTCCCAACCCGCCGAAGATGATCTTGCCGATGCCCATGGCGACCAACGAACCGACCACCCCGGCATACCACGGCGCGTTCCACGGCATCGAAAGCCCGAGGATCGCCCCGGCCACCGCCGCCGAGCCGTCCAGAATGCTGGCGGGCTTGCCGCGCATGGCGTTGAACATCAGCTCAAAGATCATGCAACTGCCCACGCAGATGCCGACCTGGATCAGCGCGTGCAGGCCGAAGTAGTACGCGGCCATGACCGTCACCGGCAGCAGGCCGATCAGCACGTCGAGCATCATCCCGCCGGTGGTGGCGGTGGAGGCCAGGTGCGGCGAGGGCGCAACGTGGAGCTGCGGCTTGGGTGGATCGGCTTGTGCGGGGGCGGGTTCGCTCATGGGTTCGTTAATCAGTTGATCCGTTCATCAGTTAATCCGAAGCAATCAGCAATATTTTCTTTGTGCCTTTGTGTCTTTGTGGTTCGTCCATCAATCGCGCGGCGCCTGGGCTTTGGCCATGCGGATCAACTGCACCAGCGGGATACTGGCCGGACATTCGTAGGCGCAGCAGCCGCATTCCATGCACGCCACCATGTGGTAGCGCTTGGCCAGGTCCCACGCCTGGCAGCGCGCCGCCAAGGCGATCTTCGTCGGCACCAGGTTCAGTGGGCAGACATCCACGCACCGTCCGCAGCGCACGCAAGCGGTTTCCTCGGCTTTGCGCAGGTCCTGCTGCGTCAGCACCGTCAGTCCGCTGGCGCCCTTGGTGACGGGGGTGTCGAGACTGCCGAGGGTGAAGCCCATCATCGGGCCGCCCGCCACGAGGCGCGCCGCGTCTTCGGTCAGTCCGCCGCAGAAGTTCACCAGTTCAGTGAACGTGGCTCCGACGGGCGCGAGAACGTTTTTCGGATGGTTAACTCCCGCCCCGGTGACGGTGATGACGCGGTGGGTCAGGGGCTTGCCGCGTGCGACCGCGCGCGCGGCCGCCGCTGCCGTGCCCACGTTCATCACCACCACGCCCACGTCCAGCGGCAGGCCGCCGGTGGGCACGATGCGCTTCAGCGTCGCGAGGATCAACTGCTTCTCGCCGCCCTGAGGGTACTTGGTTTTCACCGCGATCACCTGGACGGCCGTCCCCTGTACGGCCTGGCGCATCTTGTCGACGGCCTGCGGTTTGTTGTCCTCGATGGCGATGACGATGTTGTCGACCTGCATGGCCCGGGCCGCGGCCAGCGCGCCGCTGACGATCGCCGCCTGCGCTTCGACCATCAGCCGGTAGTCGGCGGTGAGGTACGGTTCGCACTCGGCGCCGTTGAGCAGTAGCGTGTCGATCGTTTTTCCCGGAGGCGGTGAAAGTTTCACGTACGTGGGAAACGCCGCGCCGCCCAGACCGACCAGTCCCGCCTCCTTGATTGCTTCGATGATTTCTTTGGGTTCGCGGTCGGAGTAATCGGTCGGCCAGTCACCGCCGAAGTGATCGTCGTACAGTTCCTCTGCGGACGGCTGTTCTTCGCCGGCTTTGATGGGAATCGCGTTCACATGCCTGCCGTTGGGCAGGGTGATGGCCGTGGCGCGGGCGGTCTGCCCGTTGATCGACGCATGGACCGGGGCGCTGATGAAAGCGTCCGACGCGCCGATCTTCTGACCGACGGTCACGTCGGTGCGCGGCTTGACGATCAGCGGTTCGTTGGGCGCGCCGGTGTGTTGCAGCAGGGGGATGGTGACCTGGGCCGGCGTGGGCAGCACTTCGATCGTGCATGCTTCGGCCGGTTTTTTACGATGCGGCGGATGGATGCCGCGCGGGAAGGTGCCCGATCCATGGGGTGCATCGGTCAGGGTGGTCATGGCGTCGCTCCACTGTGGCGGTTGACCCGCCGGACACAGAGCCCGGCCAGCAGCATGCCGCCGACCAACCCCGCCGTGCCGAACAACAGTTGATGCACCGGCTCATCCCGGCCGATCCAGGCCCCGGCAATCGCTACGACAAGCGGTCCGAAAAAATAAATCGCCGCGTACATCGCCAGCGATCCGCCCCGCAACGGCGCGCCCACAGCGGCGCGCTCGGCCTGCTCGCTGATTGAGCAGTGGTCACAGCGGCCATCGCAGGCGATCGGTTGCTGGTCAGAATGATCGTTCATGAATACTCCGCCCACACACCAATCCGCCGGCGGGGCTCTGCCACAATATAGATTTTTCGGATGGGTTTGTCCACTAGTATAAAAAATCGATAAGTTATTTTTATAAAATGAATTACAGTTGATATCGCGTCGCTGTAAAAAATCGTACGTTTGGGCGTCTCCGTACTGCCTATCCCTGGCTTTCAATAGACAAAGCCAGCTTTCGGTGGTGAAGGTTTCACCTAAAAGTCATTGGGCGTCGAGTATACTGCGGCTATGCAGATCGACCTGGCGGATCGCAGTTGGCGTCTGGAATCGACCGACATGCCCATCGCGGCGGGCGGTGAGCAATGGACCGGCTGGGCCGACTTCGATCGTCGGGTGCTCTACATCTGGCGCGGCGCCGATCAACCGTTGGTCACGCTGTGCCGCCTGGTGGATCGCCTGATGAACGATCCGCGGATGCGCAACAACCAACTGCCGGCGGCGGGCCTGCGATTGACCGAGCCGGACGAGCAAGGCCGACGCTACGTCATCCGCTTTTACGATTCGCCGGAGGCGCCTGACTTTTCGGCGGATTGATCGGCTCCACGCCCACGCCGCGTCGCCCGGCGGGCTTGGCCTTACGTGCCTGCTTCTCGGCCTGGTCCACCAGCTCCGTGAGCAGGTGATGGGCGCGGAGCAATTCCTCCCGGCCCAGTGGCTCGAGCATTTGCAGCAGCTTCAGGCGCAGTTCCGCTTCCATCGAGCCGTCCCATTCCACCGCGGCCATGCGGATGAATTGATCGTGATCGACGCCGAGCGCGTGCAGCACCTTCTCGAAGTTGGCCGTGCGCATGGTGGCCATCGGCTCGGCCTCGGCGGCGGAGACGGCTTTATCCGTCAGGCCCGCCGCCCGCGCCAGAGATCGCGCCGAGGGATGCTGGCGGCTTCGCAGGGCCTGGAGAGTTCGACCAATGTGGACCATGCCGCCCATTCAACCGCCGTGCGGCGGTGAAAACAATCGCGCGTGGGCGATCCAACAAAAAAATTACCCCGGATTCCCTTGCAACAACGCGAGTTCGTATTTATAATACGTTCATGAGTAATTAAAATTACACTCCCGGGGCGTCCCGTGACGACCATTCGGTGTTGGGGACGGCTGGCCTCAGGGCACTTAATGCCGACGGGCGCCCACTGAGCGTGGGCGGTGGGGATAAAACCAGAGGCCCATTGTACCCCCGGAGCCGGGGGGCACGTCGTGTCACACGGTGTCCCCCGGTCTTTTTACAGGCAATGGGTCAATTTGCAGAAGACGGCCGCCGTCTCGCCCGCCGTGGTTGTTTTCCAGCCGAACGGCCGTGCGAATGAAAAAAGCCATGCCCGCTGTTTCGGCTCGTCTCGGGCTTAATTGCACATGGGTTGACCGGATCGAGCGGATCGGTATCCTGTGGAGCCGATACATTAACCCCCGTCGCCCCACATCGGGGCTGCAAGCCATGACGGAGATTTACCATGAGTCGATTCGGACGTTTCTCGGGCCCGCCGGTTAAGGTCATCAGCACCAGTTCCTCGGGCGTTCCGTTTGTCGATTACCGCGATTCCGATTCGCTGCGCCGCATGATGAGCCCCAACGGCAAGATTCTCGGCCGCAAGCGCACCGGCCTCAGCGCCGCCGACCAGCGCAAACTCGCCCAGGCCATCAAACGGGCGCGTTACATGTCGCTGTTGCCGTACACCTCAGCGACGCTTTGATCCCGGGTTCCATTCTGGAAAGCCCTGCCCCCGGTTGCACCGGGGGGGCGTTTTGTAGTTGACAAGCCCTGTCTGGTCACGCAAGATTGGTATACGGGTTCGCCAACTTTCCCATCTTGAAGGGGTTCGACATGACGCAACAGGACACTCCGCAACCCACTCCTCCCCCAGTGCCGCAGGCCGGCGAGAAGAGTTTTGTTGTCGCCATCCTGCTCTCGTTTTTCCTCGGTGGTTTAGGTGTCGATCGGTTCTACTTGGGCTATGTCGGTTTGGGGGTTCTCAAGCTGATCACCCTCGGTGGATGCGGCATCTGGGCCCTGATCGATTTCATCCTGATCGTGATCGGCAAACTGCCTGATGCGCAAGGCAGACCACTCAAGCGTGACTGATCGTCGGGCGCTGCGGATCCTGATTGGTTACAACCTGCCCTGGCTGTTGTGGACAGTCTGGGCGCTATTCGTCTTCTGCTTCGAGTCGCCGGTTTGGCGCTGCCAAGTGAAAGCGCTGCTGGGATGGTGTCCCGGCTGCGGATTGACCCGCAGTTACGCCCAGTTGATCGCCGGCCGCGTACCGGATCACCCCCTATTGCCGATTGTGTTGTTGGGCTTTGTCTTCAACTTCGCCTATTCCGTTTACAAAGCCCGATCGTTGTCCGAGCAGGACCACCCGACGTCTTGATGCTCCGGTGGCGTCGCAACGCGTTGAAAAAGAATACCCCGTTCGCGCTGTGAGATTGTTATTGCGTTCGCAGTTGTGGCTTATACCGCCTGCTTGTTACCCGACCGTCTGTTTTTCGTGCATCTTGCGGAACGCTCGCGGGGCCATGCCCAAGTGGCGGTGGAAGATCTCCCGCAGGTGCTCGGCATCGCGGAAGCCGCACATCTTGGCGATCTCGTAACTCTTGTGTTGATTTTCGAGAATCAGATGCTTGGCGCGATCCAGACGCTTGCGCAGGATTTCCTGGGCGGGCGAACGGTTCAAGTGGCGTCGAAAGGCCTTCTCCAGTCCACGCCGGGTCATGGGGGAGATGGCCTCCACGACGTCGGCCACATCGATCGGGTCTTGAAAATTTTCCCAGATGTACCGCACCGCGCGCGCCACACCCAGGTGGCTGATGGCCAGGATGTCACTGCTGGTGCGCTTGACGACCGAGCCCGGCTCCACGCGGATCGGCTCGGACGGCACCGGATGATGTCGGAGCAATTGGTCCAATTGTCGGGCGGCTTCGTAGCCCCACTGCTCGTAGTTGCCGTCCACACTGGATAAGGCGATCGCGGCATTCTCAGCGATCAATTCGTGGTTGCCCGCTCCCACCACCGCCACCTGCTCCGGCACCGCCAGTTCCCGTCGGTGGCAGACTTCAATCACTTCGGCGCCGAGGTAATCGCTGGGACAGAACACTCCCAAAGGTCGGTGTGAGTCGACCAGTTCTTGCCCGAGGCGCTGCCAGGGATCGCCGCCCGGTTGCTCGGGCTCACGCTGCCACATCGACAATTCCCGGCATGGATGATTCGACTGGGCGATCCCCTCAAGAAAGCCGGCGATCCGCTGTTGCTCGGACGGCTTGTCTTCCAGAGAAACCGCAAGGAAGGATTCAAACTGCCGTTCAAGCAGGTGCTCGGCGGCGAGTTGACCGATTCGGTAGTTGTCCTGAATGACGACCGCGACATGCTCGGGAAAGGCGCGCTGACACATTGAAACGATGGGAAGAGAATGGTCCCGCAAGGCATCGCGGATGCGCTGGTGATCCCACTGGTTGACAATCAGCCCGTCACCCTGCCAGTGGCTCGGCAGCATGTCCTGCTGCTCACAGGTGCTGGTCAGCTGCCAGTCGGCCTGGCGGGCAAAGCGCGCCACACCCTCGTGCACCTGATGCTGATAACACCCCAGTGCCAACAGCACGCGCTTGCGCTTGGTCATGATGGCCCTAAACTGTGTGTCCACCGGCGTACTCGTTCCCCGGAAACAAACCCGGTCCGTGTACGATATCAATCCATCCCGAATGTCCAGCAATGGGTTTGTAGCATACTTATATGTTCATTGTACGACAACCCCGGAATCATGCAACCTAACATTATGACTGTGCTGAACTTAACTTGTTTGTGCGCGTAATTTCATGTGCCGTTTCGTTTCTCGCTGTCGTGTTTCCCTCATTGGTATTTAGTTTTTTCACCGTTTTCCCATCCTGTTTTGAATGTAAGTATCGGCATGGAATTAAGACCAACCTGATTAACCGTCTGGGGATTTCGCCTGTGGGGCCGGTGCTGTCACTTGTTCAATTCTTTCAATAATTGCCGCTCGTCCCAGGTGGTGATGCCGAGCTGACGGGCTTTGTCCAGCTTCGATCCGGGCTCGGCCCCGGCGATCAGCAGATCGGTTTTGCTCGATACGCTGGAGGTCACTTTCGCGCCCAGCGCTTCGAGTTTCTCTTGCAGTTGATTGCGTGTGAATGACTCGAGCGAGCCGGTCAGCACGATGGTTTTTCCGGCCAAGGGCGAGTCGTCCGGCGAAGCAGCGGTTTGGCTGCCGGTCAGATCCAGTCCCGCTCCGCGCAGCAGAGCAATGGTTTCTCGGCCCGCGCTGCTGTGCAGGTAAGTATGCAGCGCAGCGGCGACAACGGGGCCGACGTCGGATACTTCGGCCAGCCGTGCCTCATCCGCCTCCATCAGCGCCCCGATGTCGCCAAACTCGGCGGCGAGCGTGCGCGCCGTGGCTGATCCGACGTGACGTATTCCCAGCGAGGCCAGTCCGCGCGCCAGTCCGCGCTGCTTCGATGCGGCGATGGCGTCGACCACGTTCTGTGCCGACTTCTCGCCCATGCGCTCCAGGCCCGCCAGGGTGGTCGGCTTCAATCGGTACAGATCGGCGAAGTGTTCGATCAGTTCCGCTTCCAGCAGTTGATCGATCAGCTTCTCGCCCAGGCCGTCGATGTCCATTTGATTGCGCCCGGCGAAGTGGATAAGTTTTTCCCGGAACTGTGCGGGGCATTCGGGATTGGTGCAGAAGCGCCCGGTTTCGTTTTCCTCTTTATCGATTTCGATTTCGACCTCGCCCTTGCAGACCGGGCAGTGCCGGGGAGGCGCAATCGGTTCGGCTGTCTTCGGTCGCTGGTCGGTGTTGACCTTGACGACCTGCGGAATGATCTCCCCGGCTTTTTCGATTACCACCGTATCGCCGATGCGGACGTCCAATCGGGCGATGTTGCCGGCGTTGTGCAACGTGGCGTGCCGGACGGTTGTCCCCGCCAGTAGCACCGGTTCCATGGTCGCGCGCGGCGTGAGCTTGCCGGTCTTGCCGACCTGCCAGTCGACCCGCAGCAGCTTGGTCACGCCCTGTTCCGCGGCATACTTGTAAGCGATGCACCAGCGCGGCGCTTTGCTCGTGTAACCCAACGCCTCCTGTTGATCATATGCATCGACCTTCACCACGATGCCGTCGACGGGGTAATCCAGGTCGGCGCGCTGCGTGTCAAAGGTCTCGATGAAATCCAACACGTCCTCGATGTTTTCCAGGCGCCGGGCATGGCGGGAGGTCGGTACGCGCATCCGGTCGATGGCTGCGAGAAACGCGCTGTGTGCGGTGTACGACTCCGGCTCGATTTCGCCGCGGCCGTGAGCGAGGAACTGGAGATTGCGCTGCGCGACGATTTTCGGATCGAGTTGCTTGAGCGAGCCGGCGGTGGCGTTGCGCGGATTGGCGAAAAGCGGCTCGCCGTTTTCTGCGCGTTGCCGGTTTAATGAGGCAAAACCGCTGAAGGTCATGAACACCTCGCCGCGGATCTCCAGCACGGACGGGGCCTCTTGTATCGAAAGCGGTATGGCGCGGACGGTGCGGATGTTGGCGGTGACATCATCGCCGCGCTGCCCGTCGCCGCGCGTCAGCGCGCGGACCAGTTGCCCCTCTTCGTAACGCAGACTGATGGCCACGCCATCGATTTTTGGCTCGCAGAAGTAAGCCAACCCGTCGGTGCGATTTTCCAATCCTTTGACGATGCGCTCGTACCAGGCCAGCATGCTGTTGGGGCTTTTTTCGCTTGCCTCATGTTGGAGTTTGTAGGTGTTATCGATACTGAGCATCGGCCGGGCATGCTCGTGCGTGACGAAGCCCTCGATGGGTTCGCCGCCGACGCGCTGCGTGGGACTGTCCGCCGTGACCAGGTCGGGATACTGCCGCTCCAGTTCCTGCAACTCTTCTAGCAGTTGATCGAACCGGCCGTCGGAGATGACGGGCGCGGCTTCGACGTAGTACCGGTAATTGTGCTTCTGGATGGCCTGCCGCAGTTCGTTGATTCGGCTCTGGGCCTGCGTGCGATTGGCGGGGGTGTCGGGCATGGAATTCAGTTTACCATCGGGGTGAACGTGGCTCATCACCCCGGCAATCCATTTTTGGCCGAGCTCAACACCGATGCCCGATAACCCTATTGTTCGTGGGTACTTTTCCGGGATCGCGTGTATGAGTCGTTTGGAATCGCAACAGCAACTTCCGGCCGTCGATGCGTGGGACAAGCGGTGAAAGCGGGGGATTTTTCTCGCGCCGATGAATTTCTGGTCGCTTGTCCCGATCCGCTTCCCGTGGAGGCGATTCGCCCCGCCGTGGCAGTTCACCTGGATCGAAACCGCTGGGCCGAGGCATTGAAATTGCTAAATCGTATTGCCGATCGTCAGGTGACCGATGAATTGCACCGCACGTTGGCGCGCAACATGGTTTGTCTGCAGGCGCATCGTCCGCAGGTGTATCGGGCGGTGGTCGAAGCGCACTGCGTGGGGGAATACCGGATTGCCGTTGGCAAGAACAACCGGCCGATTCTCGTGCAGTGTCGGCCGAACGAACCTCCGCTATCGCTCAGTGCCGATCGGGATCCCATTGCGGCATTACGGAAAATACTGACGCAACTTCACACCTACTGGGAAAAGGCCCAGCCGATCATCCTGCACGGCCTGGGTGATGGGTATCTTGTCGATGCCCTGGCGCGACATCCGGTGGAAGCGTTGCTCAATCAGCAGCAAGCGATTTACCTGGTCGAGCCCGATCCGCAGTTGGTTCGTGCGGTGTTGATGATGCACGATTACACCGGACCGGACGGCCCGATCGAGCAGGAGCGCTGTTTCTGGTTTGTCGGGCCGGATTGGGAGGAGCAATTCGCGAAAACGTTTTTTGACGATTTGTACCTGAGCTGGCCGGGGGCGAAGGTTTCCCTGTCGGTGCAGGCCGCCGCCATCGCCGGGCGCGTCGCCGCACGGTCTGAGAAATTCGCTGAGGTCTGCCGGCAGTGGCGGCAAACCGCCCGTGACTATTATGCGCAATTGTCTCGGGAGGAGTTGATGGCCGTGATGGGCGACAACCCGCCGCGTCCCCCGCGTGTGTTGGTGTTGACCACGCGTTTCTCCACGGTGCTGCAACATTCCTGTCGCGATGTGGCACGCGCGTTTGATCAGATCGGCTGGGAGGCGCGGCTGTTGATCGAGCCGACCGATTATCACCGCCAGTCGCCCGCGGCGCTGCAATACCAGGTCACCCACTTTCGTCCGGATCTGGTGTTTCAAATCGATCACTTGCGCCCCGAGCACAAGGATATGTTTCCGGAGAACCTGCCGTTTGCCTGCTGGATTCAGGATCACCTGCCGAACCTGATGAGTGAGCAGGCCGGCGCATCGATCGGGCTGCGGGATTTCGTGCTGCTGGCGGCGCGGCCGATGTACACCCGGCGGTACGGCTACCCGCAACGACAATGCATCGATCTGCCCAAACTGACGCGCGTTCCGTCGCGCCCGGCACAATGGGCCAACGACGGCGACGATCTTGTCTATGTCTCCAACGCATCGGGCGAGCCGCAAGCCCTGGCGGACGGGTTGATCGATCAGTCCCGTCATGCCGCGGAAGCTGCGCGGTTCGTGCGTGCTGTCTGTGAAGAACTGATAGCGACGTATAAACGTGGCGAATGCGTGTCCACGCGCTTTGCGCTGGAGCAGCTGCTGACGTCCGTCGAAAAGCAGACGAGCGTCTGTGTGCGTCCCGATGAAATACGCGAGCAACTGCTGCGCAGCATCTTCAACGATCTGAACAATACCCTCTACCGCCAACAGGCACTGCGCTGGGCCGGTCAAATCGCCGAGCGACGCGGCTTGCGTTTGTCCCTTTACGGCAACGGCTGGGCGGATCATCCGGAATTCGCCGAACACGCACGAGGCGTGGCGGCGTACGGCAGCGAACTTGAGGAATTGACCCGCCGCGCGAAGATCAATCTGCAAATCGTGCCCTATCACTTCATGCATCAACGTCTGCTGGATGGCCTGGTGGCCGGTGGGTTCTACCTGATCCGTCGCCACCCCCTCGATCAGGCCACGCAGGCCCTGGGACAATTCGCGACCGAGCACCTGGACGACAGCATCCAGAGCACCGACGAGGCGTTGGAACATCTGGCCGGAGACCGACGCGAAGAACTGGTTCAACTGCTTGAACGGTATGCGTTTATGCGGTCCTACGGGGATCCGGTCGCCACGGTGCAGTCCTGGAGCCGGGCGGGAACGCTTGTCGACGGTCGGCCTTTCCTGCCGATGTATGAGCAAGTGGCGTTTGACGACGCGGCGTCGCTCGAGCAGCGGATTCTGCATTACCTGGAGCATCCGCAGGATCGCCGGCACGTTGCCGAAGCCCAACGGCAGTGTGTGGAGCGGCGCCTGACTTACGAAACCGGTATGCGACGCGTGGTTTCCGGTATTGCCGAACGCCTGGCCGAGGAGCCGGCTGCGTAAGGCGCCTCAGGCATGGATTTCAGTTACGTCATCATCACGTACAACCGACGTGAGCGTCTGCTGTCAACCCTCGAGCGACTGCTTCGACTGACGCCTGCGCCGCGCCGGCGCTGGGAGTTGTTTGTCGTGGACAACGCCTCGACGGACGGCTCGGCCGACGCCGTCGAACAACGGTTCGGCAATCAAGTGAATCTCATTCGACTGGACCGCAACCTCGGGATGCCGGCGCGCAACGCGGCGATCTCCCGGGCCTCGGGACGGTACATCGTGTTGCTGGACGACGACAGCCACCCGCTGGACGACGCCGTCACCTGTTGCGTGCGGTACATGGACCAACATGAACGGACAGCGGCGGTCAGCGGGCGCGTGCTGTTGAACGACGGCCGCAGCGAGGCCTCGGCGTTTCCGGGCGTGTTCATCGGGTGCGCCACGGTGCTGCGCAGCGCGGCGCTGGAGCAGGTGGGACTGTTTGATGAGCGGTTCTTTCGCCAGGCCGAGGAATACGACCTGAGTTTTCGCCTGGTGGCGGCGGGGTGGCGCATCGAGCGTTTTGAAAATCTGCTGTTTCGTCACGAGAAGCACCTGGGCGGGCGACCCGGAGATTTGGCCGTGCGCATGGATTTGCGCAACAACCTGCTGCTGACCCAGCGTTACCTCGGCGAGCCGCAGCGCACGATCTACCGGGAAGACTGGACCCAGCGCTACCTGGCGTTGGCGCGCCATGCCGATCAGCGTGGCGCCGCGGACCAGGCACTGGACGAGTTTGAAGCCATGCGCTCCGACGAGCCGCACCAACCGCTAACCGACAGCGCGTTCGAGGAGCTGTTCCAGTGGCAACATCAGGCCGAGCACGTTGCGGCATGGGTGAACGAGAACAAAATCCAACGCGTGTTGATCGGCGACCTGGGCAAAAACATCCATGCCACCTGGCGTGCGTGTCGGCAGGCGGGGCTGGACATCACGGCCATCGCCAGTGGCGCCCCGATGTTTGACGGACTGGATTACCGGGGCACGACGGTCATCAACGACGCCGAGGCCTTGGCGCCGCGGCCCGACGGCATCGTGATTTCCAACATCAATCCCGCCCAGGTCGGCCCGCGCCTCGAGCAGTTGCGGACACGGTTCGACGGTCCCATTCTCACGTTGCGGCAGGGGCGCGACCTGGTCGGCCCGATGCAACCGGGGCAAATGGACAATCCGTTGGTTCCATTCGACCATCGCCACGCTGAAACCTTTTCTCTCAAGCCCCTCCCGCGCCGACGGTTGTTTCAGTGGGGCCGATTGCCGGATTTTCTTGGAATTGGTGCGCAGAAGGCGGGCACGAGTTGGCTGGCGAAACACCTCGCCGCTCATCCCCGGGTGCACATGCCGACCAAAGAGATTCACTACTTCAACCAGCGACCGGGCCAGTCGCTCGATCGTTACCGCGCCCTGTTCGCCAAAGCGCGCCGGCGCCTCTGCGGCGAGTTTACGCCCGGTTACAGCGTGCTGCCGGTTGAGCGTATCCGCCGAATCGCCGAACTGATGCCGCGCGTTAAGCTGTTGCTGCTGCTGCGCGATCCGGTGGAGCGCGCCTGGTCGCAGGCCTTGATGAACCTGGTCGCCTATTCCGACCGGTCTTACGAGGAGGTCGATGATCAGGAGTTCTACCATCATTTTCTGAGCGCGCATTCGCGTCAGCGCACCGATTACCCGGCGATGCTCGATCGCTGGTTGAGCGTGTTTGATGCCGGGCAACTGTGGATCGGGTTCTTCGAGCAGATTACGACCGAGCCGCGGCAGTTGGTGCGCAGCGCGTTGAAACACATTGGCGTGGATGAGCCGGGTGATCTGGATCATCTGCCGCTGGGCGAGGTGGTCAACCGTGGTCCGAACATTGCAATCCCACCCCATTTCCAGCGATTTCTGAGGCATCTTTATGCCGATCAAATCGCCCAGATGGTCGAACGATTCGGCGAGCGCGTGGCGGGATGGCAAACTTCGCCGGAACATGCGCACCGTGCCGACATCGCCAGACACACCGCCGGTTCGCCGCTTGAACAGCCCACTGGAGGTCCGTCATGAAAATCGCCGTGCAAATTCCGATCAAGGGCCGCGCCTCCACGCGCGTGCCCAACAAGAACTTCCGCGATTTGGCCGGAAAGCCGTTGAGCTGCTGGCTGCTGGATGAACTGTCCTCCGCGTGTCCGGCGGAATGGGATCTGTACATCGATTCCGAAGAGCCGGCGGTCATGAATCAGTTCACCGAGCGCTACGCCGGGCGATACCAATTCCACCAGCGCGATGCGTGGTATGCCAGCGATGCGGCCAACGGCAATCACCTCATCAGCCAGTTCGCCGCCAAACATCCCCAATACGATCTCTACGCCCAGGCGTACGTCACGGCCGTCACTCTGCCCGGGCGCACCGTGGTGGAATCGATCGGCGCGTTGGTTGAACAGCAGGATCGGTACGACTCCATGCTGCTGGTGACCGAGGCGTGCGGCTGGTTCTGGTTCGGTGGGCAGGCGGTGAATTACGATCCCACCCGTCCGGACGGCCTGCCGCGCTCGCAGGATGCCATGGGCTACCAGGAGACGACGGGCCTGTATGCGATCACGCGCGAAGCGGTGTTGCGCACGGGTTGTCGGATCGGGGCGAAGCCGCTGTTCTATCCTGTCCCGCGCGCCCATGCCGTGGACATCGACACCATGGAAGACTTCCAACAGGCCCGGGCGATTCTCGCGGCCGGTGTGCAGGAAGCGGCCGTGGCATGAGCGAGGATCATGCCCAGTTGAGACCGATCGTTTTGATCGATGGCTGGTGGGGTTCGGGCAAGAGCGTGTTGCGCGGCCTGCTCGACGGCCACCGCGAACTGTTCGTCTGTCCGATCCAGGATTCCATCCCCGGCGCGCTGGCGCGCGACTGGGAATCCGGCCCCTGGCTGGATTATCGAGACACCGAACAACTGCGCAAGCTGCTCGCTTCGCTGAGCCAGTATTACCGCATCGAGCGCTTCGGCTTCAACCGCCGAATGCATCTGGACTTTTCCCGGCAGGACCGCGCCTACATCGACATCGACCTCGACTTCGCCCGTTTCGATGCGCTGTGGATGGGACGGCTGATCGCAGAGCCGAAGTGGGATTACCAGCTTATCGCGCAGCACATTTACGCGGCGCTGCTGGAGTGTTGGAACCGTTATCCGTTCGATCGTGACGCCGTGCGTTATTTCACCACGATGGATAACAACCGCCAGCCCACGCCGCGGTTCTTCCTCGAACGGTTCGATACGGGCAAGATGTTGTACACGTTCCGTGATGCGGCGGGGATCATCGCCACGCGCGCCGGCCGCACGCCCGTCAAGGAAGACTTCCGCACGGAGAAATTCGAAACGCTTACCGTCGATGCACTGATCGAGCGGGGCGAAGCCCGCGAAATCACCGAACGTCGCGCCATGGTGCGCGATCTTGCCGAGCGGTATCCCGATCGTCTGCTGATTATCGAGTTTGAACCGCTGATCGAAGATACCGAATCGACGATGCGCCGTGTGGCGGAGTTTCTTCAGATTGAATGGACCGAGTCGCTGGCGGTGTTCAGTCACATGGGCGAGGAAGTGACCACCGGCTCGGGGATGAAATACGTCGGCAAGATTCACGACCGCTCCGAAGACCTGCTTACCGCTAACCAGTTGGCGCGGATTGCGAAAGACGTTGAGCTTGGACGAGGCGAGCCGCATGCATAACGTGATTGTGCTGGGATCGGGCCGAAGCGGTACCTCGCTGGTCGCCGGGACACTGGCCGGGGCCGGTTATCATCTCGGGGACGACTTGGTCGAAGCGCGCCAGTCCAATCCCAAGGGCTTTTATGAAAGTCGGCGGATCAACGCCATCAACGAATCGTTGTTAGAACCGGCCGTGGCGCAGGCCGGCGACTTGCCGACGGGCATCGGGCGGCGGCATTACTGGCTGGCGGCACTGGAGGGCGAATTGCCTCTGGCCGACGATCCGCAAACGCATCAGCAGATCGGCGCGGCCTGTTCGCGCACGCCGTTCTGCTACAAAGATCCGCGCTTCTGTTACACGCTGGAGGCCTGGCGTCCGCATCTGCCCCAGTCCACGGTATTCGTTTGCGTGTTTCGCGAGCCAGCGGTTACCGCAGCGAGCATCTGTCGGGAGGTGGAGAGCCAGCGTTACCTGGCGGAGGTGCGGATGAACTTCGCCCAGGCCGTGGATGTCTGGCAGGCGATGTACCGACAGGTGGTCGATCGGCATCGACACCGGGGGCGGTGGCTGTTTCTGCACGCGGCGCAGTTGCTCGAGCCGGCGGGGCTGGAACGGTTGGCGAGCTTTACCGACGCATCGATCGATCGGACCTTCCCCGAAAAGCGTCTTCAGCGGACGGTTTGCGACGAGCCGGTCTGCCCGCAGGCGCAACAGTTATTCAGCACGCTGTGCGATTTGGCCGATGACCGCGGATAGGAGCTGTCTTGCATCGTGGTGCGACGGTTCTACAATAAGACATTCGCCGCCGGACCGGCGGCTGCCTTGCGGATGTGGCGGAATTGGCAGACGCGCTAGATTCAGGTTCTAGTGGGGGTTACACCCCGTGGAGGTTCGAATCCTCTCATCCGCATTACCCGCCCCGAGTTTCGGCTCGGGGTTTTTCCTTGGATTTGGATGTGGGATCAAATCATGGATGAGCTGTTTCGTGTTGATGATCGGGTGCGCCACGCCAAGCGGCCGGAGTGGGGTATCGGCCGGGTGCGCGCCGCCGCGGTGATCGAACACGAAGGCCGGCGCGCCCAGCGCCTGACCGTGGATTTTCCCGATCGCGGGCGCACCACGCTCAACACGGCGCTGGCCCCGATCGTCAGTGCCGATGTCCCGATTGAAAAGCCGACCGATCTTTCGGCTCTGCCCCCGGAGGTCGATGATCCGTTGTCCGGCCCGTCTGCGCGCTTGTCTTTGCTGCTCGATCTGTTTCGTTTTACCGCCACGCAGCGCGGCATGATCGACTGGGCGATGATGCAGACCGGTTTACCCGATCCGCTTATCGGATACGAACGGCATGAACTGGAATCGGCATTCCGCGCGTTCCTGCAACGCCGCGATCACAAGTTGATTGAGATGATTGGCGAGCTGCGCAAGGCGGATCGGATGAACCTCGTGCGCGCGGCGCTGGATGAGCGAGGTGAAACCGTTCGTCGGACCGTGGCCGAAGTGATGAAACGGTGATCCGAATCGTCCGCCATCATCGCCATGCCGGCTTGGGCGCGGGAATGCGCACCAGCCTGGAGCCCTCGCGGACTTTTGTGCCGTTGGGCATGTATTGGATCACCTCGCGCCCGTTGGCCATGTGGTGCGGAAACTGCGTGCGCAGCTCGATCACCTCAGCGCCGTAGACCGTCTGGCCGGAGTTCGGATCGGTGGCGACCGCGTCGGCGCCGAACACGCCGATTGTCACCAGCGAAACGTTCGGGCCGTGGTAGTAATAGGCCTGCTGGCCGTCGTCACGAAGCACCTTCGCGGCCTTCTCCGCGGCCTGACGGAAATCGTTACCGAAATTCGCATCGTAATAACCCACCTGCAGCGTGTAAGCGCCCCGGCCCGCCTGCGTGCGCAGATCCAGCCGACTGTCCGCGGCCGAGGTATTCGACCGGGCGCGATCGGCGGGGGACGTCTGGAGTTTTGCGGTCTTGTTTTCTTCGCAGCCCGCGATGCCGAAGAAAACCGCCAGGCCGATGCCCATGCCCCACAAAACAGTTGCTCGCATGTTCATGGTTCGTACCTCCGGTTGGGGTGGTCCATCCGCTCTTTCCACCCTAGACGTATTCATCGCCGCACCGTTCCGCGATTTCCGCGTGCAGTTGCTTGATGCGTTGCTCGTCCTCTTTTCGACAGACCAGCGTCGCCTTCGGCGTGTGAATCACGATCAATCCCTCCACGCCCATCGTGGCGATCAGGTGGTCGGGATCGCTGCCGGCAACGATGCAATTCCGCGTTTCGTTCAGCAGCGTCTTGACGCCGCCGATCGCATTGTCCGATTCGTCCTGACGACAGACCTCGGCGTAACTGGTCCAACTGCCCACATCAATCCATTCAATCGGCAGATCAACCGTCGCCACGCGCCCGGCCCTGCTGGACGGCTCCATCACCGCGTAATCCACGCTGATCTTGGGCAACAGCGGATATTCTTTGTTCAGCACATCCTGTTGCTCCGCCGTTCCCCAGGCCTCGCGGATTTTCTCCAGGCCCGCGTGCGCCTGCGGTTGATACTCGGCGATGTATTGCAGCAAGGTGTCGGCACGCCAGACGAACATCCCGCCGTTCCAGAGGTATTCGCCGCTGTCCACGTATTGTTTGGCCGTGGCTGCATCGGGCTTTTCCTTGAACTCGATCACGCGGTAGCAGTGCTCGCAATCGGCGATCGCCTCGCCGCGATGCACGTAACCGAAGCCGGTGCTGGGCTCGGTGGGTGTGATGCCGAACGTCACCAGCATTTCGGGATGGCGCTCCACCAGTTCGTAACCGCGGCGCACCCGATCCTGAAAAATCTCCACCGGTTTGAAGATCTGGTCGGCGGTGAGCACGGCGATCACGGCATCGGGGTCGGACTTGCCGATGACTGCTGCGGCCAGGCCCACGGCGTTGAGCGTATCGCGCCGGGCCGGCTCGCCGAGAATGTGGGCATCGTCAAAATCCGGCAGCGCACGGCGAATCGGTTCGCGCAGCGCTTCGCCGGTTCCGATGTAGCGCCGGGGTTTTTCGACCAGGCCCTCCAACCGATCCGCCGCCGCTTCGAGCAGCGATTGGCCGTCGAGGAACCGAATCAACTGCTTGGGCTGATCCCTGGTGCTCATCGGCCACAGCCGCGTGCCCGATCCGCCCGCCATGATCAACGCATGTCGCATGTCTTGGTTCCTGTCTCCTGAACGTCGATCTACGATCGACCGCTAAACAAAGACGGCGTTGCCTTTGTGGTTTATTTAACGCCGGATTTGATGCGCAGCGCCGCGGCGATGATCTGCTGGGCATCGTCGAGTTCGGGATTCTGCACCATGGCCTGGTCGATCCATGCGGTGGCATTGGCGCGGGATTCGCCCAGTTGCATCAGCACGTCCAGCGCTTCGCGCGGCGGGCCGCCCGGTACGGCGGCGCGCGCGACCGAACCGTCCCCGGCCGCGACCGCTGCCTCGCCGACAAACTCGTCAACCTTGCCGTGCAGCGTGGCGATGATCGTTTCGGCCATGCGCTTGCCCACGCCCGGCAGCGTCTGGATCAGTTTCACATCGCGCTCGGCAATCGCCCCCGCCAGTTGGTCGCTGCTGTAGACCAGGCATCCCAGCGCCTTCTTCGGCCCGATGCCCTTGACGGTCGTGAACAACTCGAAAAACCGTTTGTCGGTTTCGCTCAGGAATCCCGCCAAACGGGGAACGAACGTCGAGCCCTGCGCCGAGCCCTCCAGAAAGTGCAGCGTGTAGAGCGTGACCGGTTGGCCGTCCAGGCCGGATAACTGCTGCTGAGCCCAGGCGCTCAGGAGAACTTCGTAATGCAGGCCGTCGCCCATATCCAGCTCGGCCTTGCCGCTTTCGATGCGCTCCAGAATGCCGTGCACGCGACAGATCATGACGGCATTGTAACGGAAGCTGTCAACATTCAGCTATCCGCTTACATCCGCTGCGCCAGCGCAATGCAATCTCACTGTTTTTCATGCTGATAGCTGACGGCCGATAGCGGATAGCTACAGACATGCAATCCGCCGCGCGTGACAGGTGGCGATGGCAATGGCATCGGCGACATCCGGCGGGCTCGGCGGCTCGGCCAGTCCGTACAGCGCCGCCACCGCCTGTTGAATCTGCTGCTTGGAGGCGTGGCCGTGGCCGGTGATCGATTTCTTGACGGATGTGGAGGGCAGGTTCTCCACCGCCAATCCCGCCTGCGTCGCCGCCAGCAGAATCACCCCGCGCGCATGCGCCATGAGGATCGCCGTGCGCGGATGTTTGTAATGCGCGTAGAGTTTTTCGACCGCCAGTTGATCCGGTTTCAACTCGTTGATGACAGCCGACAGGTCTTCGTGCAACTGCCGCAGGCGATCGACCATCGGAGACCTGGCTTTGAAGCGAAACACCCCCGCTTCAACGAGCTTCGGTTCAGCCGGCGGCGGGGCGGTTTCCACGCACCCGTAACCGGTGGTCTGCAAGCCGGGATCGATCCCGAGTATTCGCATGTTCAACATTCTAACGTGGATCGTTGCCTGGAGATGATTACCGCACGGTCAGCAGCAGGACAACCTGGACGGGTTGTTGGTTGCGCGAGCCGGTCAGCAGGGCTTGGCCGAGCGGGATGCCCGTGTCGGCGGCGCGCACCTGGCGGACCGAGCGCACCGAACGGGCGGTCCGCGCCTGTCGGGCGGTGCGATCGGTGGGTGTCGCGGGTTCGTCGGCGTTTGTTTCATCTGTTTCCTGCTCGTTGACGCCGCCATCCCACCACAACACCCAGATCGTCTCATCCGGCGCTTTGGCGTTGAGCGCCAGTGCGTCGAATGTGGTGCCGTCCAGCATTTTTTCTGCGGGCTGGCGGGGCATCAGCGAGGCCTTGGGCCCGAAGTGGTGCGGCAGCAGCCGCAGGCGGATGGGGTCGTCCGGATCCATCGGTTCGATCAACTGCATCAGCATCTGGTATCGGCCGCCGATCAGTTTGACCAGGCGCGACTGGCCCGGCTGCTCGTAGTAGCGCACGCGCTGGGAATTGATCAGGCGTCCGCTCAGTGCGATGGGCACGGGCGCGTGGCCGGCGGTGGCCTGGTATTGCGCCTTCGCCACGGGGCGCGGCAGGTTGGACATGAGCATCGGTAGCTTATCGCGCTCGCACCGGCCCCACGCCATGCCGTTGGCGCGCCACAGTTGCAGCGATTCGTCGTCGAAGGGCGGTGTGTCCAGCAGCTTCAGTGCGAAGTCGACGCGTTGATCGTCGCGTTTGAACAACAGCCGCTCGATGAGCATGCGTTTCATAGTCATCGGCGTATCGGTGTAGCCGGTGCCGCCGGGCGGGGTTGCTGTGGGGTTGGGCAGGCCGGGCAGGCCCGCGTCGTTGCTGTTGGATCGTCGCCAGTGGGCGGTGCTGACCGGGGCGGGCTGGATGTCCCCGAGCTTGGGCAGCGGTTCGGCCGGGGTTTCGGTTTGTTGTTCGGCCTCGCATCCGACCAGCGACAACCACGCGACCGCCGCCATCGCTGCGCACAGAATCCGGCATTGTCGATACGGAAAACCATTCATGGCGGGTCTATTTCCCAATCGCGTCGATCAATACATCCAGGCCGCGGTCGATTTGTTCATCTGTGACGATCAACGGCGGCGCCAGACGAATCACGTTACCCTGTACGACGTTCAACATCACCCCCTGTTCCAAACAACGATCGACCACCTGCCTGCCGTTTTCAAACGCGCCGTCGGATTGGGCGGGGTCCAGCTCGATACCGAGGAACAGCCCGCGTCCGCGGACCTGCCGGATGGCCGGACTCTTTTTCGCCGCTTTCATCAGGCGCGTGGCAATGGTTTGGCCGAGTTTCGCTGCGCGCTCGACCAGCCCGTCGTGTTCGAGCACCTCGAACATCCGCGCCGCCACGGCCGTGGTCACGCAGTTGCCGCCCAGCGTGGTGGCGTGGGTCACCCGGCCCATCTTCGTCACGTCGAAAAATGCCGCCGCCCGTTCGTTGGCGCACATCACCCCCAGCGGAAGCCCGCAGCCCACCGCCTTGCCCAGCGTCATGATGTCCGGCTCAACACCCCAGTGCTGGTAACCGAACCATTTGCCCGTCCGCCCGCAGCCGGTCCACACCTCATCGCAAATCAGCAGCATGTCGCGCTCGTCGCACAGCTTGCGCAACCGCGGCAGGTAATTGTCCTCCGGCACGTTCACGCCGCCCTCGCCCTGGATCGGTTCGACGATGATCGCCACCGCCGTCTCGTCCAGTTCCGCCTCAATCGCCGGGATGCTGTTGTATTCCACATTCACGAAGCCCGGCAGCAGCGGCTCGAAACCCTGACGCACCGCTTCGTTGCCCGTCGCGCCCATCGTGGCGAAGGATCGGCCGTGGAAACTGAGCGTGGCGCTGATGATCTTGTACCGTCCCCAGTCGTTGGCGCTGACGCCGGGGTTGGCCTTGCCGTACAGGCGCGCGAGTTTGACCGCCGCCTCGTTGGCGTCGGCGCCGCTGTGACTGAAGAAACTGCGCCCGCCGAATCCTTTCCGTGCGACCTGTTCGGCCAGCAGGGTCTGCGGCTCGGTGTGCAGCAGGTTGCCCACGTGCCACAGCTTGTTCATCTGCTTGGTGCCCGCCGCCACCAGGTCCGGATGGCAGTGGCCCAGAATCCCCGCCCCGAATCCGCTGAATAGGTCCAGGTATTCCTTACCGTCGGCATCGACCAGCACGCAACCCTGCCCGGAATCGATGGCGATCGACCACCGCGGGTAGTTCAGCGTCATCCGCGCATCGTGACGCTCAATAATGGGCTGGGTCTTGGCCATGCAGGGCATGCTCCGGGGAAACTTCAGGCGGGGAAAACGACCGCCAATTCTATCAGAGCCGACAGGTGAATGTAAATGACGAAATCCTAATGACTAAGAGCGAAACAAGGACCAATAACCAAGGACTAATAGCAAAGTAAGAACCAATCAATGTTCAAGTCGAGGCATAGCTCAGCTCGCCGACCTGGTTGTTGAGGGTTGAACCTTAATTTGCCATTGGACAATTGATCCTTGGTGCTTGCTTGTCTTGGCATATTTGTTTTCGCAAGGTATATTATTTGGCTCCGATCCGGGTCGGGATCGGCGGTTTTGGGGCGGCGTTCGCCCTGTGACCGATTTTCACCGGTCGTCGAATGGTTCGACGGCCCATTGCACACCGCCCCAAGCGCCCCTGTGCGAGTGCGGATCGACCCGCCGCAAACGCCGGTGCCGCTGAACGAGCGAGGATTCCCCATCATGGCATCCCTGGTTAAAGACCTCATCGAGGCCGGGATTCACTACGGCCACCGTTCCAGCGCGTGGAACCCGAAGATGCAGGCGTACATCTACGCCAAGAAGAACGGCATCCACATCGTGGACGTGCGCGAGACCGTTAAGGGCCTGCTGCTGGCCAAGAAGTTCATCACCAAGACCGTCGCCTCCGGCAAGGACGTGCTCTTCGTCGGCACCAAGCGCCAGGCGCGCCCGGCCGTCAAGCAGGTCGAAGCCGAACACATGCCGTATGTCATCGAGCGCTGGCTCGGCGGCACGCTGACCAACTTCCGCACCATCCGTTCGCGTCTGAAGCGCCTGGAGGAACTGGAATCGCTGATGGGCGGCTCGGAGTGGGAAAACTACTCGAAGAAGATGGCCAGCCAGCTCACCCGCGAGCGCAAGAAGATCGACCGCAACCTCGGCGGCATCCGCACGATGGACCGTCTGCCCGGTGCGGTGGTGGTCGTCGACGTCACGCGTGAGGTCAACGCCCTGCGCGAGGCGGCCAAGCTGGGCATTCCCACCGTCTGCCTGATCGATACCGATTCCGATCCGGACTTGGCGGACCTGCCGATCCCCGGCAACGACGATGCGATGCGCGCGATCGACTTGGTGATCAAGCAGCTGCTCGAGGCGGTGAAGGAAGGCAAGAGCGCCCGGGCGCAGAAGTCGGAAGGCAAGGACCAGGTCTCCCCGACGGCGCCGACGCCGCGCCGCCGCTCCAGCCGCGCCAAATTCCGCGCCGATGAGGAAAGCGACGAGGCGGGGGATGAATCCGCCGAAGCCGCACCGCAGCCCGAAGCGACCGAGCCCGCCGCCCCGCCCGCGCCCGCCGTCGAAGCGCCCGCCCCGGACGCGCCGCCTGCCGAACCTGCCGACCTGCCCAAGCCCGGCGAAATTTTCGAACAGTTGAACGTCGAAAAGGACCGCAAGGAACAATCGGAAAAGCCGGCCGACGGATGATTCGACGGCCGCGCTAACCGGCCGTTTACACGAAACGGTTACCCTCGCCGGTGGAACGACCGGCCGCCTCGCACAAGGAGATTCAAGCCATGGCGATCACCGCCCAAGACGTAGCCAAGCTCCGCCAGCGCACCGGGCTGGGCATGATGGACTGCAAGAAAGCGCTGAACGAAACCAACGGCGATTTCGAAGCCGCCGTCGAAATCCTGCGCAAGAAGGTCAAGGGCAAGATGGACGAGCGGACCGACCGCGAAGCCGCGGAAGGCCTGATCGTGGCCAAGGCCGACGGCAACGGTGGCGCGGCGATCGTGGAAGTCAACGCCGAGACCGACTTCGTCGCGCGCAACGATGGCTTTATCAAAGCGGTCGATCAGATTGCCGATATCGCCCTGGCCGCCGACGAAGGCGACGTGCCGGTCAACGATGCGATTACCAAGATCATCGATGACCTGCGCATCGAGATCCAGGAAAACATCTCCTACCACCGCGGCCGGAAGTACGCCGGCGGCGCGGTCGGTTTCTACGTGCACCACAACAGCAAGGCCGGGGCCATGGTCCAGTGCGAAGGTCCGGCCGGTGAAGACCTGCTGATCGGCATCTGCCAGCACATCACCGCGGGCGTGCCCTATCCGGTGCTGGCCGTGGATGAATCGGGCCTGCCCGCTGAAGCGCTGGAGAAAGAGCGCCAGCGCGCCATCGAAGAGGCGCAGGAATCCGGCAAGCCCGCCGAAATTGCTGAGAAAATGGCGATCGGCAAAGTCAGGAAATGGGTCGGCGAGCACACCCTGCTCGGTCAGGAATACGTCAAGGAACTGGGCTCAAAGAAGACCATCGCCGACATCCTTCCGGACGGCGTGACCGTCAAGAGCTTCGTCCGCTTCGCCATCGGGCAGTAAGTCCTGAGTCTTGAGTCCTGAGACTTGAGCATTCGTCATTCCCGCGCAGACGGGAATCCAGTCCAAGTTTGCTACTCAAGCCCCGCCGTTTACGGCGGGGTTTTTTCATACGCTTGATGACGTTGCATCGCTGGGTGAGCCGCGATCGGATTCACTTGGCCACCGGGCCCTTGCGGCCGGATTGCCGGCGTTCGGGAGCGTCGCTGAGGGGGACGTAGGTCGTGGTCATCGTTGTTCCTTTCCGGTTTTTATCGGTTCGGGGTTTTCCTGCCGCAAGCATTGCCATCGTAAAATTCACATTGGGCAGTTCCAAGGTTTTTTCGTCTCCGTTGGTGGGGTTTGTCATGACCGCGAACGGTTGTGACGGTTACAACGGTTATTCAGCGGGCGATTGTCCTGCTCAGCCATCCGCACGGGCATGGGGACTTGACGCGCTGTGGTACAATTGACGGGATGGCCGTCCTTCGATCCGCCAACACGGGTACGACAGCCGCGGACCCGCCGATCGGCGTGGTGTTTGATCTGAAGCGCTTCGCCATCCACGATGGTCCGGGTATTCGCACGACGGTCTTCCTGAAGGGCTGCCCGTTGCGCTGTCGGTGGTGTCACAATCCCGAAAGCTGGCGCGAGGGGGTGGAGGCGGCGCGGCTGGAGCGGGCGGTGGCAGACGACGGGTGCTGCCGGGTCGATCGGCCGCAGATCGGCCGAGTCGTTGGAGCGGATGATCTCCTGGCCGATCTCGAACGGGACGTACTCTTTTACGATGAATCGGGCGGGGGGGTGACGTTCAGCGGCGGCGAACCGCTCATGCAGGCCCGGTTCCTCGAGGCCATGCTCCGTCGCTGCCGGGAGCATGAGATTCATACCGCCATCGACACCACGCTCTACGCCGACTGGACGATGATCGAGCGGATCGCCCCGTGGGTCGATCTGTTCCTGGCCGACCTCAAGCACATCGACCCCACTGAGCACAAACGTTACACCATGGTTTCCAACGATTTAATTTTAAGAAACTTAGAACGTCTGTCCCAAAGCGGGTCTAGAATGTTCATACGGATGCCCGTCGTGCCGACGGTCAACGATTCACCGGGCCACATCGCCGCGGCGGGCCGGTTTTTAAGCCGGCTGGAAGCGGTGGAGCGGATCGATCTGCTTGCCTACCACCGCATGGGCGAGGAAAAGGCCGGTCGCATGGCGATCGGAAAAGAAAAATTTGAATTTCATCCTCCCAGCGAGGAAGATATGGATCGAATTGCATCGCAATTGCGCGATTGTGGTTTGCAGGTGAAAATTGGCGGGTAATCCATGAACGAACGAATTCGCAAGCTGCGTACCCAGTCGGTCGAGACGTCGCCCTACATCACCAGCGAACGGGCCGAGCTGATCACCGAGTTCTATCAGTCCGGCGCCTTTGAGCGTCATTCCGTGCCCGTGGCGCGGGCGCTGGCGCTGGCCCATTATCTGGACCGCAAGGCGATCTACATCGGCGATGGTGAGTTGCTCGTCGGCGAGCGCGGCCCGGCCCCGCGCGCCACGCCCACCTACCCCGAACTCTGCTGCCATACCCTGGAAGATTTCGATGCCGTGCACAATCGCGATCGCACGCGCTTCGAGGTCTCCGACGACGTTCGCCAGGTCTATCGGGAAAAAATCATTCCCTTTTGGACCGGTCGCACGCAACGGGAACACGTCTTCGCCGCGATGACCGAACCGTGGCACACCGCCTTCGAGGCCGGCGTGTTCACCGAATTCATGGAACAGCGCGCCCCCGGTCACCACATCCACGATGACAAGATCTACCAACTCGGTCTGGCCGGTTACCTCCAGCGGATCGACGATGCCCTGGCCGAGTTGGATTACTTCACCGATCCCCGCGCCGCCGACAAGGCCGACGAACTCAAGGCCATGCGCATCGGTTGCCAGGCGGTGATCCGTTACGCGCATCGCCACGCCGATCGGGCCGAGCAACTGGCCGCCGACGAAACCGACCCGCAGCGCAAACAGGAACTGCTGGAGATCGCCGAGGTCTGCCGCCACGTTCCCGAGCATCCGGCGCGCACGTTCCGCGAAGCACTGCAATCGTACTGGTTCATTCACATCGGCGTGATCTGCGAGTTGAACGTCTGGGATTCGTTCAATCCCGGCCGCCTCGACCAGCATCTCGATCCGTTCTACCAAGCCGAGACGCAAGCCGGCACGCTGAACATCGACCAGACCCGTGAATTGCTCCAGTGCTTCTGGGTCAAATTCAACAACCAGCCGGCTCCGCCGAAGGTCGGCATCACCGAAGAACAGTCCGGCACCTACCAGGACTTTGCGCTGATCAACTGCGGCGGACTGGGGCCGAAGGGCGAGGATGCGGTCAACGCCGTCAGCTACCTGATGCTCGACGTCGTGGAAGAGATGCACATGATGATGCCCAGCACGTGCATCCAGCTTTCCAAGCGCAACCCGGACCGCTTTCTGAAGCGCGCCTGTCGGGTGGTCAAAGCCGGATTCGGTCAGCCGTCGATTTTCAACGCCGATGTGATCATCAAGGAACTGCTGCACGACGGAAAAACCTGGGAAGATGCGCGCGACGGCGGGCCCAGCGGCTGTGTGACCATCGCCGCGTTCGGCAAGGAGGCCTGCACGCTCACCGGCTACATCAACTGGCCCAAGATTCTCGAACTGGCCCTGCACGACGGCGTCGATCCCCGCACCGGCAAACGGGTCGGCCCCAGGACCGGCGATCCGCGCCACTGGACCGCATTCGAGCAGGTCGTCCAAGCATACAAGACGCAACTGCAATACTTCGTCGATCTGAAAATCGCCGGGAACAACGTCATCGAACGCTTGTATTCCACGCGCATGCCCGCGCCGTTCCTCTCCGCCCTGGTCGACGATTGCATCGCACACGGCATGGACTACCACGAAGGCGGCGCGCGATACAGCCCGACTTACATCCAGGGCGTGGGCATCGGCACCCTGACCGACATGCTCGCCTCCATCCGCTACAACGTCTTCCAGCAGAACACCTGCACGATGGACGACCTGCTGGCCGCCTGCGACAGCGACTTCGCCGACGCCGAGCCGCTGCGCACGAAACTGGTGACCGAAACGCCCAAGTACGGCAACGATGACGACCTGGCCGACGATCTGGCCGAGTTGTCGTTCGAGTTGTACTACGGCGTGCTGAACGGCCGACCGAACACCAAGGGCGGCAAGTACCGCGTGAATCTGCTGCCGACCACCTGCCACATTTACTTCGGGCAGGTCACCGGCGCCACGCCCGACGGCCGCCGCGCCGGCATCCCGCTCAGCGACGGCATCAGCCCCAGTCAGGGCTGCGACACGCGCGGGCCCACGGCGGTGATCCGCTCGGCGGCGCGCATCGACCACGCCCGCACCGGCGGCACGCTGCTGAACATGAAGTTCACCCCGCAACTGCTCGAACAGGACGGCGCCGACCGCATGGCCGAGCTCGTCCGCACCTATTTCCGCATGGACGGCCATCACGTGCAGTTCAACGTCGTCACCGCCGACGTTCTCCGCGATGCCCAGCGCGAACCGGAGAAACACCGCGACCTGATCGTCCGCGTGGCCGGGTACAGCGACTACTTCATCGACCTCGGTAAGGGCCTGCAGGACGAAATCATCGCCCGCACCGAACACATGGCGGTGTGACCAACGCAGAACCGGGAACTCGGATCGCGGAACTGAAATGCGTCATTCCCGCGCAGGCGGGAATCCAGTCCAAGTTTACTACTCAAGCCCCGCCGTTTACGGCGGGGTTTTTTC
>JANQHK010000083.1 GCA_028282685.1 Phycisphaeraceae bacterium
ATTGCTGTGGGGCGTTGATCCATTGGTGTGGGGCGAGACCCATCTGATTTGGGACTGATACGATGACGTTCAATCTGAAAACACTTCCCATTACCGCCAACAAAGCCGATATTGAATGGTCGGACATTCTGTTCGGTGCCGCCTCGCAGGCTGCGGCAGCGCCCGAGCCGTTCGGACTTGCGGCGCTGCGCGACAAGTTCGACGATCATATCCGCCGCACCGGATCGAAAACCGCGAACGATCCTTTTGCGATCGAGCAGACATGGAACAACGCCAGCGTTGTGTTCAGCGCGCTAAAGGTCGACGTCACTGACACGGCGAGCCACTCCGATTCGACGTTGTTGGAGTTGCTGCGCGGTGGCTCGGCGATCTTCACCGTAGGGTCTCAACAAGGGGCTTATCTGGCCGCGGGCTCAATAGGGAGTCCGGCGCTGCGAATAGGTGACTCCATCGGCCCGGCAAATAACCTGGGTCTCTATCGGCGCGCTCAGGGACGATTCACGTTTGGCGATACGAACAGCGTCAATTTGTTGGAGATCGCAAATATAAGCGGGCGCGCGCTACTTGCACTTAACAACACTGGCAGTCTCGTTTGGACCTCGGCAGGTGCGGATTACGCTGCAGACACCATTCTTCAGCGTAACGGCGTTGCAGGCGTGTTGGCGTTGCACGGTCTGGAAACCAATTCCGCTGCGTTAGAGATTTACAAAACCGCAAACGCAATACCCTCGCCGACGAACCATGAGCGGGCGATGCTTCGTTGGAACGGCGATGTATTCGAGGTGGGGACCGAGGCGGGTGGAACAGGGACGCGGCGGAACGTTCGATTAAACGGCGCGAATAGGGCGTCGAAAATCAATGACCCGGCGGGTGGCTCCACTCAAGACACAGAAGGGCGCGCGGCCATCTCCTCCATCATAGACGTACTCGAGAGCCATGGACTTAGCGCCACCGCCTAATGGGAGTTTGGCAATGCCCGGACGGTTCAGAATGCAATTCGAAGGGCTGGTTGATGGGTCGGATCAGGTCGTCAGCGGAAGCGTCGTCGCGGACGACGGCGTGGTGGGGCAGTTCTTCGATTGCTACCGCGCGGCATATGGCCGGATCCAAGATGGCGTCGACGCTGGCGGCAAACCGATCCTGCGCGACATGACCGACAAGGAGACCTTCGAGAGGTTTGCAGCCGGCCTCGCGTCAGGCGTGCTCGCCAATGTGAGGCGGTATGTCGAGACTCAGGCAGTTGAGGCGGCGAAGGCGGCGTTACCGGCCGTGGAATATACGCCGGAATAGATGCCGTGAAGGTGTATCGGGAATGGGCGGATGAAAACGGGCTCGCATCAGGCGACGCCTGGTATCCCTCGGACGCTGCCGTCCGCGACTTGGTCCGGCGGTTGGCAGAGTACGGGGCTGGCCCCCAATTAACGAGGAGGGTTTCTATGTCGGCGATTTACGACTTGACCGCCATGATCTGCGAACGCGGCGGAAATCCGATGTGTAATGACGACAACACGCCTACGACGATCGGCCGTGCGATT
>JANQHK010000112.1 GCA_028282685.1 Phycisphaeraceae bacterium
ATGCGCAGGATCCGGGGGCGGTGAACGTGCGGGAAAACCGCCGGGACTACGATCGGGCGACGAAGATACCGGAAGCGCTGGTGGCCGAGATGTCGCGGACGTGCAGTCTGGCCAAGCACCATTGGGCCCGGGCCCGCCGCGAGAACGATTACGCGACATTTCGGCCGTGGCTTGAAAAGATCGTCGAACTCAGCCGGCAGCAGGCCCGGTGCTGGGGCTGGGACGAGGGGGGCGAAGCGTGGGATGCTTTGGCCGAGGGATTCGAGCCGGGCATGACCGCCGCGAAGGTCGAGGCGCAATTCGCGCCTTTGCGCCGGCGCCTGGTCGCACTGCTCGGCGAGTTGGCCGGGGCATCCGATCCGCCGACCGATTGCATCAATCCGTTGCGCTTGCCGATCGGGCAACAGAGAAAGTTCGTCCGTGCGGTGGTTGAGCGCATCGGCTTTGATCTGCACCGCGGCCGCCTGGATGAATCGACCCACCCGTTCTGCATTGGAATGAACGTCGATGACGTTCGCATGACCACGCGCTTTCAGGATCATCTTCTGCTCGATGCACTGGGCTCGACGCTGCACGAATCGGGGCACGGCATCTACTTCCAGAATTATCCCGATGGCGAACACCACGGCACACCGTTCGGCTCCGATGCAGGCCTGATCGTCCACGAATCGCAATCGCGCCTGATTGAAAACCACGTGATGCGCAGCCGGTCGTTCTGGCGGTGGTGCACGCCGATGTTGCACGAGCATTTCGGCCAGGCGGTCAACGGACTGGACGCAGACGCCCTGTACGCGTCATCGAATCTGATTCAACCGGGCCTGATCCGCGTCGAATCCGATGAGGCGACGTATCACCTTCACATCATGATCCGTTTCGAGCTGGAGCGTCAGCTGATGCGCGGGGATCTGGATGCGGCCGATGTGCCTGGGCAATGGAATCGACTCTATCGTGAGCTGCTGGGCGTGGAGGTCCCGGATGATGCGAACGGCTGCCTGCAGGACATTCACTGGGCGATGGGGGCGATCGGATACTTCCCGACCTATTCCCTGGGTTCGATGCTCTCGGCGCAGTTGTTTGAACAAGCCCGGACCGACCTTGGCGATCTCGATGGACAGATCGCCGAAGGCGACTTTTCTTCGCTGATCAACTGGCTGAAGGAGACGGTGCATCGGCAGGGCGGCAGGTACCGCGCCGATGCGTTGGCCGAACACGTCACCGGCAGGCCGCTGGACGCCGAGGCACTGATCACGCATCTGCAATCCAAGTTGCGGCCGTTGTACGGATTGGATTAACGGTTCGGATCACCTCCGCCGACGCGGGAACGGCGACAGTTCGCGCGCCGCTTCTTTGGCTTCCCGGTGGTCTTCGCGTTCTTCATCGCGTGCGGCGCGCTGCTCGCTCTTCGTGAGCTGGGCCGGCGGGGCGGGTTGGGCATCGTCGCCCAGTAATTCGATCACCGCGTCCCGAAAGCTCTGCGGATTCTCCTTGAGCTTCGATTCGATCAACCCGGCGAAGGTTTTGTTGGATATTTCCCTGCTCTTCAACAGCGTTTCGAACTGCTGCGGATTCAGGCCGCGGCGAAACAACGTTGCCGGCGCCATGGTCAGCGTGCCCGAGGATTCCGTGCTTCTGTTGTCGGCCCGGTCGATCACGATCAGCTGTTGGTTGGTGTACGGTTTGCCGGGTTGCAATCGCGTGTCGTTGACACCGACGATTTCGATGCTGTACCTGGCCAGCGTTTGTTCGACTTTGATCAATGCTTCACGCTGGGCGTAGCGGTTTTCATTGATCTGCTCGGCCTTGTCAATCCATTCGCCCCAGGCGCCCGGCCCGAGTGCCGGCCTGGCTTTCCAGTTCCGGTCCCGACGCGCCTGCCAGTTGCGCTGGCGTGCCTCGGCACGAAGTTCCTCGGCCCATTGGTCCAGGGCTTTCTTATCGAGCTCTTTCTGCTTTTCCAGGCCCGCGGAGTCGACGAGCGTGATCTTCGTGATTTCGATCGAGCCGTCGTTGGCGTTGCGCAGGATGCTGGATTCCCGGATGAAGCCGTACTGGCCGACCTGTACCTCGGGCAGCATGTGACAATACGCTTCGGCTTCGGCGCGCGGCGGGACCAGGGATTCGGTTTTGACCCAGTCCAGCAGGGGGGAGTCGAACTCCAGCTTCTCGGTGTGTTCGCGAATCCATTGGGCGGATTGCGCATGGTTGGAGTTGTCGTAGGCCGGGTCGTATGCCGGGCAGCAGTAGAACTTGCCGTCGAGTTCGATGTAACTGCTGCGGACCGCCATGTAGCCGCGCTGGAAATACGCTTTTTCGGCCGGGGTCAGCTCGGGATCGGTCGCGGCAGACAACACCGCTGAAGTCGCGACGGACAGGATAAAAACGATGGAGCGCATGATTCGGTCCTCCAGACAGGGATACCTATCCATAACGTATCGGGTATGCGGTCTATTGCCTGCAGGCCGAACGTGAAATCATACGCGCCGGACCGGTCCACCGTGGCTGACTCCGGAAAAAACCGGTACGATTCGATCCCGGAATGGGCCTGTCACCGGAGGTTTTTCATGATCTTTGAGCAGATTTCCATCGGCGGCGATCGCAACTTCGCCTACCTGGTCGGCGATAAGGCCGGCGCGCAGGCGGCGGTGGTCGACCCGGGCTACAACGCGGCGCTGATCCAGCAGCGCCTCGCCGCGCATGGCTTGTCGCTGGCGTACCTGGTCGCCACGCATTCGCACTACGATCACGTGGACGCGATGGGCGATCTGCAAAGCCGGGCCGGGGGCGGGCAGGTGGTGGCGCACCGTTCGGCGGCGCTGCCGGTGGCGGTGGATCGGCCGGTGGATGACGGCGATGTGATCGAGCTGGGCGCGGTGCGTATCCGCATCATTCACTGCCCCGGCCATTCACCGGACAGCATCGGCCTGCTGGTCGACGAGACGAAGCTGATCAGCGGAGACGAATTGTTCGTCGGGAAGGTCGGCGGGACCGGCTCGGAAGATCAGGCGCGCACGCAGTACGATTCGCTGCACGGCCGATTGATGACGCTCGACGATGCAGTGGAGGTCTGGCCCGGCCACGATGTCGGCGTGCGACCCAGTTCCACCATCGGCCACGAGCGCCGAACCAATCCCTTCCTGCTGCGCGAAAGCTTTGAGGACTTTCTCTGGCTGAAGCGGAACTGGGCGCAGTATAAAAAGGAGCAGGGTATCCAGTGATCGGGGTGTGCCCGTTGGCTGGTTGGCGATCCATTTTTAAACCCTGCGAGCTGATTTTTTTCGTCGCTTCAGTGGTCAATGCGCCGGCAAGTTGATATTCTGTATCATCATTCCTGCGGGGATGGTACCTATCACGACACCGCAGATGGAGCAGGTCAATGAGCACCAATTCCGATGTATCGTCGCCGACGCAAACCGCCCGATTGGAACTGCCCGGAAAAGATCCGGTGCAATTGCCCGTTGAGGTCGGCACCGAAAACGAACATGCCGTGGATATCTCCAAATTGCGCAGCCAGACGGGCTACATCACGCTCGACAACGGCTACGGCAACACCGGCTCCTGTCGATCGGACATCACGTACATCGACGGTGAGAAGGGCATCCTGCGTCATCGCGGCTACGCCATCGAGGACCTTGCCGCCAGCACCACCTTCATCGAAACGGCCTATATGCTGATCTGGGGCGAGCTGCCCACGGCGGATCAACTGGAGACGATGCGCCGATTGCTGACGGAGCACGAGTTGCTGCACGAAGGCCTGCGCCACCACTTCGAGGGTTTCCCGCCGTACGGGCATCCGATGGCCATGCTCTCGGCGATGATCAACGCATGCAGTTGTTACCACCCGGAACTGCTGGAACTGGAAGACGAGCATCACTTCGAAGAGGCGACGGCGAAACTGTTGAGCAAGGTGCGGACCATCGCGGCGTTCAGCTACCGCAAGTCGCTGGGCCTGCCGATCGTGTACCCCGATCCCAAGCGTTCCTATTGCAACAATTTCCTGCACATGATGTTTTCCCTGCCGCATGTGCCTTACGAGCCGACGCGCGAGGAAGTGCGGGCGTTGAGCTTGTTCCTCATCCTCCATGCCGATCACGAGCAGAACTGCTCCACCGCGACGGTGCGCATGGTCGGCAGCTCCAAGGCGAACCTGTTCGCCTCGGTGGCGGCGGGGGTGTGTGCGCTGTGGGGCCCGTTGCACGGCGGGGCGAACATGCGCGTGATCGAAATGCTCGAGAACATCAACGCCGGCGACCAGAGCGTGGACCAGGTCGTCGAGCAGGTCAAGAAAAAGGAATACCTGCTCTGGGGCTTCGGGCACCGCGTGTACAAGAATTTCGATCCGCGCGCGTTGATTCTCAAGGATGCGGTCGACAAGCTGCTGGAGGCCAAGGGCATCGAGGACCCGCTGCTGGATATCGCCAAGCAACTGGAATCGGTCGCCACCCACGACGACTACTTCCTGGAGCGCAAGCTCTATCCCAACGTCGATTTCTACTCCGGCATTCTGCTGCGGGCGATCGGAATTCCGGTCAACATGTTCACGGTGATGTTCGCTATCGGCCGCATGCCCGGCTGGATCGCCAACTGGTACGAGGTCCACAAGGATCCGAACGGCCGGATTTACCGGCCGCGCCAGGTCTACACCGGCCCGGCCAAGCGCCCGTACGTGCCGCTGGAAGAGCGGCAGTAAATCGTGCCGCGACTCCCGCCGTTCGGCGGGAGTCTTTAGGGATTGACACGTCACATTTAAGCTCGGTCGGAATCAGTTGGTGATCGTGTGTAATTGCTTGTATTTGAACGCCTTACATCGCTCATGCGAAATGTCGAGTCTTTTCGTTTCATCTCGGTTTTTAACGAACGGCCGTGGTCTTGGAAAGCGAAAAAGGTAGTTGGGATTGGGTAATCCATGGCCCTGATTAGGGGGTGAGAAAATTTTTCTTGACAAGCTGGGTTGAATAACGAGAATCGCCGTTGACTATTTTCGCCGGAGGACACATTGGGGACGCCTCGTAAAAGTAGTTGTGAATTAACCATCGCCACGCGTTCGTTCAACGCGTCACCTGTCGTCAAGCCCGGCATACCCGCAACAAGCCATGCATGAACTATCATGAAACTTGGAGCATCCCACGTGTCGCACGCACCCATTCTGACACGCATTGCCTTCATCATTCTGATTGCCTCGGCTGCGACACCCGCCCACGCCATGCGCGATCCCATTGGCTATCCCGATGGCATGAACACCTACGCCGGCTACCACATCTTGCACGGCAGCGTGGATCCGATGGGGCTTGAATTTGTACAAAAAAGTTGGACACGAGATGATTACTATCGTCAGATGTGGAAACCTAGACACAAGCAATATTTACCCAAAATTGATTCCGCTGCGAGCATACGGGCATTTGAAAAAATAGAAGATTTATTCAGGGAACAATTAGATCGTGGATGTGTTGGTGTCACATGTGTAAATCTTGGCGACTTAACACTCGATCCACGTCGACCTTGGCCAGACATGTCGAACTGTTACAAAACATTACCAGAAGCACAGCAAGCACAGTCCCAGCTTACATGTCCTCAGGGTGAGTGTGCAGAGTTGTACTCAATTCATTACTGGCCGGGAGGCACCGAAGGCCAATCCTTCGTAGCTGATCCCAATACTGGAAAGGTAGATATGAGTCAGTGGACTGGAGGAAATTTCAAACCCATGCCAGGTGGTGGCTCTGGAGTTAATTTCGATTTTGGATATTACGATCCTCGAACCGGCCACATATGGCATGCCGATATGTACCATAATCCAGATCGCGACGGAGATGGTGAGGGAGACCGATATCCTTTCGCAGATATTAGAGAAATGGAGGTGTTAGAAAGTAGTATTGATAAGTGGCAAGAAGGATATAATGACTTTATGGAAAATGGTGTACTTGGTGAAGTGTGGTGTACGGCGTGTACTAGATGGCGAGGAAGACCACGTGGATCGAGCAATAAGCCTTAAGGTGTTTTTGTGAGGTTCTTCACTATGAACTGTAACCCCAAGCCGTATGTTTTATGTAGCAGTATAGCGTTGCTCTTTACAGCCATCTGTGGATGTAAAAACGTCCCAAACAAAACGCTACCTCCAGCATTCGTTCCTCTCGCAAAATCCAAGAGTGAAAAAGCGATGGAAGGGCTTTACTATGTTGCTGGCTTGGCAAAGAACAGAAAATTCGATGGTGCAATTTTAGAAATTGCAGACGCAAACCTTGTTATAATTTCCGGTTCACGTTCGTGGCCGCTTGGTGTAGCAGGCAGCAAGGTGGAAGTAATTGGCTCGTATTATGCTACCAAAGAATACATGGTACCTGCCGCACCACCGGGTTCTCAGGGCTTTCCGAAAGATACAATAATTCCTAGTCGGCACGCGATCAAACCAGTTGCATGGCGTGTTATGGGAGACAATGATTGGCAGGGACAGGTAGGTAATATGGCTTCCCTAAAATATCAACCTGCTGGTTCTAAATAACAAACAATCAGAGTCGTGGACCGAATTCCACACGTCGTATCGATGTAACGCACATCATATTCGCCTCACGCGGTCAAGCGCCTTCGCACCGACCCCTCTGGCCATTCGCTGCGATCATGCCCATATCTCCCCCACCGTTCGACAGCACTCAAGGCATGCAGGGGAGAGTTTTTCACAGCCCATAGAGCCCGTAGCTCACAACCCACAATCCGATATCCAACATTCCCTCCGCACTTGGCTGAATGGCGTTTTCTGGTATGCTTTGTGCCCGCGCCATGGCGCGGTGGAGAGGCCCCATGGATAGCCAACCGGTTGGTATCGGTTTGATCGGCTGCGGGATCGTCGGCGGGGGTGTGGCCCGATTGCTGATCGATAACGCAGCACTTTACGCCCGGCGTGTGGGGCGGCCGCTCGAGCTGCGCCGCGTGCTGATCCGCGCCGGCGATGAGAACCCGACCACCGACGTCCTGCCCGAGGGCGTGTTGACCACCGATGCCGATGACTTCTTCTCCACCGACGGGCTGAATATCGTCGCGGAGCTGGCCGGGGGAACCGGTGCGGCCAAAACGTTCGTCGAGCGTGCGGTGGACGCCGGCCTGCACGTGGTGACGGCCAACAAGGCGCTGATGGCGGCACACGGCGTGGAATTGTTTGCCCGGGCGCGGAACAACGGCGTGGCCATCGCCTTCGAGGCGTCCTGCGGCGGGGGAATCCCGTTCATCACCGCTCTGCAACACAACCTCGCCGCCAACCGGTTCACCGGCCTCTACGGCATCCTCAACGGCACCAGCAACTACATCCTCACCCAGATGGTCGATCACGGCTGGACCTACGATCAGGCCTTGGGCGAGGCCCAGCAGCAAGGTTACGCCGAGGCCGATCCGACACTCGACGTATCCGGCGGCGATGCGGCGCACAAACTGGCCATCCTGGCGTCGCTGGCCTTCGGTGCGCAGCTCAGCGATGCCCAGGTGCCCACGCGCGGCATCGATACACTGGAACAAACCGACATCACGCTCGGTGATGAACTGGGTTACGTGATCAAGCTGCTGGCCATTGCCGAGCAGACCGAGGCCGGGCTCTCGCTTGAGGTGGCGCCCTGTTTCATCGATCGACACGAGTTGCTGGCCAAGGTGTCCGGCTCGTTCAATGCGATCAGTTTGTTCGGCGATGCGGTGGGTCAGACGATGTACTACGGCCGGGGCGCGGGGCGCATGCCGACGGCCAGCGCGGTGGTCGGCGATATCTGCAACCTGGCCTGCGGAGCGTATCCGGCCCTGTTCGGCGCGATGCAGACCTGGTCCGACCAGCAGCCGCCGGCCAAGCTGAGCGATCCCGACGCATCGCGTCGTCGCTACTATCTGCGGATCAATGCCCTGGACGTGCCCGGCGTGGTGGCGAAGTACTCGGCCGTTCTCGGTGAACTGGAAATCGGCATCGCCGCGGTCAGCCAGCATGAAGTGCAGCACGGCCAGTTTGTTCCGGTGGTCGTGATCACACACAACACCGCCGCCGGCGCCATGCGTCAGGCGATTCAGCGCATCGGCAAGCTTGATGTGGTGCAGGGCGATCCGGTCTGTCTGCGGATCGTGGACCTGCCGGAAGGTTGACCCGGGAGTAAGCTTCGAGCAACGGAAGCCGTAACGACATGAGCAGTGAACACCGACGCCGGCGATCGACCGCCAAAGCGGACCCCGACGAAACCTCCACGCGCACTTCACAGCAGCGCCGCAGCGAGCCGCTTCTGGTGGAAGTGGCGTGGGAGGCGGTGAACCAACTCGGCGGCATTTACACGGTGTTGCGCTCCAAGGTCCCGGCGATGGACGAGCGCTGGGGCAACCGCTACTGCCTGGTCGGCCCGTTGAACCAAGCCACGGCGCCGGTGGAATTCGAACAGCGCACGCCCACCGGACCGTTCGGCCAGGCCGTCAAACTCATGGCCGAGTGGGGCATCGAGGCGCGATTCGGCCATTGGCTGGTGTCGGGGCGGCCGCGTGCGGTCTTGATGGACCTGGAGCCGGAACGCTCGCGCCTGGCCAAGATCAAGTACGACCTGTGGCAGCATCACGACATCGCCCTGCCCCCGCACGACGATCTGATGGATAACGTGGCCCTGTTCGGCTACCTCGTCGAGCAGTTTTTTCACGCCTTGGCGCAGCGCGAAGGTTCTCGCCGCAAGATCGTCGGCCATTTTCACGAATGGATGGGCGGGTTGGCGATTCCGGAATTGCGTCGATCCGGCTGCCCCGTCTGCACGGTCTTCACCACCCACGCCACGCTGCTCGGCCGGTACCTGGCGCCCAACGATCCTCGGTTCTACGATCACCTGCCCTTCGTGAATAGTGAGAATGACGCCAAGCGCTTCAACATCGAATCGCCGGTGCGCATCGAGCGCGCCTGTGCGCACGGCGCGCATGTGTTCACCACGGTCAGCGAGGTCACGGCCGTCGAAGCCGAGCATCTGCTCGGCCGCAAGCCCGATTGCGTGTTGCCCAACGGACTGAACATCGAGCGGTTTGTCGCGTTGCACGAGTTTCAGAACCTGCACCGCGAATACCGCGATCAAATCCAGCGCTTCGTCATGGGCCATTTCTTCCCCAGCTACAGCTTTGATCTGGACAACGTGCTGTTCTTTTTCACCAGCGGACGCTTTGAATACCACAACAAGGGCTTCGACATAACGCTCGAAGCGCTGGCGCGGTTGAACTGGCGCATGAAGCAGGCCAACATCAACAAGACCATCGTGATGTTCATCATCACCAAGCGGCCGTACCGCTCGATCAATGCCGATGCGCTGCGCACCAATGCTGTGCTGGACGAACTGTATTCCGCGTGCGACGCCATCAAGGAGCAGGTCGGTCGCCGGCTCTTCGCCGAGACCGCCATGGGCCGCCGACCCAAACTCGATGATCTGGTCGAAGAATACTGGCGGCTGCGGTTGCGGCGCATTCAGGCCGAGTGGATGACCGGCCGACTGCCGCTGGTCGTCACGCACGATCTCTACGACGACGGCAAGGACCAAATCCTCAACCAGATCCGCAAGATCAATCTCGTCAACCATCGCGACGATCCGGTCAAGATCATCTACCACCCCGATTTCATTTCGCCCAGCAATCCGTTGTTCGGCATGGAATACGACCAGTTCGTCCGCGGCTGCCACCTGGGCATTTTCCCCAGCTACTACGAGCCGTGGGGCTACACGCCGCTGGAATGCATCGCGCGCGGCATCCCCGCCGTCACCAGCGATCTGTCCGGCTTCGGCGCCTACGTCAACCGCCACCTGCCCAACACCGAGATGCTCGGTGTGAAGGTGCTCAACCGCAGCCAGACCAACTTCGACGAGTGCTCCCACCAGTTGGCCGAGTGGCTGTTCGGATTTGTCTGCTTCGATCGCCGCGAGCGCATCGCCATGCGCAATCAGATCGAAAACTCCTGCGAACACTTCGACTGGCGCAACCTCGCCCAGTACTACGATCAGGCCCACGAGCTGGCCATGCAACGGGTGTAAGCACGCTTCGGCCCGGTCGCTTCGGCGGCCATGTCCCGCGTATCGCGCAATTCCGGCCTTCCCCCGCCTCCCGCGAAATATCCGCTCACTTGCCCGCGTCGTTACCACCGATTAGAACATGATTCGTGTCCCATGCCGTTTTCTCCGGTAAAGGAAATACCCCAATGACCCGCCCATCACGGACGATCGTTCTCGCCCTGTCTGCAGTTGTGTTCGCTCTCGCCGGCTGCCAGAAAGATGAACCCCTCGCCGTCAGACCCGATTACGATCGGCCGCTGCCGCCGGGCGTTAACGCCCTGCGCCGCATCACCAATCCCGCCGACTGGCCCGATATCGAAACGGCTTATGCCCGGCTCGATCCCACGTTCGTCGCCGCGCTCAAACGTTCCCTCGCTTGGTTCCCCAAGCCGTCGACGAAAGAGCATTTTCCCGTCAACGGCATCACCCACCGCCACGCGCAACTGAGCGTCTGGGCCGCCCTGCAATTGCTCGATGAAGCGCAGGATTCGACCGACTTCCGCCGGTTGCTCGAAGAGAACTTCGATTGTTACATGTCGGTCGGCTGGAACGACAACGGCGTCGTGCTCTACACCGGCTATTACACGCCGATCTTCCGCGGCAGCCGCACCCGCTCGGCCCGGTTCCCGCATCCGCTCTACAAGCGCCCGGCCGACCTGGTGACCGATCCGAAAACCGGCAAGCCGATGGGCCGTCGCCGCGCCGATGGCGGGCTCGAACCCTATCCCACCCGCCGCGAGATCGAAACCACCGGCATGCTCGCGGGTGCCGAGCTGGTCTACCTGCCCACCGAACTCGATGCGTACATCGTCCACGTGCAGGGCTCGGCGAAAATCGATCTCGTCGAAGGCGGCAGCATGTACGTCGGCTACGCCGGGAAAACCGATCGGCCCTACGTCGGACTCGGCCGGTCCATGGTCGATTCCGGATTGATCATCGAGGAAGATTTAAGTCTTCCCGCCATCCAGCGCTACTTTGAACGTCACCCCGATCAACTGCGCGACTTCCTCTATCGCAACGAAAGTTACGTCTTTTTCGGCGAATACGATGGCACGCACTGGCCGGCCGGTTCGCTGGGATTCCAGGTCGAGCCGCTGCGCAGTCTGGCGACGGATAAGAAGATATTCCCGCGCGCCGGGATGGTGCTGGTGGATACGCGGGTCGGGCCGGGCAAC
>JANQHK010000036.1 GCA_028282685.1 Phycisphaeraceae bacterium
GGCACGCAGCCTTTCGATCCCTCCTCGGAATCGCCACCACCAAAGGGCCCATCACCTACGATATGTTGATCGCCCCGGAAGCAAAGGGATAAGCCTTTAATATAATAAAGTAATTTCCTATCGCAATAATGCTTCTTTGGTGTAACTGCTTAGGGGATTGGTCGGACTCGAGATCAGAACGAGAACAAACCTGCGTGCGGCAGATTTCCGGGTCACGCTGCTGACAAGAGGCGGGGTTTGGCAGCATAGTCTACCCTGAGGTGGCCAACCCCCTGAGAAATTACCTTCTGGTTGCGGTATGGAGAATTCGAAACGAGTTTTCCTCTGATTCTAAAAGAAACTTACAAAATTTGGATCAAAGTTGGAAGGAAGAAGCAATGTCAAATACGAACGCAGTTAGTGTATACGAAAAAGATATATTCATTTCATATAGTTCAATGGATTCGAGCTTGGTGTTGGATTTTGTGAATAATCTTGAGCGTAGTGGGATTTCATATTTCTTGGACAAAATAGATATTGGATGGGGGCAAGAAATAATAGAGAGAGTATCTGATGGAATTGAGCGTTCTCGCTATGTTGTTTTGTTCGTGTCAGAAAAGTCAATTGAGAGTAATTGGGTAAAAAAAGAAGTGCATCTGGCTATGCAAAAAGAAATAGAAAGCGGCTCAAACGTAATACTGCCTATCCTTGGCTGCGGTCCAGAAGCCTACTTTGAGAGATTCCCATTCATGAAAACAAAGAAATATTTAGAGATAAAAGATGGAGAAAGTATGGTACAAGAACTAGTTAACGTGTTGAGAGGAACATCGTCCAGAAATTATGTATTTAATCACTACAGGCATTACCATGGACCTGTTTGGATAAGATTGTTTTCTGAGAAAGAACATTCCGGTTCCGTGCATGGTATCAAGATAAGGTGGGGACCCTGGTACAGGGAATGCGATGTTACTCTTTTTTTTGACAAGCCGGTGTTTCTAACCCATTCAAAAGGAAATGATGGAGAATCGTTACCAATAATATTAGATGCTGACAGTGCGGTATATGCTTCTATCGGTCAAGGTGTTCCAAACAGTTCAGACTGTGTTAATATCAACCGGTTTTGGGTTGCCGGATTGTCAAGGGTCAAGACTTGGATCGCGAAAACCTTTCTTTGGCCGTGAAGGACTTACCCAAAAGTAGTTTTTCTGGCGAAGTTCGGCATTGGAGGCGGTGCAGTGGTTCAAAAAACTGGAAACCCCCGGGCAGCCGTAGTTCCTGGCTTCGACGCCCCGGCCCGCGAGGGGGTGCCCATCGCCGAGATCTGTACCCCGGCGCTGGTCGTGGACCTGGACGCCTTCGAGGCCAATGTGCGGGCGATGAAGAGCTTCGCCGAGGCCCATGGGGTGGCTCTGCGTGCCCACGCCAAGACCCATAAGTCCGCCGACATCGCCCTGGTGCAGATGGTGGACGGGGGCGCGCGGGGGGTCTGTTGCCAGAAGGTCTCCGAGGCCGAGGCCCTGATCACCGGAGGCGTTCGGAATGTCCTGGTGTCCAATCAGGTCGTCGATCCCCGCCGCGTCGATCGCCTGGCGGCCTTGGCCCAGCGGGCGCGGGTCGCCGTGTGCGTGGACGACGCGGAGGCGGTGGCCGTCCTGTCGGCCGCCGCTCTGCGCCACAAGGTCATGCTGGAGGTGCTGGTGGAGATCGACGTCGGCAACGGCCGCTGCGGTGTGGCGCCCGGCGCGCCGGCGGTGGACTTGGCGCGGCGCGTGGCGGATGCGCCGGCCCTGCGGTTCGGCGGGCTCCAGGCCTATCAGGGCGTGGCGCAGCACATTTACGATTATCGGGAGCGCCAGGGGGCGATCGCGACCTCGGTGGCGCTGGTGCGCGAGACCGTGGCGGCGATCAGGGACACCGGCATGCCCTGCCCGACCGTCACCGGCGGTGGCACCGGGACGTGGCCCTTTGAGGCCGAAAGCGGCGTCTACACCGAGCTTCAGTGCGGCTCCTACATCTTCATGGACGCCGACTATCGCCGTGTGCGCGATGCCGACGGGCGCGGCTTG
>JANQHK010000040.1 GCA_028282685.1 Phycisphaeraceae bacterium
GAGGTGTTCCAGAGCTTCCCGCAATTGCCGCTGTGGATGGCGCTGTCGGCGGCGGTGCCGAGCCGGTGGAGCCCGATCCTCACCTTCTTCTGCATCACCGTCATCTTAGGTTTGGTCGAGTGGACCGGCCTGGCGCGCGCCGTGCGCTCCAAGCTGCTGGCGCTGCGCGAGGAGGATTTCGCCGCGGCGGCCTATATGATGGGCGCCTCGGCGCGCCGGGTGATCTTCCGCCATCTGATCCCCAGCTTCATGAGCCATCTGATTGCGTCGGCGACCATCGCCATACCGGGCATGATCCTGGGCGAGACGGCGCTCAGCTTCCTCGGCCTCGGGCTGGAGCGGCCGGCGACGAGCTGGGGCGTGCTGCTGACCGAAGCGCAGGACATCAACGCCGTGGCGCTCTATCCCTGGCTGATCCTGCCCGTGGTGCCGGTGATCGTCGTCGTCCTGGCCTTCCAGTTCCTCGGCGACGGCCTGCGCGACGCCGCCGATCCGTATAAGTAAGGTCGCGATGTTTCCTTAGGAATTCGGCGCGGGCCTGCGCTGAATAGGGCCAATAACGCTAACACTATAGATATAAACGCATTATATTTCCCTATCACAATTTACGATATTTGAAATAGGGGCCGGTATCGACAAGAACTGATAAAATAAAACTTAATGGCACAGATAGGATAAACGAAATTATTGGACGCAGATTTATTGATTCAAACTAATCAATATTCGTATCTTTGCTTATAGATTTTTGTTTTAGTTTAACTCTCTTCTCAACCTGCTTTATGGGTTCGGCAGTTGGCAGTTTCTCAGGTGGCAAAGAACCACTATCAATCATGGTCTTTCTAACGCGTTGCGCAATTTCTTTATTTTTTGATATTGCGTGACTCTCTCCCCTAACGTTTTCATCTCTTATAGTCTCTGCCGCTAAATTCATCTGAAACTCATTGGCGGAAAGTTCAAGCGGGCCCATTCTATCAAATATGTTCTCTTTTTGATCCAAATTCCTTGTGTATTTCAAATCCCGGCCTGACATACCATACATCCCTTGATATCTCGCGTCGTGGAAGAGGGCTTGTTTCTTGCTGGGGACACCGGCTTCTTGAGCCACGCCGCTAACAGCTTTGAACGACTTTGTCACTTTGGCTCGAAGTTCAAGTCTCTTCTCATCTTCCGAGCGTTCTTCGGCGAGTTCTGATGAACGCGTCCGCACAGCGAAATACGCTTGCGCACCAGCGATCTGTGGCTTGGACGGATCTCCGTTCATCGCAATGAGATAGCAGGCCGGGCGGCTAAGAAAGTAATCTTTCACCTCTCGTCGCGCCTCACTCCCAACTGCCACCATGCTACTGGTTTCGACGATATGCTGTGACGGGTTGATGCCGTTTTGTGAGAGCGATATGCCTGCGCGAGATATCACCCCGTCGAAATTCGCCCAACTCACATACCCAAGTACCTGCTGGATCTCGCGGGCCAACCAGTACTCTGATCCCGATTGTGTTTGGCGGCGCATACCCTCAAGCCTTTCCATGGTGTGGCGGTATTGAAGGTCTTCAGGCAGATCAGAAGCCATTGTATGGCACTCCGGAGATGTATGTGATATGTGGCTAGCACGAGTTCCATACAGGAGTCCACATCATGTCAGAGCGAGCGATCATCGAGGATCGCGTTAAGCGAAAGTTAGCTGAGATTCAGTCGCTTGAGAGGAAGATTGAGTCGGCAAGGACATATCTGCAAGCCTTGAGTGATGTTCTCAGAGCCATCGACAAGGTGGGAGATGGCGAATCATCACAAGAGACAATAATGCGGAAGGGGAGTGCGGTTGCGAGAGCGCGGGAGTTTATTCTTGAGGCCGGTGTGCCAGTTCACATAGATGATCTGCTAACGCAGCTTGGTCGTGAAGTAACACGAGAGGCAAAATCATCTCTCACTAGCTCTATAGCAGCTTATGTTAGGCGCCAAGAAATATTTACCAGACCGGCGCCTAATACTTTTGGGTTAATTGAGTTAGGTCACCACAAACTGGAAAACAATGATTCAAGTTCTCCCCCCGACAACTTCGGCGAACTAGACGATATCTCCGATGAAATACCATTCTAGCCCGAAAACGTACATTTGTGTTGGTGTCTTGCCCATCTCCGGCCATGTATTGATATGCATTATAAATTGGAAATCACCTCACAACCTCGATTTTCCAAGTTAGTGGCTATCCTTTGGCACGGTGATCTTCTTTACCCAATACTACAAATCTCGTCTACTGACGTGAAAAGCCGGTGAACGCTTCACGCCTGAAAAAATTCCTCGCCATGGCGCGGGCCGGCAGTGGGGCGGAGGCGCTGATGGCGCTGGAGCGTGCCGGCAAGGAACTGGAGAAGGGCGGGCTGGTCCTGGAGGATCTGGCCGAGGCGGTGCACAAGCTGGGCCATCCCGACCACGGGCCGGACTGCCGGGTGGTGGAGAAGCTCGGCGGGGCGGCGCTCAGCCTGTGGTCGGCGCGGCCGACCGTCGAGGTGGCGCTGCCGGAAAGCGCCGTCCCCGCCGCCGACGCCATCGCCACCCGGCTGGCGGAACTGCTGGCCGACGCGGCGGAGGCCGGCACCGGCTTGGCGGTCAAGCTCGACCGATCGGACGGCGATCCGGAGACCCGGCTGATGGCCGGTCTCGCCGGCGGCCGTCTGCGCGCGCTGTGGGCCGGTCCGCCGGGCGATGCCGGCGTGCTGGCCTCGGCTCTGCGCCGCGCGCTGGCCCAGGTGTTGTGACCGCCCGGTCTCGAAAAACCCC
>JANQHK010000062.1 GCA_028282685.1 Phycisphaeraceae bacterium
ACCGGGCGGTACGGCCCGTAGCCGGCCACCTGCAAGCGCAGATCGGAAACGCCCGCGCCTCCCAGCGCGTCGCGCACCGCGATCGCGCGGTGCACCGACAGGTGCCAGTTGGTCGGATGCTTGGCCTTGGTGGACGGCTTGCTGATGCGCACGGTGTCGGTGTGGCCGACGACGCGCACCTCGTAGGGCTGAGCGGGCGCGGAGTTCAGGATCGACGCCAACTCGCGCAGCGAAGCCGAGGCCTCGCCGGACAGTTGATCCGAACCCAGCGGGAACGTCAGGTCCGCATCGAACTTCACCGAGCCGGTCGACGGATCGTACGTCGCCAGGCCCGCGTGCTGGTTGGCGAAACGCTTGAGCGCGTCTTCCAGTTCCTTGGGTAGTTGGGCGTTGACGGGTTTGCTCTCCAGCTTGGCGATGCGCTCCAGCAGGGCCAGCTTTTCCTGCGTCAGCGAATCGGCCTGCGCGTTCAGGCGATCCAACTCCGCCTGCAAGCTGTCGCGTTCCCGTTTCAGCGTGTCGAGTTCCACGGAGTGATCGCGGCCATCCTGTTGCAGGCGACCGATCAATGCTTCGAGTTCGGCAATGCGGGCCTGCAGATCGACGATCTGCTCCTGCGATTTCTGGTACGCCAGTTCCAGGTCGTCAGCATGTTTCTGGCTGACGCAGCCCGTGGCGCCCAGCAGCAGCAGGCAGGACAGGGCCGATACGATTACACTGGTCTTGGTCATGGTGTGAGTCCTCTCGTGCGGTGCGAAGCTTCTAATGTATACGAAAAGCCCAGCGACTCAAAATGACTTATCGGGAAACGGCGGCGCCGTTGTCCATATTGGCGCTGCGGTGCGGGATGGGGGGGGATGCCGTGCCGCACCGGGGGCCGTGGCCGTGCGCCGTGAGGGGGGCATCGCCCGCGTGCTGGCGGCCGGGCCGGTCGATTTTGTCCGTCGAGCCGCCGGGAAAAGCGCAATCTTTGCCGAGCATCCCGATCGCCTGCTGATGCCCGGTCTGGTCAACGCACACACGCACCTGGAACTGACGGGCATCGGACCCCAGCCCTATCCCGGTTGTTTCATCGAATGGATCAAGTTGGTCCGTTCGCATTGGCCCAATCCATCCGATCTGCTCGATCCGGTCAATGGCGACTACCTGCAACACGGCGCCGCCGAGGGTGCGCGCCTGTCCTTGGAAGCCGGCGTGTTGACCGTGGGCGATCTGACCCGACACCGCCAGGTGTACCGGGCCGTCGCGGAGTCGGGTTTGCGCGGCGTCAGTTACATCGAACTGTTCGGTCTCGGTCCGCCTTACGATCAACCCGCACTGGAGCGTATCGACGAAGCGGCGCAGGAATCGCAGGTCGGCTCAATGGGCTTCGGTCTCGAACCGCACGCGCCCTATTCCGCCGGTCCAAGTGTGTATGAAGCGGCGGCGAGATCGGCGTTGCCCGCTTCGACGCATCTGGCTGAGACGCCCGACGAGCTGCGCTTCGTGGCGCGCGGCGATGGACCCCACCGCGACTTGCTGATCGAAATGAACAAATGGCGGGATGATTTCGCCGCCGCATACGCCGCCGACCGAACGCCTGCGCAATGGATGCAGCCGTACCTGGTGCGCAAACCCTGGACGTTGGCGCATTGCAATTACGTCAGCGATGAAGACCTCGCGCTGCTGGCCGGGCATCGCGCCTCGGTGGCGTACTGCCCGCGCGCCAGCGATTACTTCGGACATCGCGATCACCGCTACCGCGATATGCTCGACGCGGGGATCAACGTGGCACTGGGCACCGATTCGATCCTCTGCCACGGCTCGCTCAGCATTCTCGACGAAATGCGCTGCCTGTATCAGCGCGATGCGACCGACCCCGATACCCTGTTGAAAATGGCCACCGTCAACGGCATGACGGCGTTGGGCATGGATCCGAAGAACGCAACGTTTGCCGCGGAAGCGACCCCGGGCCTGATTGCGGTGTCGTGCGACGGCGAGGCGTCCGATGCCTTGAAACAGGTGTTAAGCACCGCATTGGCGCCGGAGATTGAAGTGCTGGAATCTGCGTCATGACCAAAAACCAAGGCCCAATGGCCGACACGCAAGGACGCGACAGTCAGACGGGTTTGACTGGAACCTTACGCGACAACGGGAGCGGACCATGCAGCGCATCGGTTACATCGGCTTGGGGATCATGGGGCGGCCCATGGCGCGGAACCTTCTCAAAGCCGGTTTCCAACTGACTGTCTGGAATCGTACGGCGGAAAAGTCCGCTGAACTGGCCGAAGCGGGCGCGACGGTGGTGGAAAGTCCGGCCGAGGTGGCGCGCGCCGTCGAAGCCGTCTGCATCAACGTCACCGACACGCCCGATGTCGAGCAGGTGATCTTCGGCAGACGGGGAATCCTCGAAAGCAATTCCGGCGAGTCGGCCGATCTCCTCGTCATCGACCATTCCACGATCAGCCCCAGCGCCACGCGCCAGTTTGCTGAGCGACTGGCTGAACGCCGCATCGCGATGCTCGATGCGCCGGTCAGCGGCGGTGACATCGGAGCGCAGCGCGGGCAGTTATCGATCATGGTCGGCGGCGACGAAGCGGTGTTTGAGCGTTGCCGGCCGACGCTCGAAGTGAACGCCGGCCAACTGACGCACGTTGGCCCCATCGGCAGCGGTCAACTGACCAAGGCCGCCAACCAGGTGCTCTGCGCGGTGCACATGATGGCGCTGTGCGAAGCGATGATGCTGGCTCGGGCGCAGGGGCTGGACCTGTCGGCCATGTTGCAGGTGACCGGCGCGGGCGCGGGGGGTTCGTGGGCGTTGAGCAACCTCGGTCCGAAGATTGCCGCCGGCGACATCGAGCCGGGCTTCATGATCGACCTGATTCTCAAAGACCTGGAGATCGTGCGTGACGAAGCCCGACAGTGCGGTTTGCCGATGCCGGGACTGGATCTGGCCGCGGCCATGTTCCGCGCCGCGGCCAAACAGGGACTCGGCCGCAAGGGCACGCACGCGCTGTGCCGGGTGTATGAAGAACTGGCGGGAATCCGATTCGCGCCATCACCGTGATCCTGTTGCCTATAATGCCGTCTTTAGACCACACACCGTGACAACCCGTGTCCATCCATGAGTCGAAAATACCAACGCATCAAAGAAGCCGACCAAATGCTCTGGCCCCCGTTGCGCCGGTTGTTGCAGGCATTCAGTTCGATCACGCTGGCGGTGATTCTGCTGACCGGAGTGGCGTTGTTCTGCGCGTTGGGGTCGGTGCCGATCGGTCCGCTGGCGCTGGCGGGCAGTTACGCCGTGCTGGCGATGGGGGGCGCGGCGGTGGGTTGGCTGGCGCTGCGGCGCGGCTCAGCCGCGGTGATGCTGGTCGGGATGACCCTGGGTGCAGCGGCGGGACTCGGTGCGGCGTACTGGCTTTGGCCTGCGATGCAGCATGCCGCCGGGTGGGATGCCTGGCTCGATCGTTACGGCGGGTTGACCGTCTACAAACTGCCCGCATTGGAAATGACCGAGTTGCAGTTCTATTCCACTTGGCCGATGAAGCTGCTGCTGGTGTTGTTCATCATCAACATGGTTGTCGCCACGATCCGGCGCATCGAGTTTCACTGGCTGAACCTCGGCGTGCTGACCGTGCACACCGGTATCGTCGCGCTGGCGATCGGTGCGGCGCTCTACGGCCAGCTCAAAGTCGAAGGGGATACGCTGCTGATTGATCCGCGCTTCGGCGGTCGGCCGGTCGCCCATTTCTACGACAGCACCCATGCCGCGGTCTACATCGACCGGGGCGATCGGCGTCTGTTCATTCCGCTGACCGCGCTGCCGCGCTACCACGATCGTCGGGCCGGCGAATTGAGCCTCCCGCTCGACGCGCATCCCGCGTTTGCCCAGTTGCTCGATGAGCAAACGCAGGCCTCGGTGGTCGGCTTCATCGCCCAGGGCGATCTCGTGCCGACGTGGACGCCGCCCGATCCCGGTGAAACGCCCGCGCCCAATCCCGCGATCGACCTGGAGTTTGGCCACGAAGACCAATTCGCGCAGCGTCTGCTGGTGGCCCGCAGCCAAGAGCCCGACGAGCGCAGGATCGATATGGGCGTCTTCTCCATCGGGTATCTCGTGGATGTCGATCCGCTGTGGTTTGGGGATCTGACCGCCGAAATCGGGAGCGAGCACGGGTTGGTCGTGGATATCCCCGCCGCCGATTACCGCGCGGTGCATGAAATCCAACAAGGGCAGACTCTGGCCCTCGGCGACACCGGCTACACGTTGCGCATTGACGAACTGATGCCGCGTTACCCGTTTCCCGTAATGACCGAAGGTTTTGTCGGCTCCGCGCCAAGCGTGGCCAAGGTGACGATCACCCGACCCGATCAGTCCGCTTTAGAACGCTGGGTGATGCATCCGTTTGCTCAACTGACGCAGGACTTCGTTGCCGATCCGCAGGGCGGCCGACCGAAGCGCCAGGCGCCGTCGGACGATATCCGTCTGGCGTACATCGATGCGAGCGCGACGCGCTTCTGGGTGACCCAGCCGGGCAGCGATTCGGATCGGGGGATGCATTGGGTGATGCGCGCCCGCGGCGGGGCGGTGGCGAAAGTTCCGTTGGCGGTGGGGCAGGAGCTGGATGTCCCGTTCGGGGACCATCCGCTGACGATTCGACTCAAAGCGTTCTATCCCTCGGTGGTTCGGGAGATGCAGCCCCGGGCGACGCCCGCCATCGGCCGGGACCCCAACGATCTGGGCCGATTCGGCGGATCGCTGGTTTGCGTGGAGCTGCGCCGGGGCGACTGGACGAAGCGGGCCTGGTTGCCGTTTGTGCAGTACGTGGAGTTGTCCGAGCGCGATGCCGGTCGGGCGCGCGTGGAGATACCGGAACTGGGCGAAGTGAGTCTGAGTTACAGCCGGGTGCGTTATCCGTTGCCGTATCACCTGACGCTGGTCGACTTCGAGCACGAGACGCATGCCGGTTCGACGGTCAGCGCGGATTTCCGCTCGACGGTGCGTGTGGATTTTCCGCGCGGCGATACGCAGACCGCCGACATCCACATGAACCATCCGCTGATGGTTTCGGCCGGCGATGCCGATCTGGCGCTGGTCGGTTGTTCCGGATGGGCCGAGCAGATGCGTTTCGGTCGGCTCAAGTTCTGGCAGTCCGGCTGGGACCCGCAGCGTCAGTCTTACACGATCCTCGGCGTGGGCAACAACGTGGGCATTTACGTGATCGCCGTTGGGGGAATCCTGATGGGTTTGGGGATTCCGTGGGCGTTTTACGTCAAGCCCGCCGTGTTGAAAGCACGCAAGGCCCGGCCGCGGACGATCGCCGATGAATCGAAGTCCATTGAGGTCACGCTATGAAATGTGCGTTCGTGATTGCATGGTTGGTTTTCATCTCCGCGGTGTCGGCGCAGCAGCCGGGTCCGACTCAGACGGCGGATTCGCATGAGGCCTTTGCCAAGGCGGTGGACTTGGAACCGCTGCGCACTGTAGCGGTGTTTCATAACGGGCGCGCCAAGATTCTCGATACACTGGCGCGCGAGACCGTCGAATCGATCTTCGGCAAGTCCACGTTCGCCGATCGTGTGAACGGGCGGAAGTACGATTCGCTGTTCACCCTGCTGGATATCACGTTCAATGCATCGTTTTACGCTGACAAGCCGTTGATCTACGTGGAGAACCTGCCGGTGCGGCGCGCGTTGCTGGCGCACCTGATGCCGGAAGAGCGCGAGCAATGGTTGCGATACAAATGCCTTTCGCCGCAAATGCTGCTCAGCGAGCCGGTGCAGGCGGCGGCGCAGGCCATGATCGCCGACGTGCAGAAGAGCAAGGCGCTGGGGCAGGTGCAGTATTCGCTGGATACCTACCACGCCGCGATGCGCGGCGACTGGTGGCTGGTGACGCCGCCCGCCGTGGGACAGACGCAATGGCGCAATCCCACCGCCGAAGACGATCCGGCGCGCGATGCGTTGAACGCACTGACGTCGGCATGGAAACGCGGCGATGCACAGGGGGTGAACGCGAGCGCGAAAACGTTGGCCGGCCTGTTGAACTCGCAGAGCCGAAGCGCCGTTGCCCCATGCAAACGCCAAGCCGAACTCTGGTACAACCGCACGAAGAAGTTCACGTACATCTGGCCGTTCTACACCCTGTCGGCCATCGCGCTGTTGATCGCTTTCGCAACGGATCGACGCTGGCTGAAAACGACGGGCATCACACTGCTTGCCCTGGCGTTCATCGGGCACACCGCGGGGATGATCGTGCGCATGATTCTTGCCGGGCGGTTCACCATTCACAACCAGTACGAATCGTTCATTACGCTGAGTTGGTTTGCGGTGCTGGCGGCGGTGTTGTTCGTGATATGGAAGCGGCAGTGGCTGTTTGGCGCAGCCGGCGCGGCGGTGGGGGCCGCGGCACTGCTCATCGCCAACACGGTGCCGATCCCCTCGTCCGAAGTGGCGCACGTGGCGCCGATCCTGCACACCAGCCGCATCCTTTATATTCATGTCAACACCGTCATCATCAGTTACGCCTTGATCACCCTGGGCTTTGTGATTTCGCTGTTCTACCTGCTCAGGCATTACTTCGGGCGCGGCGAGGCGAAGCCCGGCACGGAGGTCCTGGCCGATCTGGACAAGTCGCAGTTGGTGGTTCTGCAACTGGCGTTCTGGTTACTCGGCGTGGGGATTCTGCTGGGCGCATACTGGGCCGACCATTCCTGGGGCCGATGGTGGGGCTGGGATCCCAAGGAGGTCTGGGCGCTGGTGACGTGGATCGTTTACCTGATCGTGATTCACTTGCGCTTCGTGGTCGAACGGCGCGGGTTGGTGACGGCCTGGTTGAGTGTGCTGGGCTTTTTCACGATGCTCTGGACGCACTGGGGAGTGAACCTGCTGCTCAGCGGTTTGCATTCGTACGCGTAAGTCGCGTCGATCTTCGATCGACCGCCAAACGTGTTATGCTGATGGTCGCCATGAAGATTCTCATTGCTCCCGACAGCTTCAAGGAATCGCTCACCGCCACCGAAGCCGCCGAGGCCATTGCACGCGGCGTAATGCGCGCCCTGCCCGAAACGGAGATCGACCGATGCCCCATGGCCGACGGCGGGGAGGGCACCGTCGAAGCGCTGGTTACCGCCACGGGCGGAGAACGTTACGTCACCGAGGTCGTCGGACCGCTGGGCGACCCGGTGGATGCGGTCTGGGGGGAATTGGGAGGCGATCAGAAAACAGCCGTCATCGAAATGGCCGCCGCGGCGGGCCTGGAAATCACCCCGCCCGACCGGCGCGATCCGACGCAGACCACCACCTACGGCGTCGGCCGGCTTATCCACATCGCGCTTGACTACGGCAATACCACCATCATCATCGGGCTCGGCGGTTCGGCGACCACCGATGGCGGGGCCGGCTGCGCCCAGGCCCTGGGTGTGCGCTTCCTTGATGAAAGCCATGAAACCATCGAACAACATATGAATGGCGGATTGCTGCATCGTCTGACCGATGTGGACCTGTCCACCATCGACAGCCGCGCCCTGGCCGCACGGTTGCGCGTGGCCTGCGATGTGACCAATCCCCTGTTCGGCCCCGAGGGCGCCGCTTGCGTCTACGCGCCGCAGAAAGGCGCCACGCCGCAGCAGGTGAGGCAACTCGATGCGGCGCTGCTCCACCTGGCCAAGACCACCTACAACGCCGAGCCCGATCGGCCCGGCATGGGCGCCGCCGGAGGACTGGCGTTCGGCCTGACGCATTACTTCGAGGCCGAGCTGGAACGCGGCATTGAGCTGGTGATGGATGTGGTCGGTTTCGATGCGCGGTGCTCTGAAGCCGACCTGGTGCTCACCGGGGAGGGCAAACTCGACGCCCAATCCATCCGGGGCAAGACGTGCCTCGGCGTGGCGCAGCGCGCCGCCGCGCTGGGCGTGAATACGATCGCCTTGGTCGGCCATGCCGCGGACGATGCCGAGGTCGCCTTGCAGCACGGCCTGTCGGCGTACCACGCAATCACCGCCATGGGGATCGATTCCACTGAGGCGATGCAACACGCCGCCCAACACCTGGAAGAACTGGCGTTTACGGTTTGTTCTGGATTCCCGCCTGCGCGGGAATGACGAGATTCCTTCGTCTCTCAGTCACTCTGTCCCTTCGTCCCTTCATCAAACTTGATATTGATGATGGTTTGATCGCTCTCGTCGATTTCCATCTCGAGCGTACCGGGCGGTTGGGTGACCTTGTAGGTGCGGAAGTGTCGGCTGATGCTGTGGCGCGGTGCCTGCTCCGAGGGAATGTGCAAGGTTTCCACACGCTGGATGCAAGCCACGCCGCCGAGCACGGGCTCGGCCTCGGTCAGTTGTTGTCCCCGGATCTCTTTCATCCACTGTGCCAGGGCTTTCGCATCGACAAAACGCAGCGCCGGTTTGTCTCCGGGCAGTTCGACGGTTTCCTCCGTTGGTTCAATGTCGTAGAACGAACCTCCCTGCGATTGGGACCCGCCGCCGAGCGCCTCGGCGAAGTTTCGTAACTGCTGCTGGGCTTGTCGCTGTGCGTTGCGGGCAGGCGCATCGCGCTGCGCTCGCTGCAAGCCGATGAACACACCCGCACCGATGAATATCACCAGCATCACCGCGCAGATGATAACGATCGGAAAAACGTTGCGCGATTTCGGTTCGTCGTCAGACATTCCAGTCCATTCCGGTTCACTTCAGGTGAGCCGCGCCAACCGTATCATCAACCAATTAACCAATTAACCAATTAACCAATTAACCAATTAACCAATTAACCAATTAACCAATTAACCAATTAACCAATTAACCAATTAACCCATCACAGCACCCGTTCGCTGCCCGGTTCGATACGATCGGGCAGTTCGAGGTTATCTAAATCGTCGGCTTCGACGGCGGTGCGATGCGACAGCTCGATGTGTGCGTCGACCATGCCATCCTTGCAGCGCGGAATGGTCACGCCCTTGGCCTCCAGCCAGCGCGCCGCGCGTTCGCTTTGCAAACGTCGGCTCGTTTCGGCCGAATCGACTCCCGTGGCGTTCTTGATCGGAGCGAACTCTTCCACCCGATCGGTCTGGAGGACGATGCTCTTCTCGGCCAGGGGCAGGGCGTCAAAGACGAACGCTTCCAGTTTGACCGCGTTGGGTTCGGTCGGTTCGATGCGCTGTCCCGTGGACAGATCGATGTGTGCGACTTTCTTGTCGGCCCGGTGAAAGGGCAGCGAAAAACCGCCCGCGTTGAGCTGCTCCACGAACGCGCGACTGATCGCATGAATGGCGATCGAACCGGCGTTGAACTTCAGTGTTCCATCCGGTTGTTTCGCCTCGGCCAGTGCATCGGGCAGGTCGGAATATTCGATCACGACGATGCGCCCGTCCACTTCGGCGAAGTTGCCGACCTTTTCGTGCGGACCGGTTTTCAAGACCATCTTGGACGACATCTGCGCGCCGTCGAGCGCGTGCAGCCCGAGGAACAGCGGATCGATGCATTTGACGTTGGGGTTATCAACCTGGAAATAGCTGATCTGCTCCACGCCGCGGCGGGTCATGTCTTCCAGTGCGCCGCTGACGTGCAAAGCGCGCAACGAGCCGCCGTGACCGTCCGGATTCAGCGCCAGCATGCCGCGCTCGGCCAGCAGCACGCGACCGTCGTATCCGATCGAGGGCATCGTGCCCTGCGTGAAGAACATGACGTCATCGGGATTCAGCCCGAAGTGGTTGTGCTGTTTGAAGAAATCCACGGTCGGCTGATGGTTCAGGCCGCTGGTCATCACGTACCAGGGGACGGGCTTGCCGTATTTCTCGGCGATCTTCAGCAGGTAGTCGGCGAAAACCTGGAAGAGCGGTTTGCCGTTGACGGGCGTGGCGGGGTAAGCGCCCTTGGGGCCGTCGAAGCCGAGGCGCGTGCCCTGGCCCCCGGCGACGACGAACGCGGCCACCTTGCCCTCGCGGAGCAGTTGCTCGCCGAGCGCGCGGGCCCGGGTGTATTTTTCAACCCGATCCGGCGTGGGCGCAACCGGGTAACAGGGGGCCGGCTCGGGATGCTCCGGCACGTGCGCTTCGGGTCGCTTGAGGACATACGTTTCGATCAGGCGTTGCAGGTGCGCCCAGTCGCGCGCTTCGATCTCATCGAGCAGGGCGCCGGCGGCCGTGTCGTCCAGGTCGTTGAAAAATGTCAGCAGGTGTTCCTGGCCGTGGACTTGCAGCGTCTGCATTGCCCGGTCGTGTCGCGGCTTTAAGTCAGTGTTCATCGGCATGCTCCGCTCGAATGTCATTGCGGGTGTCGGGGCAGTATTTCGTATGCGGCGGGGCAGGTCAAATCGCACCGGACTCGCCGGCCAGTTCGATGCGTTGACCGCGCAGGTTCAGCGCGTACCAGAACAGGGTGATCGCGGCGAGTCCCGCGCCCACGTAGAACACGCCGACAATCCCCGTCATATCCGAACCGAATGCCTCGGCGATGTGGCCGCACGATCCCGCACCGACAATGCGCGCCACCCCGAAACAGAACATCACGTACAGGCCCTGCACGGAATTGCGATGGGCCGGTTCGGCGTGCTGATCGAGAAACATCGGCGGCAGCAGGTACATCGCCATGATCATCGGACCGTGGAAAACCTGCGTGGCGATGGCGACGAAAGGCGTGGGCACGGCGGCCATGAGCAGCAGGCGCGTAACGGTGCAGACGGCGCCGAGCAGCATCACGCCGCGCAATCCCATCACCCGCAGCAGCGGTCGCAGGGCCAGAAAGAAACCGATCTCCACCACCACGCCGAGGTTGGTGATCAGGCCGATGAACTCGCCGTCGATCTCCAGCAGTTTCAGGTAGCGCGGGTACATCACGAAGTACATCGCCACCGGCGTGAACGTGAAGAACAGCCCGATGAGGAATCCGGCCAGCGGCGGACGACGCAGCGTGCGCAGCGCGGCCAGCGTCGGCAGGGCGGAGCGTTGCGGTTGCCGTACCGGACCGCGCCGGGGCAGACCCATCGCACCGACAAAGCCCACCGCCGCCAGGATCGCCGCCGTGGCGATGGCGATCACGCTGATCCGCTGTGGGTCGGCGCCGCGCGCCAGCCACAAGCCGGCAAACAGAAATCCCGGCAGCATCCAGCCGTAGCTGCCGTACAGGCGAATCGACTGATACCCAACCGGCGGCGTGCCTTCCTCCGGGGCCGTGCGCAACACCGTGAAAGTCAACCCATCGAGCAGCGGGATCAGCGAAGTGAACCCCAGCGAAAACAGCAGGTGCGCCGCAAAGAGGCCCGTGAACGTATCCACGCAAAGCATACCGAGCAGGGCGACGGTGGAAATGGCGTAGCTGGCCAGGATCAGCGTGCGGTTGGCCAGCCAGCGATCGGCCAGCAGCGTGTAGACCGGCGGCGTGCACAGCACGGCCACGCCGAACACCCCCAGCACCCAGCCGATCTGCCGTTCGGTCAGGCCGACCTGCCCGGCGTAAATCGGCAGATAGGGCATCAGCGCCCCGAGCGTGCCGTAGACGAGTACGTAATGCAGCTTGATCACCGGCAGTTTCATAAGCGGGGTATTCTACGGCATCCCATCCAGGCACGGGAATCCAGCCGATGGTAAGATAATTGAACGGAGTTGGAACATGATTGACCTGCTGCAACAGCACCACGACCCGATTGAACAGTTGTGTCGAGAATACCGCGTTGCCCGACTGGCGGTATTCGGTTCCGCTGCGCAAGGTCGTTTGGATGATTCCAGTGATATCGATCTGCTGGTTGCTTTCCAGCCGATGCCGCCGGTCGTATATATGCAATCCTATTTCGCCTTGGCCGATGCATTGGAAAAGTTGCTTGGTCGGCGTGTTGATCTGGTCACCGAACCCTCGATCCGCAATCATTATTTTCAACAGGCTGTGGACCGCACTGCAGAACCGCTTTATGCCGCCTGAACGCACCAATAAATGGCTGGAAGACATTCGGGATGCGGCATCGTTCATCCTTGCGTAAACGCAAGGCCAAACCTTCGAGTCGTATTGCGCCAACCGTCTGTTGCGTGCCGCGGTCGAGCGTTATTTCATTACGATCGGCGAAGCCCTGTATCGGATCGTGAATAACGATCCCGACGCGGCATCACGCATTGAAGATTTTCCGCACATCATTGGTTTTCGCAATCGCATCGTACACGGATATGACGTGATTGATAACACGATTGTATGGGGAATTATCGAACAGGAATTGCCCCGGTTGCATGATCAGGTCGTGACACTGCCTGCTCGCGAATAAGAAAACCCGCACCTGAAGGTACGGGTTTGTAGATTGATCAGGTGAGTCGGTTGGCGATTACTCGGTCTTGGATTCTTCCTCGGCCGGGGGCTCTTCAGACGGGGCCTCCTCGGCCGGTGCGGCTTCGGCGGCCGGCTCTCCCGCAGGCGTTTCGTCGGCGGCCTGTTCCTCGGCGTGCGCGCCGCCGACACCGAAGCTGATCTTGTCGGTGCCCATGATGCCGCCGTGATCGTCCATGCCGCCGCGCGTCGGGGCGATCGATGCCGCCTTTTCGCTGGCCGACTCGGCCTCGGCCGTCCACTGGGCGCGCTTCAGCGACAGACCGATCTTTCGATCCTCCACGTCCACGCGCAGAATCTTGACTTCCAGTTCCTGGCCCGGCTTGACCACGTCCTGCGGGTTCTCGACCTTGTGATCGGCCAGCTCGGAAATGTGCAGCAGGCCTTCCAAGCCGTCTTCCAGTTCCACGAACACGCCGAAGTTGGTGATCTTGGTCACCGCACCTTGGACGATCATGCCCGGCTGGTAGTGGGTGGGGATGGCGGTCTTCCAGGGGTCCTCGGTCAACTGCCGCAGGCCCAGCGAAACGCGCTGCTTGGACTGGTCGACTTCGAGCACGATGCACTTGATCGTCTCGCCCTTCTTGATCATCTCGTTGGGATGCGAGACCTTCTTGGTCCAGCTCAGGTCGGACACGTGCAGCATGCCGTCGATGCCCGGCTCGATCTCGATGAACGCGCCGTAGTTGGCCATGTTGCGCACGACGCCCTCGATGACGGTTCCGGGCGGGTACTTCTCGGCCACCAGCTCCCACGGATTGACTTCCGTCTGCTTGATGCCGAGTGAGATTTCCTGCTTGTCCTTGTTGATGTCGAGGACGACGACTTCGGCCTCTTCGCCGATGCTGAGCATCTCGGAGGGGTGGTTGATCCGCTTGGTCCAGCTCATCTCGGAAATGTGGACCAGACCCTCGATGCCTTCCTCCAGCTTGACGAACGCGCCGTAGGACATGAGGTTGACCACCGTGCCGGTGATGCGGCTGTTGACCGGATACCGCTTCTCGATTTCGTCCCAGGGATTGGGCTCTTTCTGCTTGAGCCCCAGGGAGATCTTTTCCTTCTCACGGTCGATGTTGAGAATCTTGACTTCGACCTTGTCGTCGATCTTGAGCATTTCGGAGGGATGGTTGATGCGGCCCCAGCTCATGTCGGTGATGTGCAGCAGGCCGTCGATGCCGCCGAGATCGACAAACGCGCCGAAATCGGCCAGGTTCTTCACCGTGCCGGTGACGAGGTCGCCCTCGGAGATGTTTTCCAGCAGTTTTTCACGCTGCTCGGCGCGCTGCTCTTCGACCATGCGGCGCCGGGAGATGACGATATTGCGGCGGGCGGTGTCGATCTTCAGAATCTTGGCGCTGACCTTCTTGCCGATGAAGATACCGATGTCGGCCGGACGGCGAATGTCCACCTGCGAGGCGGGCAGGAACACCGGCACGCCGATGTCCACCAGCAGGCCGCCCTTGATCTTGCGCATGACGGTGCCTTCGACGTCGTCGCCTTCGTCCTTTTCGCTGATGATGCGCTCCCAGCCGCGGATGCGATCGGCCTTGCGTTTGGAAAGCTGGATGACGCCGGTTTCCGGTTCCAGTTCTTCCAGAAGCACTTCGATCTGCTCGCCAACGGTGACGTTTTGAAGACCGTCGAACTCTTCCTTGTTGATCAGTCCTTCACTCTTGAAGCCGACATCAATGACGACATCGTCGCCGGCAAAACCGACCACGCGTCCCTGGTAGATCGTTCCGGTTTTGAAGTCGGCGGATTCTTCGCCGATCAGGGCCTCCAGGTCGTCGCCGGTGGAGCCGGCTTCGGCCATGGCCTGCTGGAGCATTTGCTCGGTTTCGTCGGGGGAAAGTTCAAGATCGCTGATGAGGTTGTAATCGACCACAGAAATGATTCCAATTGCTCAGACCCGACCGTTTGGCGGGCCGACCCACAGGGGCCTGGTGACGCTGTGCCGACCGATCCGGCGGACCGTAGCTCCGGGCACGGCAGAATCCAGGAATTTACACCTGTTGACCGGCCAAAGCAAGCAGGGCCGAAGGGCTGGACCGGCGTCCGGGTCGCCATCAGTCCGATAACCATTACTTTTTTCATGATCGTTCGGTCAATTCCACTCACTTGCACGGGCGGATGAAGCTGATACAATCTTCGTTTAGCTGGCTTCCCATCTTAACATTCCGTTATCTGCCGACCTTTAATTCAAAAATACTCACCATCATTGGCGGAAAAAGGCGCATTGTGCGTATAGGTTAACCTATAATGCAGTCGTGCCCTCGGGTGTATGATGGTGAGTTGGCCGGGAAGCCAGCCCCCTCACCCGGGGGCCAGAAAGCAGCCCCGGAGTGCGGAGAAGTTGGCTTCACAACGGGTCAAGATACGTTGGACAATCGCTTTCAGTACGGTGGGATCAACCGTATGAGAAACCGGTGTGATGGGTGAGGTGAACGCATTTTTTTGAGTCCCCCGGAAGGGCGGTGGGTTGCTCGTTCGAGCGCCCGCCGCCCCCTTTTTTTGCATGATCATTGCATCAGCACGCCGAGAGAGAACGCGCTTGATTGACTTGATTGAACAGTCGCCCATGGCGAACGCTCAGCGCCGTGGCTGCGTTCCGGCGATGAGCGCCGAGCCGGCGAGAATCGCACCCACGGTACGCCAGCCCTCTTCGCCGGACAGGATGATCAGCATCACGCCGATGCACATGAACGCCGGTACGCTGATCAGTCCCAGCCATTGCATCCAGCTTCCTTTCATGACGGCTCCTTTCGGTTTTGATTACTGCCAGCAGACCTTACCATCGCCCTTGACGATGCGCCCCAGAAAATGCACGCGCTCGCCGGCGCGCTCCAGTTGATGGGCGATCGAATTGGCGAAGTCCGGCCGAACGATCAGGCAATATCCGATGCCCATGTTGAATACGCGGAACATTTCTTCTTCGTCGATGTTACCGTGCTTTTGGAGGAAACCGAACACGGGCGACGGTCGCCAGACGCTGCGGTCGATTTTGGCGTTGCAGTGGCTCGGCAGGGCGCGGTTGAGATTGCCCCCGAGTCCGCCGCCGGTGATGTGCGCCATGCCGCTGACCACGCGCTTGACACGGTAATAATGCAGGACATCAACGATCGGCCGGGCGTAAATGCGCGTCGGCGTCAGTAACACCTGCCCCAGCGTCTTCCGCTCATCCAGCTCTACGTAGACTTGATTCAGATCGAGTGTTGCTTCGCGCACGACCGCGCGCACCAGCGAATATCCGTTGGAATGGATACCGTCGGACTCCAGGCCGAGCACAACATCGCCGCGCTCCACGCGCGAGCCATCAATTATCTTTTTCAACTCGCACACGCCCACGGCGAATCCCGCCAGGTCGAACTCGCCCTCGGCGTAGAGATCGGGCAACTCGGCCGTCTCCCCGCCCAGCAGCGCGCAGTCGGATTGCACGCAACCGTCCGCCACGCCCTTGACGATCTCCGTCATGCGCTGCGGCTCGAGTTTGTGCGTTCCGATGTAATCGAGAAAGAACAACGGCTCGGCGCCCTGGACGATCAGGTCGTTGACGCTCATGGCGACCAGGTCGATGCCGACCGTGTCGTACAAGCCCATTTCCACGGCGAGCTGGACCTTGCTGCCCACGCCGTCGGTGCAGGCGACCAGGACCGGATCGCGGTAATTGCGCTTGAACAGTTTTTCGTTGTAGTCCAGGCGGAAGCACCCGGCGAAAGCACCGTGACGACCAAGCACGCGCGAGCCGTACGTTCGCGCCATGTGACGCTGGATCATCGTCACCATTTGATCGCCGGCGTCGATATCCACGCCCGCCCCGGCGTAGGTCATTTGCTTTTTCGCCATGAGGATAGGGTATATCCGAACCGTGCTCCGGCCAAGCGGCTGCGCCAGGGCCGATCCGATATACTCAACGTCATGTCCGATCGGCGGCATTTTCTGGGTTGGGATCAACCGATTCTTCCGCGTGCGGCGGCATGGCTGGCCGAACGTTTCGCGACGGCCGATGAACTGGATCTCGGGCGCGTGGTCGTGTTGACGCCGGGCAGTCGGGCCGGTCGTCGGCTGGTGGAACTGCTGGTCGCGCAGGCCGAGCAACGCCGCCTGACGCTCGTCCCGCCGCGTTCCACCACGCCGGGCATGTTGATCGAGCGATTCGTCAGTTCGCCCCGGCCCTGCGCCGGTGAAACACAACGGCAACTCGCCTGGATCGAAGCGTTACGAAACGGCGAGCGTGAACTGGTGTCGCGTGTCATCGCGCAACCCCCGGCTCCGGACGATTGGCTGGGGTGGGCCGCTCTGGCCGAGCGACTGGACGCGCTGCATGCGGAGTTGGCCGGACAGAAACTGGACTTCGCGCAGGTGGCTCGGTGCGTCGATGACCTGCTGGCCTTCGGTGAATCCGAGCGCTGGCAGGCGCTGGCTTCGATTCAATCACGCTACCGGCAGCAACTGGATCGGCAGGGCTGTTACGACCCGCACGATGCCGCCGCGCAGGCGCTGCAAGTCGGTCATGTCCGCGCCGATCTTCAACTTATCTGTGTGGCCACGGTTGATCTGAACGCGGTACACCGGCAGTTGATCGAACAATTGGGCGAGCGTGTGGTCGTGTTGATTCAGGCCCCCAAACGGGCCGCGCCCGGATTCGATCTGTACGGAGGATTGGTGAGGGAATACTGGGCGGAGCAGACCTTGGCCGTTGATGATGACCAACTGGTCATGGCCGATCGCCCGGTCGATCAGGCGGTCAGCATCATCGCCCGGTTGAATGCGCTGGAGGGGGAGTATGCCGCGGATCAGATCACGGTGGGACTGTGCGACGAAGCGCTGTCGCCGACGTTTATCCAGCAATTTCAATCGTACGGTTTGCCGGTGCGTCACGTCGGCGGCGTGCCGGTGGGTCGCACGCGACCAGCGCGCTTGCTCAAGGCGTTGGCCGACTGGCTGGAGCATCGCCGCTTCAGCGACTTCGCGGCCTTGATCCGACATGCGGATGTGGCGGCGTATCTGGCGGCGAACCGGGCCGACGAGGCCGTGGAAGATTGGCAAAAACTGCTGGATCGTTACCACAGCGATCACCTTCAGGGCCGATTGTCTGGTCACTGGTTGGGCGAATCGAACCGGCGCACCAAGCTCAAACGCGTGTACGAGCAGGTGGAACGGATGACTGGCGATCTAACCGCCGATGCGCGTCCGTTGAAGTGCTGGGCAGAGATCGTGGTCGATCTGTTGGTGCGCGTGTTTGGACGCGATCCGCTGCACCGCTACGAACCGCGGCAACGTCTGGTGCTGGAGGCATGCGAGAGCATCGGGCGGGTGCTGCGCCAGTGGTCGCAACTGAATGAAGCACACTGTCCTTCAGTCGGTGGGGCGATGGCGTTGCGCTGGTTGATGCGGCAAGTCGAGGACCAGGCCATCCCGCCCGAGGCCGACACCCGCGCCATCGAAATGCTCGGCCCGCTGGAACTGGCGCTCGACGATGCGCCGGTGCTCATGATTGCCGGCTTCAACGAGGGCAGCTTGCCCACGTCGTTGGTCGCCGATGCGTTTTTGCCCGATGGCTTGCGCCATGCCCTGGGACTGGTGGACAACGCACACCGCTACGCGCGCGACGCGTTGGCGCTGCGCGCGATCATGGAGTCGAATCGGCAGGTGGTGCTGGTGGCCGGACGGCGTGACGCCGAGGACAACCCGCTCATGCCCAGCCGATTGATGTTCGCCTGCAAGGAAGACCAAATCCCCGGGCGCGTGCAGCAATTCACGCACGGCAGCATCGGCGGCTACCCCGCCTGGCCGACCGACTGGCCGGTGGCGCCGCGCACGACCCTGGCGACCCCGCCGCCGCCCGTGTTGCCCCTTCCCGAACCGATCACCGGTATGTCCGTTACGGCGTTTCGCCTGTACCTGGCCTGCCCGTACCGGTTCTACCTGGAACAGGTGCTGAAACTGAAAACGCTCGACGATTCGGCCATGGAGTTGGATGGCGGAGCGTTCGGTGCGTTGGCGCACGATGGGTTGAGGGATTTTGCGCGCAGCGATACCGCCGACGCCGTCGATCCGAAACCGATCCGGCAGTACTTCGATGCCTGGCTCGATCGCAGCGCCGCCGAGCGATTTGGCGACGGGTCGCTCCCCGCGGTGCGCGTGCAACTGGCGCAGCTCCGTCGTCGGCTCCACGCTTTCGCCGACTGGCAGGCGCAGCGTCGGGCCGAGGGTTGGTGCATCAGGCATACCGAACTCGATTTCAGCGACGAGGACGTTCCGTTTGCCGTCGATGGCGAGCCGTTTTACCTGCGCGGTCGCATCGATCGCATCGACCAACACGAGCAGACCGGTCGGGTTGCCGTGGTCGATTACAAGACCGGGGATTCCGGCCAGACGCCCGAAAAAGCGCACCGCAAAGGCCCGAAAAACAACAAGCAATGGATCGATTTGCAATTACCGCTCTATCGTTTGCTGGCGCGGGCGCAGGGCATGGGAGAAGTCGGCGAGTTGGGTTACGTTTTGCTGCCGAAGGACCCGGCCGACGTTGGGGCGGTGTGGGCGGATTGGACGGAAGCGGATCTGCAGCATGCCCAGGATGTGGCGCGCCAGGTGGTGCGCGGCATACGGCAAGAGACGTTCTGGCCGCCGAGCAAGACGCCGCCGTCGTTTGATCCTTACGCGGTGCTGTGCGGCG
>JANQHK010000098.1 GCA_028282685.1 Phycisphaeraceae bacterium
GCGTCGGCAAGACCACTTTGGTCAATGCGCTGTTCAATATCGGGCCAGAAATTCAAGGCGAGATCAGCGTCAAAGGTCAGCGCACGACACGATGGCGTACGCACCAGATTGCGCGGCTCGGGCTGGCCTTGGTGCCACAGGGGCGCGGCACCTTCCCCAACCTGACCGTCGAGGAGAACTTGCACCTTTCGACCATGTGGCGCGGGCGCAAAGCGCAGGCATGGACGTTAGAGCGGGTATACGAGCTGTTTCCACGCCTGGGCGAGCGCCGCGCGGCGCTCGGCAGCGCACTCAGCGGGGGCGAGCGCCAATCGCTCGCGGTAGCCCGGGCGCTGCTGACGCAGGCCGAAATCCTCGTCCTGGATGAACCGACCGAAGGCCTGGCGCCCATGGCGATCGACGCCATCGTCGCGACCATCGCGCGACTGGCGCGCGAGGGCATCACCATCATGCTGGTGGAGCAGAACGTACCGGTCGCGCTGAAACTCGCCTCGCGCGCCCTGATCTTCACGCATCGGGGTATTGCCTACGAAGGAATCGCGGCAGCGCTTGCGGCGAACGCCGATCTGCAACGCGAGCACCTCGGCGTGTGATCGATTGAACAGGGATCGTTCAGGGAATAAGGCGATGCGCGGCGCGGCGGCGCTGTCCGGCGCGGGGGCAGCGGCGGAGCTTCTGCCGTGCGGCGCTGCTGAGCCCGGGGCCAGCGGCGCTGCTGGGGCGCGCGAAACCAAGGCCATAATCGGTTGGGGGAGTTGTCAATGACGCCAGCGGCTTACCGGTTGGACGACCGGCGGATTCTTGTGGTCGGGGCTGCCGGCGGCATCGGATGCGCGACGGCTGGCATTCTCGCAAGCCTTGGTGCGAGGCTGGTGCTCGCGGACCGGGTCCCATGTCAGACCGCCTTGGAAGCGGTGCGAGCCGTGGCCGGGGACGCCAGCGAGACGACAGTCGACATCAACGACGATGATGCGGCGGATCGCCTGGCGATGGCGGCCGGTGACATCGATGCTCTGGTGCTGGGCGCCGGCCTTTATCGCGGGATTGATTGGGACGGTGAGGATTGGTGCGCTGCGGCGCAGGAGAGCGTTTCGACCAACCTCCTCGCACCGATGCGCCTGGCGCGCACCCTGGTGCCGGCCATGGCACGTCGCGGCGGTGGTCGGGTCGTGTTTGTCGGCTCGATCGTTGCGACGACCGGGGGCTCGTTCCCCGGCGTTGGACCGCACTATGCTGTCGCAAAGGGGGGCCTTCACACGCTCGTACGGTGGCTCGCCGCGCGGTACACGCCAGAAGGCATTCTTGTTAACGGCGTTGCTCCCGGCATTACGGCCACCGCCATGGTCGCCGGCCACGATCTGCAGCCGGTTCTTGCCCGCCATCCGATGCAACGCGCCGCCACGCCCCAAGAGATCGCCTGGCCGATCGCATTTCTATGCTCCCCGGCGGCGAGTTTCATCTCGGGTGCCATTATCGACGTGAACGGCGGCGCGCTGATGCGGCCATGAAGTAACGGCGCATCAAGTCGCTTCGGACCCCGCATCGCGAACGCCCCCCGACGCTTGCCAGCTTCCCACCGAAATGGACTTACGGTCCGTGATTGTCTCCGGATTTGGCGAAACGTAATCTCACCCCAAAAAATCTACCGATGCGCCGACGGACGCGAACCGCTCGCGCGCCCCTCCTTTGCGCGCTGACATGCCGCCTGTCTGCTGTTTCAGCAAAGGTTGACAGGTTTTTTCCAGATTCCAGGACTTGCTTTTGGCACAAACAGCGGAGCAAGCTACAACTCAGGCTGCTATTCCGAAAGCCAACTCAGAATGAACTTCTTTGCTTCACCACCTTTTTCCATCAAATCGTTCACGTATTTCTCATTGAGCCATTGGCCAAGATAGGCTTCTTTGCAGGCCGGACGGACGCTCATGCGCTCATACCAGCTCGCAAGATTGGGCCGGCGCGAAATCAGGTCGCCAAGATTCAAGTGATCGACGCGCATCACGTAAGGGTAAAGCCCGATATCGGCGAGCGAGATGCCACTTCCCACAAGCCACTCGCGGGATGTCAGCGCGCCTTCCATATCGTCGAGCATCTTCTTCAAGCGTATCAGCGCATCGGGCAGGTCGGGGTGGTTCATGCCGTTTTCGATGAGTTGTCGCTTCAAAACTCGCCATTTCGAATTTGGTACGGCATCAAGGATCTCGTTGAGCTCCTCCTCGCTGTGTATTTCGTATTGGTGCCGGATGCCGATGCCGACGGTAACAACGACGGTCGCCGCATGGATGCTGTCATCGAGCTGCTTCGTCCAATAGCGCATCCGGGCCTTTTCGGCATTGTCGCTGGGCCGAAAGGCGGTTTCGGGGAATTCGTCCTCGAGATACTCGGTAATGATGGTGGATTCGATAACCGCCTTTCCGTCATGGACCAGCGTTGGCACGACACCGTTCGGGTTGAGCCTCAAATAGTCCGGATCGAACTGATCCTTGTGGCGCAGGCTCATATGCATGCTCTGCCAGGGCAGACCTTTCTCTTCGAGGAGATGCCGCACTTTTTGGGCGCAAACCGACATGTCGTTGTGATAAAGCTGCAGCATCTCGGACTCCTTGCAGTTTGCCCCTCGCCTCAAAAAGGCGCCGACGCCTGTCCGGCCCAGCCGCCGTCATTGGATCTCGCGCGGGAGAACTCACATATTCATCGGGATCCATAGCGAGATCACGGGAACTGTTACTAGAATTGTAAGACGCAGCAGATCGACCAAAATGAACGGCATCACCCCGCGATAGATCTGGCCAAGCCTGACTTCCGGGGCAATGGAACTGATGACGAACACATTCATGCCGATCGGCGGTGACATCATTCCAAGGGTTGCGACCATGACGAAGATCACCCCAAACCAGATCGGATCGAATCCGAGCCCGACGACAACCGGGAAGACGATCGGCAGCGTGAGAAGCGCGATGGCGATTTCGTCCATCAACGCGCCCAGGATCAGATACATCAGAATAATCAGGCACAGCACGCCATAAGGGCCGATATCCAACCCGACCAGCAACGCATTAATGTTCTGGGTCGTCTGCGTGATCGTCAGGAAATAGCCGAAAATCAGCGCACCGATGATGATCGTGAAGATCGACGCGGTGGTTCTCAGCGCCTCGATCAGCGACTGGATCGTTTGCGTGAGGTCGAGGCGCCGTCGGATGACGCCGATAATCCACGTCCCGCAGGCGCCGATACCGGAGGCTTCGGTGACGGTAAAAAATCCGCCGTAAATACCGCCAATGACAAAAACAAAAAGAAGAATGACCGCCCAGATATCCTTTAGGGAACTGAGCCTTTCAGCAAAGGGCGCCGGCGGGTGCGGGCGGCAATCGTCCGGACGGACCGCGGCGATCACGCGGATCAGGATGCCGTACATGACGACGCCGAGGCATCCGGGCAGAATACCGGCCATGAAAAGCCGGCTGATGTCCTGCTCGGTGATGATGCCGTAAAGGGCGAGCGCCGCTGATGGCGGGATCATGATCCCCAAAGTACCGCCCGCCGCGATCACGCCGGTCGAAAGCACTGGACTGTAGTTCGAGTGCTCCATTTCCGGCAGCGCCACCCGTGTCATGGTCGCCGCGGTCGCGATCGATGATCCATTGACCGCGGCGAAACCCGCGCAGGACAGGAGCGTTGCCAGCGCCAGGCCGCCCGGAACATGGCCGACCCACATCTTGCCGGCGTGGAAAAGTTCGCGGCTCAAACCCGAGCGGCTCGCAAAGACCCCCATCAGGATAAACATCGGAATAATGCTGAGATTGTAGTCGGTCACCGTGGTCAGCGGGACTTGCGCCAGAAGCTGGACCGCCGGCCCCATGCCCACGACGGCACCAAAACCGATGCAGCCCACAATTCCCATGGCGATGCCGACCGGGACACGCAGGAGCATTAGGATGAGAAGGATCGAAAAGCCCGCAATCGAGATGACGTAGGGACTCAAATCACTTCCCCTGCCAAAGATAGACGGCGCGGATGAAGGTCAGCAGCGCCGCCGCGACAAGGCCGGCACCCGCCAACAACCAGAACGGTCCGACGAGAATTCGCAATTCGTTGGTGGTAAGACCGGTTTCAACGGCTTCGATGCCGCGTTTCATCGTCATGAAGGCCGCGACACTCAGGAAGATCGCGACGAGCAGGGTGGCGAACATGTCCAAGGCCCACCGTCCGACTTTCGGCAGTCGTTCGTAAAGGATATCGACAGTGACGTGTCGCCCCTCGAAACTCGCAACCGAAATGCCCCAGAGCACGGCGATACCCTGGGCCAGTCGTGCGATCTCATTCGCGTCGGGAAGCCCGAGGCTGAAGGTTACGCGGGAGGCTGCGGCGGCAAGCGTGATGATAGCCACGAAGGCGAAAAACAACCCGGCTATGACTTCAATGATCCTGCGCAAATTCGCCACAGGGAGCCTCTCACCGAAGTAAGCGTATGGATGTGTTTGCCCCACTTAACGACGCGGCAGCTCACCCGATTAATCAGTTGTCGGCGCCGATGATCGCGTAGAGGTCCGAAAGAAGCTTGTCCGGATCGTGGCCGGCATCGGCGACGAGACCGCGCCACTGGTCAAGAACGGGTTTAACCGCTTGTTTCCACTGAGCGGCCTCCTCTTTCCTTGGCGAATAGAAGTGATGGCCACCTTTGTCTTCGATGATCTTGCGGCC
>JANQHK010000037.1 GCA_028282685.1 Phycisphaeraceae bacterium
CTTGCGCCCCATGTATGCCACCCAGGGTTTGCCGAAGCGGACGTCCCACACCCCGCCCCGGCGCAGGGCGTGAATCAGCACGCGCGTCAGTTCCGGATCGTCGCGCTCGAACCGGTCACGGCAGGCGTCCTGCAACGCCGGCTCGGCGGCATGCGAAGCCACATACGCCATGCCGCGCGCGCGGGTGTGCGTATCGTCGCTGGTCAGGCGGCGGAGATTGATCCACCGGATCGCTTCGGGTGTGAAATAGACCGCCAGCGCAATCGACACGATCATCGTCAGAATCAGACTGATGACGATCGGCCAGACGCGGACTCGAATGGGACGTCGTTTCGAGCGGGCCATAAATACATCCTACCACGATTGGGACACCCAAGTGCCTCGGCGGTTCACCCAAATACCGCGCCGGCGTAGCCCACGGAGTTGTCGCGATCGTGGTAGCCGATGCGTTCCAGTTCGCGGGCGGAGTTGGTGTGTTCGAGCACCCGGCCGCGCAACGCCCCGAGTGTGCGGCAGGCGGCGAGCGCAGCGGCGATGGCTCCCCCGCCGCAGGAATTGTGGTGGGTGCGCGTCTCCTCGACGATCCGCCCGGCGTCAAGCGATTCGATCCGGTCGAGCAGGCGGCGGTCGTTTTCCTCGTGAGCCCAGCGGCTGCCCTCATCGCCGAAGCCCGCCGGAGTGAAGCCGTAGTTCGGCCCGTAATGCGTCAGATCGACCGAGCAGATCACCGCGACCGGCTGCAACCAGGCCGCCAGCAGTTTCCCAATGCGTTCGCCCCACGATGCGGCGCGATCGTCGGGTCCGATCATGCACGGCACGATGCGCACGGCCTCGCCCCACAACGCTTGAATGAAGGGCAGCTGCACCTCCACGGAATGTTCGTGCGTGTGCGCACGGTCGAGAACCTCAAAATCGTCCAGCCCCGCCAGGGCCTGGCGCAGATCGGTATCCACGGCCACATCGCCGAGCGGTGTGGACCATTGCGCCGCAGCATCGAGCGCCGGGCCGCGCAGGTCGACGGTGTGAACCGAGCCGGTGATCAACAGGGTCTGCGCCCGGGTGTGTTGTTGCAGCACGCGCAGGGTCTGTGCGGCAATGCGCCCGCTGCAAACCCACCCGGCATGCGGCACGAGCGCGCCGTACAACGCCGCCGGCAGATCGTCGGGTAATTGCGCCGTTTCAGCGCAGAGCCGTTCGACCTCGCGCCGGCAGACATCGGGTTCGGATTCGTAGAACCGCCCGGCCACCACCGGCTCCCGCTTGGCATGCGCTGCGCTCATCCCGACATTGTACCCGCCGAGCGCAATGATTGGATCGGCACGGATCAGTCGATGGACTGCTCGGGCAGCGTCACATCGCCCAGACCCCATTGTTCATCGTTGAGAATCAGGGCTTGGCGCCGCTTGAGCATTTCACGACGTTTGGCGCGGTACCAGTCGTAATCGAAGGTTTTCAGCCGTTGCGCATGCTGACGCTGATGGTCCTGATGGTAGAGGCGCATCGGCTCGGCGAAGACGTGCTGTTTCAGTCCCGCGGCGACGGCGGCAAAGAGCAGGAAGCCGTCCAGTCCCGTCATGGAAGGCACCTGCGGATAGCCGCGCAGCCGGCTCCACCCGTCCGCCGACATCAGTGTGAAATCTCCCGCGGCGCAGGTATACAGGCGATACTCCAGCGCCCGGTTGCCCCACCGCCACAGGTTGCTCCACCACCGCTTGTAGCGCACGCGGTCGATCTGTCCCACCGCCACGAATCGGTCCTGCACCGTAGTCCGGTACACGTGTTCGGCGCAATACCGCAAACGCCGCTCCCCCTCGATGTCGGCCGGCAACTGACCTTCGATGTCCCATCGGCTGATGCGGTAGGCCCGGTCGTCCCGCAGCGTGCGCTGGGCGAGGTGAGCGATCAATTCCTCGTTGGGCAGGACATCGGCGTTGGTGGAAAGCACGAACGGCGCCGCGGCGCGGCGTATGCCTGCGTTCTTCGCATGAAACTCAAAAAACGCGATGCGGTCGGCCTGCTCGAACCGCGCATGCAACTCGGCCGACACCGTCAACAGGCGCGTACGAAAATGGTTCAACCCGCGCGGCCAGTCCAGCACCTCGGCCAACCGCGGCCGATCCGCCACCGGATTCCACTCCACCACGATCAGTTCCGTATCCAATGCGTGACGTTCACACAGCGCAGACAGGTTATCCAAAAAGTGGGTGAAGCGGTGCAGAAAATGACCACCGTAGTCATCGTTCCTCCCACTGACCACGACACTGAGATACGGTTGACTCAATCGGTACTCCGTTTCCCCCCGGCCGACCCGGCCAGGTTGAGCCACAACTCGGCCAGCCGTCCGGCCAGTGCGGCACGATCGTGGTTTTCGCCAACGTAGGCCATGCCGCTCCGACCCATCGCCACGCGTTGGGCAGGATCGTCGAGCAGGCGTTCGATGCCGCCAAGCCATTGCTCGGGATCGTCGGCACACAAACCGCGCGCCGGCGGGTTCCCGGCGGATTGAAGATTTTCTCCCACACCCGAACCGATCCACGGCATGCCGTACGCCATGTACTGGATCACCTTAAACGGGCATTTACCCCGCGTCCAGATCGTATCAGGCATCGGACACAATCCGATATGACATTGGCGCAAGGCCTGTTCCTGTTGCTGCGGCGACCAGGGCCGGTATGCGACGCGCAACGCGCCAAACGTCATCGGTCGATGCGCCACCAGTCGCAAGCAGACATCGCGCCGGCGCTCACCGAGTTGTTCCAGCACGGGACGAACCGACTCCAGGTAGTCCTGCGTCGCCGGCGAACCCAGCCAGAGCAACCGGGTTTCACCGTCCGCGGGGCGCTCGGCCGAAACGTCCGACGGCGGATCGATCGCCATCGGCACCCGTTCGACGCGCTGCGCATGCGGGCGAGCCAATTCGGCCAGGTATTGGTTCCCCGCGCAGACCGCATCGCAATGTCTGAGCATGGCGGCGAAACGACGCCGTCGGGTGCGCGATTGTTCCTGTCCGGGCCGGGAGGCAAACACCACCGGATCGTCAAAGTCGTAGACGATGCAGCGGCCGGTGGCGCGCAGCCAACCCAGGTGGGGCCAGGTCAGGCGATGCCGATGCCACCAGACGCCGTCGAACGCTTGCAGTTGCCGGATCAATCGACGCTTGGCGAGAAAACCCTTCGGCAGTTCCATCGGCTCGACCGCGATGCCCCGCTCGGCCAGCCGGTCCCGATAACGCAGCACGCGCTGATCGAAATCGTCGCCGTGGGGCTTGCGCGAAACCGCCGCGAGATGCAGAACGCGTTGGGTCATGCCGACTCGGCCTTCCCGATCAGTCGATCAATCGTTGCCGCCACGCGTGATTCGGTCTGTTGTGCATGTTGCATCATGGACCGGTGAATCGAACCGGACAGGTCCGGATCGGCCAGGCAATCCGCCAAGTGCTCGATCCGCTGCTTTCGTAACGTGCGATCCAGCAATTCCTCGCGGTGGACATAAAAGCTCAGCGCATCGTACATCGCGTAGAACAGGTGGCGCTTGTCGGACCAGGCGAACGGCTGGCCCGTGCTGGAGCAGAACGGTTCTTCGGAACGCGAAAATCCGATGCATACCGCCGGCACACCCATCCGCCAGGCGTTGACGGCCAGGTGGTAGGTGTCGGTCACCACCAGCGCGCAGCGCTGAATCATCTCCAGCAGATCGCCGAGCGACGGCGGCCGATCGAGGCGCCCGCATTGAAATCCGCGTATGCCGCCGGTCAATCGTCCGACCGGACCGCTGCGGCGCGTGGACAGCGGCCACCACGGAATCCACCGACTCGGCCGCTTCAAACGATTGGCCGCGTCTTCGCAGAACTTGACGTAAGAAGCCAGAATTTTCCGATCGACACGACCGAGAAAGATTCCGATGTGATCCGTCGCTTGCCTCGCTTCTTCCGCCCACGGGCCGGCAACCAGTTGCGCCTGTTGTTGCGCATCCATCAACAGCGCCGCATCGATGCCCAGGTGATGGCTGCCGGCCCAACCGCGCACCCGTTCCACGGCCGCCGCGGAAATCGCATCGCGAAACCACGTCCCCGCCGCGCCGTTCAACAATCGTTCCAATGCGGTACGATACGCCGCATCGCGCAGATCGAGGCGGCGGTTGTACAGCAGCGTGCTACCGAACAACACCGCGCGGCCGAGGGCGGCTGCGTCGCAGCCCTCCATCAGAAACAGACGGCGCATCAGCGTCACCGCCGGCTCCACCGAATCGTACATCCCCACGCGCACCAGGTGCTCGGCCATGCGCTGCTGGTATACCCGTTGATGCAGAAAGTCGCCCCAGAACACCACCGCGCCGTCGCCGAACAATCGGTCCGGATCGCGTTCCACCGCGTAATCCAGCCCGTGTTGCAGCGCCGCCATTGCCGCTTCCTTGATACCCGGCGTGCGGTGCCGACGCACTTCATCCCGCCCAACCACCTGCACGTAACGGATCGGCAGGGGCCACCCGGCTCGGCGCGCCATGGCCGCGAAACCCAGATCCACGGTGGCCATCCCCGGATTGGGATTCGGCGGCGTGGCGCAAATGACGGTAAGCTGCTTCATGAATTGATGACCGATTTCCGGAGGATCGCGAAACCCGCAATCCATCACCGCTCAGTATAATGCGCCGTATCGATTCCCGCGCAACTGACGCCCACCATGCAGCAAACCAGGATGAACATTCGAGGACGCGACTGCCGGATTCACACCGAGCAGGCGCAACGGCTGGACCTGCTTTCGCCGCATCGGCTGGCGCCGCTGGTGGCCGCGGCGCTCGGCTGCCCCGCGCCGGGGAACCTGCTCAAGTCCGATCGCCGCTCTCAGGTGCACCGCTTCGACGCCGCGGAACGAACGTGGGTGGCCAAGCGTTACCGGATGAACGCCGCGGTGGCGCGGCTGTATCGCTGCCTGAAGGTCACGCCCGAATGGCGCGAGTGGCGGGGCGCGATACACCTGCGGAAAATCGGCGTGCGCGTCGCCGAGCCGTTCATGATCATCCACGATAACGAGCAGCCGAAGGCCGGCGGACTGATCGTCCTGCCCTACACCCCCGGCCGCACGCTGCACGAGTTGATCATCGAACAGACCGAACACGACCCCGAGATCCGGCGCACGCAGCGGCAACAGATCGCCCGCACGCTCGGCCGGCAGATGGGGCGCATCACCGCGGCGGGCTGGGTCAATCGCGATCACAAACCGGGCAACCTGATCGTGGACCAGCGCTGCGGCGCCGGTGAAGAGCCGGTCATCATCGATCCGTGCGGTCTGCGTCGGCGCAGCGCGCGATACGTCGATCGCATGCTGGCCACGCTGGTCGCCACGGTGATTCGCATCGACCGTCTGGACACGCGCGAAGCGTTGATCTGTCTGAACGCGATGTGCCGGACCGACCCGACCCTGGCGCCCGATCGGCGCGCACGCCGGGACATGGCGCACCGCGTCTGGGAGTGGGCGGTGCGCGAGCGTGATGCGGCACTGGCCCGAGAACGCCGCGCCGTCAAGCGCAAGCAAAGACGTTAGCCGGACCTACATGCGTCGAACCCGACGCCACACCCGCAATAATCCAATCATCAATAGGCCGACGAGAACCCAACCCACCACGGCCACCCAACCCGGCCAGCGTTTTCCTTTGAAAATCGTTTCGACCGGACGCCGGGCGTAGTCCTGCGGATGATCCGTCCACCAGCCGCTGTGGCTGTTGCCGTAGCCGGTGCCGTCCCACTGCAGGATCAATCCGGCGGCCAGCAGTTTCGCGCGGTATGCCGCGGGATCGATTTGCTGAACGCTTGTCTGCTCTTCGATCGCGCATGACGCGGCAATGCCCGCCGCTTCGCCTATGATCATGAAGGTCGGTTCCATGCGAATTGATGACAAGGCCACGTGCGATGCGGAGAGGCAGACCGGCACGAGCAGGTTAGAGCACTGGTCTTGGTTCGGTGTCAGCGCGCGATAGGCGATCGGGTACGGGCCCGGGCTGACCCGCTCAAACGTTTCCCCCTCCGAAGCCACCTTGCCGTTCGGCGTAGCGACCAGCCGCACGGGATAAATATCGACCCGGTAGTATGCCAGGCCAACCGGATCCTCGATGGTCGTTTGCAGCATCAGGTCGTGCTGGGTCATGACATACCGCCCGCGCATGCGCCGGGCCAGGCGGATGTAGAGCTGGTGGGGAAAATCATGCGTCTGCGGATACTCACCCGTTTTCAAACGTTGCCCGGCGCCGGTGAGTTGGTGCATGATTTTGACGTGATCGATCCACTCCCGCCAGATTTTGGCGCGCGTCGGCCAGTCGGCATCGGGGTAGTCGCTCTGGCGCCCGGGTATCCCGCCCGAGATCATCGCATGGCGGTCGGTATTGGCGTGCGGCCAACTGACTCCCCCACGCTTCTTTGCCAGGGCGCGGCGGACCAGAGCATATCCGTCTGAATGATCACCGCCGGGTTGACCGACGGGCGCACCGTCGTCTACCCATTGAAGCCGAAAGTTATAGGCGTTGATGTGGCGCGAAGCGGAGCCCATCTCGCCGATCGGCCCGGGATCGATCATCGGCAGCAGCCCGCTTTCGGGATCGTCGGCACGCACGTAGGGGCTGATGTCGAAGACCTGCAGGTTGCGCACCCCCGCCAACGATTCCCCGTATTCCGCGATGGACTCCCGACCGACCACGTACGACACCCCGGCTTGCGCCATCAGGTCGCCTTCGTAACTCGCATCGATAAAAACACGGGCGGTAATGCGGATGGCTTTGGGCGTGGTCGCCCCGGGAGCGGGACAACCATCCGCATCCGGCGGTGCGTAATCCAGCAGAAGCGTTTGGATGCGGTGGTCCTGCTTGACCACCCGGCCGAGCCGATGTTCGTAGATCACGTGAATGTCATTCTCTCTGGCGAGTTTGCGGAAATGGGCGCGCAGGGCCGACTGGCCGTCGTGATTGCCGCCCCCGATGACGCGGTCGACCTGCATCATCCCCCGGGTCAGGCCGCCGATCTCCTGCGGGTAAGCGCAATCGCGCAGCACGCGGATGCCGCCGCCGATCATCCCACCCAGCCAGCGCGAGGGCTCGACGACGATCACGCGATGGCCCCGCTGGGCCGCCGCGACCGCCGCCATCATGCCCGAAGCGGTGCCTCCGTACACGCAGACGTCCGCATCGCAGACCTCCGTCGCTTCCACCGGACGGGTCGATGCAAAAACAGAACCACAAACCAGGAGCAATTGAACCGACACCGCCGGCACCACACCCAGCATATGCATGTTTTGAAATTCCCAAAAGACTTCCGTCAGACCACGCCCGATCGCCCTATGCTAACACCCGGGCTGTGGCAAACCAAAAGCAAGACCTTCTATTCATGGCGGCCGATTCGGTCAACCGATTTGAGGCACGGCAATTCATCGTCCTGATGATCACCCGTCGCCGTTCGACATCCCGCGCCCGGCGATCTACATTAGCCGACCATGAGTGATGGGCCCGACATCAAAGTCGTCAACATCGTCGCCGTATCGTATTCCGGCAGCACCTGGCAGAACCTGGTGCTCGGTTCGCACAGCCGGGCGTTCAGCGTCGGCGAGATGGATCAACTGCGCAAGTGGCAACGCACCTGGTGCACGGTCCACGGCGACCGGTGCCCGGTCTGGAGCCGCTTTGAACTGGACGGCCCGGTCAATCCCTTCGTGCAGTTGCACGAACTGACCGGAAAAAATGTGTTCGTCGTCAACAACGTCCGCCGCTACCTGCCGGACCAGCAGCATCCGCGCATCCGCAGCTACTTCATCTGGGTGATCCGGGACGGCCGTGCGGTCATGGCCAGCGCGCTGCGTAAGTATCCGCACCTGAGCCACTGGCGCGCCGCGCGCGACTGGGCGCGCTCCCTGCGCAAGAAACGAAAACTCATACGCCGCCGGCCGGCCGAGCGCACTCTCACCGTTCATTACGAGCGGCTTCAGCAGGATCAGCCCGCCTGGATACAGCGGATGTGCGAATTGGTCGGTTTGGAATACGAACCGTCCATGCTCGAGTTCTGGAACCACAAGCACTGCTTCATCGCCGGCAACTGGGGGCCGCTCTTTCAACTCGCCCAGGCCCAGGGCATCACCCTGCCGCGCAAGGACGACAGCATGATCAAGGTCCGGCCCAAGGACGACCGCTCGATCTACCAAACGCAGGAACCGGGCGCGTTCCGCGACGAGCGATGGAAGACGGAGTTGAGCGATCGCCAGTTGCGCATCTTTGCGCTGGCCGCGGGACGGTTGAACCGGGCGCTGGGGTACCCGCCGGCGACCGACCGCCGGGGCTTGTTGGAAGTCGGGGACTGAGCTTCCCCTGCCGTTTTTTTACACGTTCGGCCGCGCTGGCTATGATGTCTCTCCTCACACCCCGAAGAATTCCATGTTTGACGCACTGACCGACAAGTTCAACAACGCCTTGAAGAAGCTGTCCGGGCGCGGACGGATTTCCGAGGCCAACGTGCGCCAGGCCATGGGCGAGGTGCGCAACGCCCTGCTTGAAGCGGACGTGCATTACGAGGTCGTCAAGCATTTCTGCGAGGACGTGACCGAAAAGGCCGTCGGACAGGAAGTGCTCGACTCCCTGCGTCCGGGCGAGCAGATGATCAAGATCGTCCACGACGAGTTGGCCGAGCTGATGGGCCCGGTGGACACGCACGTGATGTACGTCCAGCCGCCGCCGACGGTCATCATGATGTGCGGCTTGCAGGGTTCGGGCAAGACGACGACCTGCGGCAAGCTGGCGGCGTACCTGAAGCAGCGCGGCAAGAGCGCGATGCTGGCCGCGTGCGATCTGCAGCGCCCCGCCGCCGTCGAGCAGTTGCGCGTGCTCGTCGACCAGGTCAACACCGAAGCGTCCGGAGGCGGGCAGTGCTTCTTCCACGGCGAACCGGACCGCTGCGCCGAGTATGGCAAGGCCGTGGGCGTGGCGGTGAAAGTCGCGCGCAACGCACTCAAGGAAGCACGCAGGCAGAAGGCCGACGTGCTCATTCTCGATACCGCCGGCCGACTGCACATCAACGACGAACTGATGGGCGAGCTGCGCCGCGTCGACCAGGCGCTCCATCCCCACCAGGTCTACCTCGTCATCGATGCGATGACCGGGCAGGACGCCGTCAACTCCGCCAAGGCCTTCAACGAGCAACTCGAACTCGATGGCGTGATCCTCGCCAAGACCGATTCCGACACGCGCGGCGGCGCCGCATTGTCCGTCAAAGCCGTCACCGGAAAACCGATCAAGTTCGTCGGCACCGGCGAAAAGCTCGACGGCCTGGAGGAGTTCCACCCGCAGCGCATGGCCGGACGCATCCTCGGCATGGGCGATGTGGTCTCCCTCGTCGAAAAGGCGCAGCAGCAGGTCTCTGAAGAAGAAGCGGCCAAACTCCAGGAAAAAATGGCCAAGGGCAAGATGACCATGGACGACTTCCTCAAGCAATTGCGGATGATCCGCCGCATGGGCTCGATGAAGTCGCTGCTGGGCATGATCCCCGGCCTGGGCGCCCAACTCAAAGACCTCGATCTCGACGATGCCGAACTCAACCGCACCGAGGCGATGATCCACTCGATGACCCCGGCCGAACGGGCGGACATCGACCTGCTGAACAACGCGCGCCGCCGCCGCATCTCCAAGGGCTCCGGCACCAGCCCGCAGGACATCAGCCAACTGACCAAGGGCTTCCAGATGGTCAGCAACATGACGCAGCAGATGTCGAACATGTCGGGGCTGCAGCGCATGCGCGCGATGAACTCGCTGGGCAAACAGGACCTCGCCGCCATGGGCTCCGGCAAGAACACCTTGAAGCAGAAGCAGCGTTCCAAGCGTAAACGCAAAGACCGCAAGCGCAAGAGCCGCTGATGAACCCATACCCCAGCATCTTCAACGATGTGATCGGCCCGATCATGCGCGGCCCGTCGTCCAGCCATTGCGCCGCCTCCGTGCGCATCGCCCGACTGGCGCGCGACCTGATGGACGGCCGCATCGAACGCGTCCGCATCGAGTTCGACCCCAACGGCTCGCTCGCCACCACCCACGACAGCCAGGGCTCCGACATGGGCCTGTTCGGCGGCCTGCTCGGCTGGGAAGCGCAAGACGAACGCATGGTCGATGCGCACAAACACATCCGCAAAGCCGGGATCGACATCGACATCCGCATCACCGACATCGGCGCCGATCACCCCAACACCTACCAGCTCACGCTGACCCGCGGCGACGAGCAACACACGCTGCGCGCCGATTCCGTCGGCGGCGGGATGATCGAAGTCACGCGGATCGACGGCGTGGACCTGTCCATCGCCGGGGATTACTACGAAACGCTCATCTACACCGTCGCCGATGCGGAAAACATCGTGCAGGCGATCAGCGAAACCTTCGATGCCGATGCCGTTCACCTCGGCAACGGCCTGGCCTGCGCCATCGTGCAGGTCAAGGCGCAACGGTTTGTCGATGACGCGATCATCGAAAAGCTGCGCAAGCGGTTCGACGTTCAGACGGTGAAGAAACTGGCGCCCGTGCTGCCGGTCCTCTCGAGGAAAGACCTGGCCGTCCCGTTCATCACCTGTGCGGACATGCTCGCCAGCGGCGATATCGGACTCGATCAGCACGCCATCCATTACGAAACCGAGCGCAGCGGCATGACAAACGCGCAGGTCGTCGAGCGCATGGTCGAGATCGTTCGCCTGCTGCGCGATTCGATTCAACAGGGCATCGCGGGAACCGACTTCGACGATCGCATTCTCGGTTACCAGTGCGGCGCCTACAAGCAGCGCATGGGCACCGACAAAATGCTCGACGGCGGCGTGATGGATCGCATGATCCTCTACGTCTCGGCGCTGATGGAAGTCAAAAGCGCGATGGGCGTGATCGTCGCCGCCCCCACCGCCGGTTCCTGCGGCACATTACCCGGAACGTTGCTGGCCGCGGCCGATGCGCGCGGTGCCGATGATGAACTGACCGCGCGCGCCATGCTGGCCGCGGGACTGATCGGCGTGTTCATCGCCGCCCATTCCAGCTTCGCCGCGGAAGTCGGCGGGTGCCAGGCCGAGACCGGCTCCGGCGCCGCCATGGCCGCCGCGGCATTGGTCGTGCTCGTCGGCGGCACCGCGCAACAAGCCGTCGGCGCCGCCTCCGTCGCCCTGCAAAACTCGCTCGGCATGATCTGCGATCCCGTGGCCAACCGCGTCGAAGCCCCCTGCCTCGGCAAAAACGTCATGGGCGCGGTCAACGCCCTGGCCTGCTGTAACATGGCCTTGGCCGATTACGATGCGCTGATCCCCCTCGATGAAGTGATCGACACGCACTTCCAGGTCGGCAATACCATCCCCTCATCGTTGCGCTGCACCGCACGCGGCGGACTTTCCACCACGCCCACCTCCCTCCGCATCGAAGCGCAATTGAAAGCGAAAAAAAGTTAACTGGTTAATTGGTTGACTGGTTAACTGGGCAAAATAAACGAAGTACAATGCACCATCATTGAATCAAATCACCTAGTGCGTCCGTAGACTCAACGCACCCTACTTCGCTTTGTGTCTTCGTGCCTTTGTGGTTTGCATCACGCGAACGGCGGCAGAGAAAGTTCCGCGGGGATTTCGATGCGTTCGCACCGGGTCGCCTTGCCATCGTCGTCGATTTCGATGAACACACCACACAGGCGGATGTCGCCCTCGGCCACGGTGAACTGCGCCGGCATCGCCGTGGTCATGTACCGCATGACGCGTTCCTTGCTGCGCCCCAGCACCGAATCGTAAGGTCCGGTCATGCCCAGATCGGTGATGTACGCCGTGCCTTGCGGAAGTATCTTCGCATCGGCGGTGGGGATGTGCGTGTGCGTGCCGACGACCGCCGCCACGCGCCCGTCGAGGTAATGGCTCAGCGCCACCTTCTCGCTGGTCGCCTCGGCATGCACCTCCACCAGCACCAGCGGGTCCGGCTCATCGAACTCGTGCAGAATGTGATCGACCGTCATGAACGGATCGTCCGCCGGCGGGCCGTTCATGAACAACCGCCCCAGCACCGTCACCACGAACAACGGCCGACCGCCGTTCGGCGGTTCCAGTCGCATCCAGCGATGACCCGCCGCCTGTTCGGGCAGGTTGGCCGGGCGGATCATGTTCTCGAAGTTGCCCAGCAGCGGCACGATGTCTTTCTGGCGAAAACAGTGGTCGCCCAGCGTGATGCCGTCCACACCGTACTTGACCAGCCGCTGATACATCGCCTCGGTAATGCCCGAGCCCCCGGCGATGTTCTCGGCGTTGGCGATGACCAGGTCCGGCTCGTAACGATCGCGCACCGCGCCGATCTGCTGTTGCACCACCCGCCGGCCCGGCTGCCCGACAATGTCGCCAAACATGACGATTCGCAGACTCATCACCCCAAGCGTATCACAGACACCGATACGGGGCGAACCGGCTTCAACCATCCACTTTCAGCCGTCAGCCGGACCTGCCATGCCGCAGCCCTTTCATGCTGACAACTGAAAGCCGATCGCCGATAGCTGACCTGTGGCTTTACCGTTACCATAGCCCCATGCGAGCCATCCTCACCGGACAAATCGGCATCGACAAAAAGCAATACCTCCAGGCGGTAGCCAAGCTGGCCGCGGACAAGGCGCTGTCCATCGCGATGTATCACGTGGGCGACCGGATGTACGCCGAGGCGCCGGACGTTCGCCCCGGCGGCATTCTCGATCTGCCCCTGTCGCGCCTGCACCAGCTCCGCCGATCGGTCTTCAAGGACATCATCAGCGAATCGGCCGGGCGGGAGCACATCATTGTCAACACCCACGCCACGTTCCGTTGGCGGCACGGGCTGTTCCGCGCGTTCGATTTCGATCAGATCGAAGCGTTGAAGCCGGACCTGCTGGTCTGCCTGGTCGACAACGCCGAGGCCGTCTACCACCGACTTCACGCCGAACACACCATCGACGCCTCGCTCAAGGACATCATGGTCTGGCGCGAAGAGGAGATGCTGGCCACGGAACTGCTGGCGCAGGCGGTGGGTTGCGGGTCGAAGTTCTACATCCTCTCGCGCGGACGCGAAGCGTTGACTGGCCGCACCTGCGCCCGGCTGATCGCACGCCCGGACCTGCTGAAGGTCTATCCCTCGTTTCCGATGACGCACGTGCATGACATGCCGGACATCCTCGCGGAAATCGACGCATTCCGATCCGCGCTGGCGCAACATTTCATCACGTTCGATCCCGGCGATGTCGATGAAAAACTGCTGCTCGACCGCGCCGTCGCCGCAGCGCGCCAGGGACACGATTTCATCGAGTGCCGCACACTGGCCGATTCCCCCGACACCCCCTTCCAGCTACCGGTCAAGCAGGTGCTGGATTGCGCCGGCGACATCGACGGCCAAATCTACTCCCGCGACTTCCGACTCATCGACCAGTCCGACATGATCGTCAGCTACATCCCCGAACTGCCCGGCGGCACCCCCGGCCTGTCGTCCGGCGTCGAACGCGAACTCCAACACGCCTTCGAACATTCCAAGCAGGTCTACGTGGTCTGGAAACCCGCCAAATCACCCAGCCCCTTCATCACCAAAACCGCCACCCGGCTGTTTGCTTCGACCGACGAAGCGCTGGCCCACTTCGAGACCGAAGGCATGATCAAGCCCCAGTCTTCACTGTTCGCCTGAACCGTGTCCGTTATTCAGTGTGCTGTGCCCCGCGCCGCGCCCACCAAACAACCCCGCCCCGCTGTTCACGCGGCCGACATACTTTTCCCCGCCCCGCCGTTTACGGCGGGGTTACCGGCACAGCGAGGTTATCTTGTTCCCCCGGTTATCCTGTTTCTCTCCCGTCATTGCCGTGCGCACGGCGGGGTTGTCCTGCCCCCCGCGCCCACCAAACAACCCCGCCCCGCTGTTCACGCGGCCGACATACTTTTCCACGCCCCGCCGTTTACGGCGGGG
>JANQHK010000155.1 GCA_028282685.1 Phycisphaeraceae bacterium
CCGGCCTGGAACAGGCCGCGCTCCAGGTCGGCGGTGTGACGGTCGATCTCCGCCTCGTCCGCATCCTCGTCCTTGAGCGCGGCCTGTTCCAGGCCGGGGGCGAAGCGGCGGGCACCATCGCCGAAGCACGCGCTTACCGCTGGCAGCGCGAGAACGTGGAGCGCGCCGCCGCCACGCGCTTTGAGAAAGAATTGCTCGGCTACCAAACCGCGCCGCGGCTGTACTCCACGCGCCGGTATCTGGAAGTGCTCGGCCAGGGACTCAAGGATCGCCGCAAATACCTGCTCCTGGCCGACCGGGACAACCTGGTCCTGCGTTTCGATTTCAAGGACCTGTCGGGCATGGGCGGCGGCCTCCCGATCGTCGAGGAAATGGAACGCGAGCAGAACCGTTGACATCACGCCCGGAAACTCCGGGCGGCATACAGGAACACGGCCATGAAAAACCTTTCGGTGTTCTTACTGGGATTGACGGTCATCGCCGTACTCGCCTTGTACATGGTGACCTACCAGGTCGCCTTCAACCAGGTGGCGGTGGTGTTCACTTTCGAGCAGGCCAAGCCCGCGGCTGCGGTGACGCTGGAAGGCGGCGGAGGAAGCGGCGCTGTCGTCGAGCCCTTTGTCTACCGCGGGCGCATTACCGCGATCAAGGTTAACGATGCGGGCTCGGGGTACACGCAGCCCCCCGCGGTGACGATTCAAGCTACCGGCGCATCGCCCGAACGCCCGGCGCGCGCTACGGCGATCGTTGAAGACGGCCGCGTGGTCCGGATCGACGTGACCGATCCCGGCGCCGGCTATCTCTCGCCGTCGCTGGTCAACACGACGGGCGATCAATCCGGTATTTACTGGAAATGGCCGCGCCCGATCCAGCGTGTCCAGACCTACGATGCACGCACCCGGTTGCTGGAAGATCGTCTGGAAGAGCAGCAAACCCGCGACAAACAGGATGTGATCGTCCAGACCTACGTGTCCTGGCGCATCGACGATCCCCTGCGTTTCTTCCAGCGCATGGGCAGCGAAGCCGAGGCCGAGAAAAAGATTCGCGCCGCGCTGCGCGACAGACGGGCCGTCATCGGCAATTACGATTTCGATCAACTGACAAACATCGATCCGCAGCAACTGGCGCTTTCGGAAATCGAAGACGCCATCGGCGAGCAGCTTACCGCGGTGGCCACGCAACCCGGCGAGGAATGGGGCGTTGTCATCGAGCAGGTGGGAATCAAGCGGATCGTGCTCCCCGAATCCGTGACCAAGGATGTCTTTGACCGGATGATCGCGACGCGCCAACGCCTGGCGCAGAACGCGCGCAGCGAAGGCGAGGCCGCCGCGGCGACGATCATCTCCGATGCCGAAAAGGCGCGGGACACGATCATGGCGTTTGCCCAGCGCCGCGCCGAGGACATCCGCGCCGAGGGCGACGCCGCCGCGGCGGAATATTTCCAACGCTTCAAGCAGGACCAGGAATTCGCCATCTTCCTGCGCAAGCTGCGGGCCCTGAAGGAAACCCTGGCCAACAACACCACGTTCCTGATCGACCCGGACACGATGCCGTTCGACGTGTTTCGCCAGTTGCCCGGCGCCGCGGCGTCCGAGCCGACCGAGGGCACGCCATGACCGATGAACTTCAGGACATTCTGCCGTCGGAATCCGCGGCGCCGCCCGACGCTCCGCCTCGCGCGGCCGAGCCGGAAGATCCCGCCGACCGCTCGCTGAACGAATCGCTGCGCATCAGCTTTGGTGTGTTGAAGCTGGTGATGCTTGCATTGGCGATCTGGTTCGTTTTCTCTGGCGTGCGACGTGTGCCGGAAGGCGCGGTCGCCGTGCGATTGCACTTCGGGCGCGTGGCCGGTGATCCGGGCGAGCAAGTTCTCAAACCGCGTTGGTATTTCGCCTGGCCCGATCCGATCGACCGTGTGGTGATCGTGCCGACCACCAGCCGCCGGCTCGATCTCGACAGCGCCTTCTGGTTCGATCTGAAGAAAGAAGACAGGGCGCTGACCATCGAGGAACTGGCCGTCAAGGGATATGGCGGGCCGCTCAGGCCCGGCGAGACCGGCTCCCTGCTGACTGGCGATCAGAATCTGGTTCATGGCAGGTGGTCGATCAACTGGAAGGTGCAGCCCGGCGAGGTTATCAACTTCATCCGGAACGTCAGCGATGACACCACCCCCGTTACCGACAGCGAGGATGAATCCAAACCGCCGCGGATGATGCTCGATGCCGAGGCGTTCATCGCGCAGGTCGCCGAGCGGACGCTGGTGCACCTGGTCGCGCAGACCCCGGCCGATGAATACCTGCGCGGCAAGATCGACCGCGAACGCGCCAAGCGCATGTTGCAGAAAGCGCTGGACGATCTGAACGCCGGCATCCGGATCGAGCAGGTCCAACTCAGCCAGCCGACGTACCCGATGGATGTGCGCCCGGCCTACCTGGCCCTGACCCAGGCGGAATCGAAGAAGGCCGAGCAGATCGAAAAGGCGCGCCAGGAATACCAGAAGATCGTGAACGAGGTGGCCGGCCCGGCCTACGAGCAACTGCTGGGGGCGATCGAGGAGTTTGAGCGGGTGCGTCGTCCTCTGGACGAAGCCCGACGCCAGGCCGCCGAAGCGCGCCAGTTGGCGTTGCAAAAACCCTCTGCCTCGAACCAGGTGGCTTACGAGAAACTACAGGAAAAGGTCGAGCAGGTGCGCAACGCCCATCGCGAGGCCATCGCACAGGCCGACCGCCGCATCGCCGGGTTATTGGAAAGCGAGCGGACTTCCGGGCGCGTCAGCCGCATCATCAAGGAAGCCCTGGCGTACAAGCGCACGATCAGCGAGCGCATTCTCGCCGAGGCCAGCGTGTTCGACAGCTACTACCAGGTGTTCAAGGACAATCCGCAGTTGCGGCGAATCACGGTGGAGCGGCTTTGGGAGGACGCCCGCCAGGAAATTCTCGCCGGCGACGTGGAGAGCTTCTTCCTGCCGCCGGATGTGAATGAGCTGTGGCTCGATGTCAGTCGCGATCCGCGCGTGCGCAGCGAGCGCTACCGCCGCGCCCAGCAGGAGAAAATCGATCGCCGGAACGGCGGCGAAGGCGGCAATCCATGACCGATGCGGCAACCATCCCGGCCATCGGCACGATCGGCCTGACCAAGGTCTTCAAAGACTTCTGGTTGCGGCCGCGCGTGGTCGCCGTCGATCAACTCGATCTGACCGTTCACCCGCAACAGGTGTTCGGCCTGTTGGGGCCCAACGGATCGGGCAAGTCGACGACGATCAAAATCCTGCTCGGCCTGCTGTTTCCCACGCGCGGTCGCGTGCAGGTGATGGGCCGACTGCCGTCGGACGTCGCCCTGAAAAAGCGCATCGGCTACCTGCCCGAGGAATCGTATCTGTATCGTTTTCTCAACGCGCGCGAAACACTGGATTACTACGGGCGGCTGTTCGGCCTCACCCGCGCCAGCCGCACCCAGCGCATCGACATGCTGCTGGAAATGGTCGGGTTGGAGGCGGTGCAGTATCGGCCCGTCGGCGAATACTCCAAAGGCATGCAGCGCCGCATCGGACTCGCCCAGGCGCTGATCAACGATCCCGATCTGCTCATCCTCGACGAACCGACCACCGGGCTCGATCCCATCGGCACCCGCCAGATCAAGGACCTGATCCTCGAATTGAAAGCGCGCGGCAAGACGGTGCTGCTTTCCAGTCACCTGCTGGCCGACGTCGAGGACGTTTGCGATCGCGTGGCGATTCTCTACGGCGGGCGAAAGCGGGCGGAGGGAACCGTGGACGAACTGCTGACGGTGGAGGGCTCGAGCTTGATTGAAACCGATGCGCTGGAGCCGGAGACGATCGCGAAGATCGAACGGCTCATCGAGGCCGAGGAAGGCAAATCGGTGCGCCGGGTCGAATCGCAGCGGCAGAAGCTGGAACAACTGTTCCTCGATATCGTTCACCAGGCGCAGAAAGAAGGGGCGGCCACCAGCGGCGCGCTGGCCGGGGGCGCGATGGCCGAGTTCCTCACGCGCGATGCGCACCTGCCCGAGCAGGTGGACGGGCGCGCACTGATCGAACAGCTGACGCGCCCCGCCGAATCTCCCGACGTCGTCGCAGCGCCCATCGAACCCGCCGAGCCGACCGGGCCCGATGAATCGGTCCTGAATCAACTGACCGAAGGCGATGCCGCGCCGGCGTCTGCCGCATCGCCGGGGCCGAATGAATCCGCTCCATCGTCCGAGGAAAAGCGCGAGCCGGTCGACCGCGGCGTCATCGACGATCTGCTCGGCGGAGAGAACAAGTCGTGAACGCTGCCGCGCAATCATCCCGCCCCAAGCTGCTGATTGCCTATCTGCTGATCTGGCTTGCCGTCACCGCGGTCACGGCCCTGGTGGTCCTGGCTGAGATGTTCCTGGGTTCGTGGACCGGCTGGATCACGGCGCCGTTGTGCTTTGTCGCGATCCTGGCGGTGGGCCGAAAGGTCCTGGCGGACACCGGTGAGATGCCCGCGGCGAAGCAGCACCTTGCGCGATTGGCCGGCAGTTACTTCGTGGTCAATCTTGTGGGCGCCTTTTCTCTGGCCGTTACCGAAGGGATCAATCCCTACAACGCGCTCAACCTCGTCGCGGTCATCGTGTTCATCAACGGCTGGTTGCTCGTCGCCCTGCTGGCGCTGGCGCGCTGGGCGCTGACGCGGCGCCACCCCGTGCTGAGCGTGGCGCGGCAGACGCTCGACGAAGCCCGTGGCCTGCGCGTGGTGAACGGTTTCTTCCTGCTGTTTCTGCTGCTCATTCCCATGCTGGTGTTTTTACTGTCGCCCGATCAGCCGATTCGCTACCGCATCCAGCAGTTCATGACGTATGGACTGGGCATCAGCCAGTTTCTTCTGGCGGCTTTCGTGATCCTGTTCGGGGCCTGGACGCTGACCAGCGAGTTCACCGGCCGCCAGGCGCAGGTGTCGCTGGTCAAGCCGATCGGGCGCGGCGCGTTCTGGCTGGGCAAATGGCTGGGCATGGTGATTCTCAGCGGGGTGTTGCTTGGCATTGCCGCCCTGACGGTCTACTTGTTCACGGTGTTCTACCTGGCCAGGCAGCCGGCCCTGGATGAGCTGGACGCCCTGCTTGTGAAACAGGAAGTGTTGACGGCGCGCGTGGCCAGCCCGCCGCAGCCGCCGGACAACCTGACGAATCGCGTGGACAAGCGCATGGAGGAAATGCTCTCCACGGACACCGGCCGATCGCTGGTGATCGAGCGGGGCGGCCAGGCGGCGGTGCGAAACGAAATGCTCCAGCGGGAGTTGGCGCAATGGCGCTCGATCGGTCCGTATCGCCAATCCGAGCGCTGGCACCAGGACTACTACTTCACCGATCTGCGGCGTGCCGCCCGGCAGAGCGAGTTCCTCTCTCTGCGCTACAAGATCAAGGTCAAGGGCGATTGGGGCGTGACCACCAAACTGTTCCTGGTGATCAACGACAAGCCGTACAAGCAAATCGAAACCCCGCTCGACATCGTCCAGCGCCAGCCGATTCCTTCGCGCCTGGTCGACGATGAGGGGCGTCTGAAAATCACCGTCGTCAACCTCGATCCGAAAATCTCGGTGATATTTCCCGCCGATCATTTGGAACTGCTTTACACCGTCGATCGATTCGGCCCGAATTACCTGCGCGGCATGGTGATTGTCTGGATCAAGCTGTCGTTTGTGGCGGTGCTGGTGCTGTCGTTATCGACCTACCTGGGTTTTGCCGTGGCGTCGCTGGCGTCGGGACTGGTCTGGGCGGTGGCGACGTTCAGCCCGTACCTGCTGGAGGCGGCGGGACGATTCTCCGCCAAACCCGAAGACGCCGAAACCGTGCGCTGGGCGACGTCCGTGGTGCGCTGGGTGGCGACGTCCGTGGCATGGTTGGGTCAGCAATACGCCGCGTATCAGCCGATCGACCGACTGGCCGAGGGTTTGTACATCGGCTGGGACCAGTTGCTCGGTTGTGCCGGATGGATCGGGCTGGCGTGGAGTCTGCCGCTGGCGCTCAAAGCGTGGGTGGTCTTCCGCAGACGCGAACTGGCGCACGTGCAGGTGTAATCATGGCGGATGTCGCACCCGGTTGAATTGCGGCTCGTACAATCGGCAGGACGAACTAACGAACTAACGAATCATGTCCCGTAAAGACCAACTCGTCGTGTTTCTCGCTTCGGTGGTGGTGGTCGCTGCGCTTGGGGCCGGTTCGTTGCTGCTGAGTCGGGTTAATGCACAGCGTGAGCAGTTGGAGCTGACGGTCAATCCCGATGTGTATCGCAACATGCCGCCGAAGATCGCGATTACGCAGACGGCCCTGGGCGGTTTCCGCGTGCTGGCGTTGGACATCATGTGGCAGCGGCTGTGGGCTCATCAGCAGGCGGGGCGTTTTGAGGAGGCCGACCAGCTTTCCAAGTGGATCACCACCCTCCAACCGCGCTATGCCGAGGTCTGGGCCAATCGGGCCTGGAACATGTCGTACAACATCTCCGTGTCCACGCACACGCCGCAGGAACGGTGGATGTGGGTGCAGTCCGGCATCGAGCTGCTGCGCGGTACGGACTCCGAGGCCGGGGGCATCGAACTCAATCCCACCGCCATCAAGCTCTACAAGGAACTGGCGTGGATATTCCTGCATAAGATCGGCCAGTTCTCCGACGAGATGCACAAGTACTACAAGCAGGAACTGGCGCTGCAGTGGCACGAGTTGTTGGGCGCGCCGCCGATCGGCACGGCGCAGGATACGCTCGACGGGTTCGCCCCGATTGCCGAGGCGCATGCCCTGGCTGCCGGCGCGCCCGCATCCGGCGGTGAGCAAGGCGCCATGTTGATGCGTTACGAAGCGGCCCACCTCCAGCGCTATCTCAAGGCTCGCCCGGATGTGGCTGACCAGGTCCGCCGCATCGAGGAGATGGGCTACGATCCGGACGAAGCGTTCCTGCGCGATCTGGGACGGGTGGAACGTCGGCGGCAGGCCATTCGCGCCGGCTACCTGCCCGGCGCTCAAACGATCACCACCCCGCGTCGCCAGGGCCTGCTGCTGGAATGGATCGATGCGCATCGCGACAGCGAGCCGGGACGGCATCTGCTGGCGTTCATCCGCGCCAAGGTGCTGGCGACCACCTACCGCATGGACCCATCGTTCATGATGGAACTGATGCGGGGCGAATGGCTGATCATGGATGCCGACAATCCGCTCGTCGATGAGTTTGAACTGGTCAATCCCGAACAACCGATTCCGCTGCCGTTGGACTGGCGACATCCGGCGGCGCACGGATTGTACTGGTCAGCGCTGGGCGTGCGCACCGGGCAGATTCGGCGTGATGACAACGACCATTACATCACCATGCTGAACACCGATCGGCAGGTGCTCCACGCATTGCAGGCCCTGACTCACATCGGGCGCATCACGTTCGATCCGATCACCGGCCACTACGCCCCGATGCCCGACATCCGATACATCCCCGCCTACGAACGCGCCATGATCAGCTCCACGGGGCGGATCGGAGGCGCATTGGAACAATCCACCGCGCCGGAAACGTTCCGAATCGGACACGAGAATTTCCTTACCTGGTCGGTGCAGACGGCTTGGTTCTACGGAGCCAGGGAGCAGGCGCAGCGGTGGTACACCCGTTTGGGGCGTCTTTACAGCACCAGTCAGCCCGATCGGATGGCCAGGTACTCCCAGCCGCTGGATTCCTTCGTCATGACCGACTTCAAGATGGATATGCATGGCATGGCCGATGCGCGTCGCGTGATCGTCGGCCTGATCCGCCAGGCGCTGGTCGAGGGCTTCGCCAATGACAACGCGCCGGCGGCATCGCAGCGATTGGCCCTGGCCCGTCGGCTTCATACCTGGTTCCAGAATGAAAAAATCGGCGAGCGCCATTTCATGCTCGAAGAAGGCCGCATGTCCCTGCATTCCTTCGCCGATCTGGCCGCGGGCGCGCTGCAGGAACTGATGATCGCGCCCCTGCCGTTGGCCCTGAAGGTGCGCATCTGGGAGAACCCCGGCGCCGATCCCCAACTCGAAGCGCTCAAGCGACGGATCTACGATACGTTGCGCCCGGCTTTCGCGCAGATGGGCGAGCAAATCGGTCAGCCGGCCGCGGTGTTGTTCCCCGAGCCGACGGGCATGGCCGAATACCGCAAATCCGTTGGGAAAAAATCGCCGCCGAAGGTCGATTCCGGGAACTCCGCCCCCCCTGCCCGCGTCGAATCCGAATGAGCGGCAGACGTTGACCCGGCCGACCATCCCCCCGGATCGGCCACAACCCACCCGCCGCCGCTCGCCCGGGACCTCCGCAACGGAGGCGACAGCCATGCGCAACGCGGCATCCATCCTCTGCCTGTACCACTTTGACGACGCCCCGGTTTCAGCCGGACGGCTATCCATTCACTCACACCGAGGAGGCGCACCATGGTTATCCTGAGATTCAGCGATGAGGAAATCGACCGTCGCGTCGAAACAGTCAAGCTGCCCCGGGCCGTGCTCGAGCCGACCCCGTGCGCGGATTCGACCCATCGACCCGATCGCGGACATTGCGGCCGATATCGCGAACCGGAGGAATCGGCGCCGCGCCTGCTCGGGCCCTGGGTGATCTCCGTCCTGCTGCACGGCGGGGTGGTGATTTTGGCGTTGTTTGTCGTCGCCAGCCGGTACATCCCCCAAACCGAAGATGAAATTTTCGATCCCCCGACGATGGAGCCGATGGATATGACCAAACCCGTCAGCTTCACGTCCGGCGAATACGAGTTCAAGCATGAGTTTCCGATTGACCAGCCGGTCTCCGAGGAGATCGCCAAGGGCGATCCGATGAACGATCTGGTCCTGGAGAAATCTTACGATCCAACAACCCTCGGAGTGACCAGTCAGAAGAAGAGCACGCAAGGCCTGCCGGACGGCATTCCCGATTTTTTCGGTCTTCCGCCGGGCGATCCGTCGGGAGGCGGTGCGCGCAACGTGGTGTACGTCATCGATGCATCCGGCTCGCTGGTTGACACCTTGCCGTACGTGCGGAAGGAGTTGGTCCATTCCATTCAGAAACTTTTTGAAGGCGGGTGGGTGAGCCATTACGGCAAGGCCAAGTACCTTGAGCCGGCTGCGTTCACCGTGATTTTCTACCAAAACGGCGAGGCCAGGGAAGCGCCGGAACCGCACCCGGGCATGAAGCGGGCGCTCCCGCGGATCAAGGACATGGTTTGCCGGTGGGTCGGTGGGGACCGGATCGTTCCCCACGGCAATTCCAATCCGCTCCGGGCCATCGAACTGGCGCTCAGTTACAAGCCGGACCTGATCTATATCCTTTCCGACAACATTACCGGACGCGGCCAGTGGCAGGTTGATCAGGATGAACTGATGGAGCGGATCGCCCAAGCCAAGCGGAAACACCGCATCTCCGATACGTCGATCAACACGATTCAGTTTTTGTATCCGGACCCGCTGGGCACACTGGAGCGGATCACCTCCGAGCATGGCGGACGGTACCGCTTTGTCAGCGAATCCATGCTGGGACTGTGATGAAAAGATGGATCGGTCGGCGAAATTCAGGCGAATTTGCCTTCAGGAATCGGTACAATGACGTATCCGGAAAGTCGCCAAGCTGGTGAACCGACTCCCGCGTGGGTCGCCCGGTCCGAGTCAACCGGCGAACAGGGCGCTTTGGCACTGGACAAACGCGCGTCAAGGCGGTTCAATATACGGCCCTGCCACTGCCCTCTGGGCCCCGCCTCGGCTCGACGTCGGTCTTTCAAGCGTGCCGGATGCCCGACGGATACGGAGGTTCAGTCATGTTCCTGCTGACTTTTGCTGACAAATCGTACCCCAAACCCCAGCCTCAGGGTCAACCGGAGCCGCCCTACGAAGAAGAACTTCTTGAAGAAGAAGAGCTTGCGTCGGTAGGCGATGAAGTGTCTCACGTGTTGACCATGCTCATGCCTTGGGTCATTTCCGTGCTGCTTCACTTGGGTCTGATTCTGCTGGCCTTCTTCGTCACCTGGGCCGTCGCCGGTAACCAGGAAGAAGAGGAAGAGGAAGTCATTCCGATCAGCCAGTTCGAGAACGATCGGCCCAGCGAATTGCTGACGTACTCGGAAGACCTCGATGTCCCGGCGACCACCGAAATCCCCCGTGAAGTGCAGACGCAGGAAGTCGCCAAGGGCGATCCGCTCAGCTCCCTCAACACCGATACCGCCAACGACCTGGCGCTGATCGGCGTGACCGGCTCCAAGGCGCTGCCGCTCGGCTCGCGCATCGGTAAGGATCCGTTCGGCGTGGGCATGTACGGCGTGGGCGGAAATGCACGCAACATCGCATACGTCGTCGATGCGTCCGGCTCGCTGATCGATACCCTGCCGTTCGTCATCAACGAACTGAAAGATTCGATCCGCCGACTGAACGGACAGATGCAGAAGTTCACCATCATCTTCTTCCAACGCGACACGGCGATCGAGGTGCCGGTGCCTCACCGCGGCCTCAAGCGCGCCTCGCCCGAGGTCGTGCACATGGTTTCCGAATGGATCACCCTGGAAAACGGCAACGTCACACCGCGCGGCTCCTCCAGTCCTGTCAAGGCGATCGAACTGGCCCTGGGCTACCGGCCGGACCTGATCTACATCCTCTCCGATAACATCACCGGCCGCGGACCCTACGCCGTGGCCCAGGATGAGTTGATCGAACTGATCAAGAAAACCAAGCAAGCCAAGAGCACCACACGCACCAAGATCAACACCATCCAGTTCCTCTATCCCGATCCGCTGCGCACGCTCGAGCTGATTGCGACAGAGAACGGCGGCATTTACCGATTCGTCGATGAATCGGTGGTGGGGCTGAAATGATCCGAGTGACACACAAGTCGATCGCGGGTTTGGCGCTGTTGGCGCTGAGCGCTTTTCTCTCCACCGCCCGGGCGGACAGTCTCGCCATCGAGGGATTGGAATACAAGAACGTGCGCCTGCTCGGACTGGACGGCCAGACACTGAAAGTGCAGATCAGCGGGCGCACCCAGTCGGTGGACCTGGCCCGGCTGAGCAAGCTGGAAGTGGATGAGCTGCCGCAACTGGCCAAGGCACGGCAGGCGTTGGACAACAACCAACCCGAACGCGCCGCGACGCTGTTCGACGAAGCCCTGCGCGTTCTGCCGGCACGCAAGCAGTTCCTCAAGCCCTACCTCCAGGTCCAACGTGTTCGGGCGTTGGATGCGACGGGAAAATTCGATCAGGCCGTACGCGGCTTCCTGACCCTCGCCCTCAGTCATCCCCAACCCTACTTCCTGGAAGCGATGCCGAAGAATGTTTCCGGCAGTGAGGCCCAGCGCAAACAGGTGCTGCAACGGATTGATTTCGTCCTGAAATCCACACGCAACAAGCGCACCCAACGGGTGCTGAAGGACTTGGCCGAGTCGATCCGCAAGGGCGAAACCAAGCCCGCGTCTAAAAACGGCAACGGCAACGTCACGAACCGCACCACCGCCTCGACCGGCACAACGCGTACCGGGCCGGCTTCCGCCCAGGTGCGGGCCAGGCCCTCACGCTACCATCGCGTGATCCAGGGGATTCAGGCCACAATCAACGACGGTAATTACGACAAGGCACAGGAACTGATCGACAAGATGTATCAGCAGGCGGAAGCGCCCGTCCCGGCGCTGACCTTCCTGACGGCCCAGGCCTTGGCCGGAAAGGGCAGGCACATGGACGCGGCGATCGCATTCCTCCGCGTTGTGATCCTCTGGCCCGATTCGCCCAACGCCACCGGCGCCCTGATCGGCGCCGGACGCAGCTTCCAGGCCCTGGGAGACAACCGGACCGCCCTCACCCTCTGGACCGAAGCCAAAGACAAAGCCCAGGATCCTCAAACCCGCAACCGGATCGACGCACTGCTGAAGTCGATCTCGGCAGAATGAACCAGACCGGGCGGGGTGAGCCCCGCCGCGATAAGCATGACTACCCCCACAACCTCGAACCCTTGCATTGAATAAAGGAGACGGCATGAGCTTGTCCAAGCACTTTCGATGGATAGTCGCAGGCGGCTTCGCCTTGCTGGTCATGGCGTCCGGCGCCTGGGCGCAGGAATCCGAAACCCAGGGCGGGCAGGACGTCAGCTTCGGTATGAAATTCATTTGGAACCCCGGCGACTTGCTCGGCCAGGCCGTAATCTTCCTGCTTTTGATCATGAGCGTGGTGGTGGTGGCCCTGGTCATCCACTTCCTGTTGCAGCACCGCAAGACCACGATCATGCCCGAGGAGGCGGTCGATACCATCGAGACCCTGCTCGATGAGCGCCGCTTCAAGGAAGCCATCGAAATCACCGCCGAGGATGAATCGGTCTTCGCGCAGCTCATCCACGCCTCGCTCAGCGAAGCGTCCAACGGATACGGCGCCATGGAGCGCGCCATCGAGGAAACCGGCGACCTGGCCATGTCCCGCCGCGCCCGCGCGCTGGAATATCTGTCGGTCATGGGCGCGGTCGGCCCGATGCTCGGACTGTTCGGAACGGTCTACGGCATGATCGTGGCGTTCTGGACGATCGTCGAAAAGGGCGGCCAGCCCAACCCCGCCGACCTCGCCGCCGGTATCTCCACCGCGCTGGTCACCACGTTCTGGGGCCTGGTCGTCGGTATCCCCGCCGTCGCGGCCTACACGCTGATCCGCAACCGGCTCGACTCCCTTGTCGCCGAGACCATGATCCTCTGCGAAGACCTGATCGGCCGTTTCAAGCCCGGCTCCAAGCCCGCTAAGCCCTCCGGTTCGGCGACACCCAAGCCCAAGCCGCAGGACTGAGCCCGCTTTCCGCCAGCTCAGGAGTTCACGCCATGGCAAAGAAGAAACACGAAGCCAATAAGCTGGAACTGAACCTGACCAGCATGCTGGACATCGTCTTCCAGTTGATCATCTTCTTCATCTTGGTGACCAATTTTGCCAACGCCCAGTTGCCCAAGCTGGAATTGCCCCGCCCCGAGGGGTCCAAAGCGAAGGAACCGGAGAAGGTGCGGAAGGTGATTGTGAATATCGTGCCGGTGCGCGATCCGGACAACAAACCGACCGGGCAGACCAAGCTACTGGTTGTGGACGGTATCCAGTTGGCCGCGACGGATTACCCCGGCGTAACCGATTACCTGAAAAAGGAATTGCTGGAGCACCCCGATCTTCAGGTGAATCTGCGTGCGGACAAGGGCCTGCATTTTGAGGCCGTCCAACCGGTCATGCGGGCGGTTACTCAGGCCAAGATCGCCCACATCAACCTCGGCGCCCTGGAAGAGGAATAAGTTCACCGGCCGCCATCCAGGAGACTCACCATGTCGCCTTCACGCCAGGATAAACAACACGCCGCCCACGCCGCGATGTCCGGCAAGGTGGAATACACCGAGACCGTTCACCACGAAAGCTCACGCAAGGTGCGCGGGCCGCGCAAAATGGCGCAGCTGAACCTGACCAGTATGCTGGATGTCTGCTTCCAGTTGCTGATCTTCTTCGTGCTGACGGCCAACTTCGTCGCCGCCGAAGGCATCATCGCCGCCAACCTGCCGACCGGCGTATCCGATGCCGACCCGATCAAGCCCAACCAGGAGCCGCTGAAAATCGTACTGCGCGCCAAGGCGGGCACCGACGATGTGATCATCTGGGTCGAGCGTCAGCCGTATATCCACGATGGCGATTTCTACAAGCTCTACAAGATTCTCGAGGGGTTGCGGTGGGATCCCAAGGAAAACCCCAACGGTTCGATCGAGCCGGACAATCCCATCATCATCAAACCGCTGACCGGTATTCGTTGGGACCACGTGGTCAATGCCTTCAACGCCTGCGTCCGTGCCAAGTTCGAGAACGTGAACTTCGCCGAAGCCGGCTGACCGACCTCGCGGCTGTGCTCAATAACCGCTGGAGATGGATATGCCCCTGACCGGTGACAACGATAACCGACGGGTCCGCTGGTGGCGGCTGTCGGCCCTGACCGTGCTGGCTCTGGCCGTGGTGCGCCCCGCTCCGTGCACGGCGCAGAACTACGACGAGGAGTTGTTCATCCAGGGATTGGCCGAGCGCCGGCTGGATTCGGTCATCGAACATCTGATCGCCAATCCCCCAAAGCATTTTGATGGCCGTCGCATCCTGCTCAAAGCCCTGACCGAGCATTACCTGCCCACGCGCACGCCGCAGCAGTTCCCCGATATCTATCAGCGCATGCTGGGAATGTACGATCGTCTGGTCCAGGAAAGTCCCGAGAGGCAGCCGATTCTCGCCAGCGATTTTTCGCAGGGCCTGCTCTTCGGCGTGTTGACCGGCCAACAGCGGACCGACTTGTTCCTCACCTGGGGCGTGCCCACCCCCACGCAAACCCGGTTGGCCTGGGACCTGTCGAGCCGGTCGGCCACGTTACTCGAGGAAGCCGCAGGCAAATGGACACAACTGCAAATCACCATGCCGCGCAGCCCGAAGTTCAATGACATGGTCAACACCGGCACCTGGGGTGATCTGCAAAGCTACGGTTCGCGCAACGTGCCCTACTTCCTGGCGTGGGCCAAGCTCTACCAGGCCTGCCTGCCCGGGACCGATGCCGAACAGGCGAAAAAATTGGCCCAGGACGGGCTGAACGCGCTGGGCAGCGTGATCGACGGCTACGCCGCACAGATCGATGGCTTCAAAGCCCGCTGCCATTTGTTGCGTGGTCGGCTGCTGCTCATCGCCGAACCCGACGAGGCCGCCGCCGAGTTCAACAAGGCGCTCGATTTCGACGCCCAGGCCGTCGAGCCCGAAGTGCGCTGGCAGGCCAGACTCGGCTTCATCATGGACTACCGCCGAAAGGGAGAAAGCGAAAAAGTCGAGCAGCGCACCAAGGCCCTGCTCGCTGAGGAACTGACCGTCAAGGGATTGATCTACCGCATCCTGATCTACGATAACCAGGTCCGCGCCCTCCGCGCGAAGATGGCCAAGGCCAAGAACGAAGAGTCCAAACAGGAACTGCTGGTCGAATCCTACAAGCCCTACGAAGTGCTGATGGCTGATCCGAAGATTCCCGCCGAACTGCGCGACCAGGTCGAGGCCTTTATCTTCGAACGCCTGGCCACCGGCATCGATCCCGCCGGCGATACCTCCAAACTGCCGCCAATGGTGCAATTGGCCATGGCCACGCAGAATTACAACCTGGGCATCGGACACTTCCAGAACCGCCGGCAGGCGGAGATGAAGCAGGCCCTGACCCAGGCGATCAAACTCCTCGAGCCGATGGCCGCTTCCCAGCAGATCACCGCCGGAACCAAGGCCCGCGCCATGCAGATGCTGGGCGCCAGTCAGTACCTGACCAATCAGGCGAAGCATAGCATTGAAACCATGATCGCCCTGGCCGATCAGTTTCCCGATCGCAACGAAGGCGAAGCCGGCATCCGTGCGGCCGTCGCCTGGGCTGAGGGACTCTGCAATCATCCGCAAGTTGTGAACAATCCCGAAGCCAAAAAGGCCGCCGGCAAGCTGTTCGGGCAGGCACTGAATATCCTCGTCGAGAAATACGGCTCGATCGACCTCGCTGCGGACGGCTGGTATATGCTTGGCGCGTTTTACCGCGAACGGGAACAGTACCCCCAGGCCGTCCAGGCGTACAAGAAACTGGCTCCGGATCACCGTCTGATCGTTGATGCGACATACGAAAAACTGGTCTGCATGAATGCGATCTGGGCGGAAAGCCACGATAACCTCCTGACCGCTGAGATACTCAGCACGATCCGGACCTTACAAGAGCAGGTGGAGCGGGCGATGCAGGGCCGAGTCGACGCCCAGCGCCGGCAGCAGTTGCGCCGCTACATGGCGCAGTCGATCCTGGTGCGCATTGCCATGATGATTGAGACCACCAGCGACTTCTTTGCCATCGAACGCGACCTGAGAGAACTGACCGGGAACTACTCGGACGTGCAGGATCTGGCGATGCGCGTGACGGTGTTGCAGATACGCATCCTTCAGAAGCAGGGCAAGTGGGCGGAGGCGAAAACGAAATTGCTGGCTTTGCGCGAGAAGCAACGCGACAAATTCGGCCCGCTCGCCGTCGGCGTGATCGAGAATATCTTTGCCGACATCAACCGGGCGCGCATCGATAAGGACGAGTCAACGGTTCGGAAACTGGGCGACATTGCCGATGAACTGGCCCGGGAAGTGTGGACCTGGGTCCAGCAACGCAGTGACTTTGCCACCCTGGATGAGGCGGAGAAGATCGCATACTGGCTGTTGCCCGCGAAGGCCTCCGAATATGCCGGTAAACACAAAGAGGCGGCGAAACACTACAGCGCCATTCGCGCCCTCAAGTCCGGCAAGAACAATATTGATGCCGTGGTCGGTCTGATGGAGAGCTACTTCCAGATCGGCGAGCAACTCAACGCCGAAGCGCGGGCGACGGAAAAACCCGAGGAAAAACAGGCCCTGGAGAAGCAGGCCCTGGCGCAGTACCGGCCGGCCTCGGCATTGTGCAATCAGATCATCGAATCCGAAAGCGAGAAGAAGAGCCGGTACTACTGGCATGCCCAGGCCCGCCTGCTCGCCATGGTCGATCGCACCACATCACAGAAAGTCAAGCCGAGTATTGCGAAAAACATCCAGCGGCTGCAACGTGACGATGCCGAACTTGGCGGCGATCCGTGGAAATCCATCCTCATGCAGCTCGAAGCCAAGCATTCGCAGCGCTGAGTTTTCGTCTTCAACCTCCGCCGACAACGCCCTGCCGACCCCGGCGGTTTTTTTTGATTATCATCACCTCATGTTCGGTTCACACCTGTCTATTGCCGACGGCTTGCACCGGGCCCTTGAGCAGGCCGATACGCTGGGCATGAAGACTGTCCAGATCTTCACCAACCATCGGATGTAATCCGACGGGATGGTATGACATTGGGGGGCTGGGGGTTTGTCTCTTGCCGTGTCCACTTTTTGACTTCCGATGGTCGCATCGCTGGCGGCCAGGTACTTACGAGCCGTCTAATAATTCGGGTATCCTAATTTGATTTTTAGGATACACTAATCTATGGTGTGGCATCGTCAGAGTTGTGATGCCGGGCAGCGGTCACGGTGGCTTATGCCCAACCTCTTTGTTTGAAACGAATTAGGAGCTTCACCTATGTGGAATCCACAACGAAATCGGAACCGGTCAAAGGGTCTGACACTGATCGAATTGGTGGTGGTGCTCACCATCCTTACCGCCTTGGGCGGGCTGCTTGTGCCGATTATCGGGGGCATGATCAACCGCACGCACTTTGCCAAGTGCGCGGTGACTATTCCCGATCTCACCCGGCAGATCACCCGATCCTTCACCTCGGACCTGCGTTATCCCAACACGTGGGACTCCCTGATGGACGCGGCAAGCCCGGGGTCGTTGTTCCCGAAACTCCCCGGCGGGGGCGATGCGGGTGGCGAACTGGTCGCCGGTACGATCACCGGCGATCAGGCGGACGCATTCATTGCCCTGGGGATCACCGAGGTTGTGGACCTCGACGCGACCATTGATGGTGATGCGACCTGGGACGTATCAAACACTGCCAACATCCGGGCGTTGAACCCGGTCGGCGACAACGATGTGGCGACGTTGAACACCTCCGGCATCTCGGTGGACAGTCTGAACCTCAAGCGGCACCTCAGTGATCCCACGACAATCTACGTAGTCTTCGGGCTGGGTAACCCATGCTCGGCGGTGGGCCCCAGTGGGCTGTTCACCGAGTCACCCACCCACTTTGGCGGCGAGGATGTGATGAACCCGCGTGATGTTTACCAGCGGTATGTCGTGATTTTCTCGGTCAATGACAACAACGATGTTCGCTTTGAGACTGCGGCTTCGGTTCACCCGGACGGACTGGATGGAGGGGAAGCTCACGTGCGAGGCTTCTACGAAGAGACAGCACCTTAACAAGGGTCACAGATGAATCCTGGTGCTTGTACCATGCCCCCGACGGGCTGCCGAGTCTGTCGGGGGCGGCGTACAAGCGCGCCGCTTGGCCGGATGCTCGTTTGTGTTGTAGCCAGTTGCGGGGTCTTCGCAATATACTTCACGCATGTTTGGTTCCCACCTATCGATAGCGGGCGGTCTTCACAATGCCCTCATTAAGGCCGCAGAACTCGAGATGGATTGCGTCCAAGTATTCACCAACCACCCGCCAAGTCGGTAGTCGCAAACTCCCACTCCGTTAAGTCATGTCGCAACGTGTACTTGTTGCGTCCGGTGCGATTGGTCCGCTTCGGCGTCCCCGGCTTCGCGGGCACCCACTCGCGGTCCCAATACAACTCAACTCGTTTGAACAATCGTCGAAACGCCTCTCCGCGTTCGCGGTATTCAAGCGTCGGTAGTTCTGCCAACAACCGCTCGCGCTCGGCTTGTTGTTTTTTATCCCGATGGAACAGCGCCTCGATGCGTTCACCAAGAGGTACGGTGCGGGGTCGCCAGTTCTCCAGTTCCACCTCGGCTTCGTCAGCCTTACGCTTCAACACTGCCCGCTGCTGATCGCCCGTCGCCTCCACCCACGCGAGTGTGAACCGCTCGACGGCCTCGGTGGCCTCCCCAATTCGCCGCTCGGCCTCGGCTACCATGTTGGCCTCCACCATGGTGATCGCATCTTGAAATTCGGTGAGGTCGAACGGCAGTCGATTGAACCGCGTCTCACCCGGCGGGTCGTCGTAGAAGTGATCCAACGCCAGTCGCCGTACACGCTGAATTTCCGGGTAATTGATACCGTACTCCTTCACCAAGTAGCCCGCCAGAGCGTTGATACCCTACGGTGGCGTGGGCTTGAAACTCGCGGGAGAAGTCCTCGTCGTTACTCAGCCGGGCCAGCCGTTCTTCGATGTTCTCACGGGCCGCCGCACTCATCACCCGGTCAAACTCGACGTTCTGCTCGGCGAGCTTATCGAGCAACATTTGCTCTGCTTCATCATGCTTGATGGTATGGAAGCCGCACTCAACCTTCTGCCCATTGCTTTGTGCGTTGCGGTATGTGTTGCACACGTATACCACTGATCCGTTATCCATCCGACCGGCCATGTGCTTGCCGCAATGGCCACAGTAAAGGATGTTTTTCAAATAATAGCGGGGATTGCGTGGGGCAAAGTTCGGTTGCTCACGCTCTGCCGCCAGTTTCTCCTTGGCGCGTTTCCACATCTGCTTATCAATGAGCGGTTCGTGCGTTCCCTCCATGATGACCCGCTCGTCCTTACCCCGCCATCGCTTCTGCGCTTCTGTCGGTCCGTTGCGCCATCCCTTCACATCAACCATCTGCCCGCCGGTGTCGAACGTGCAGAAATCAGCTACCTGTGTTTTCCCAAAGTGTGTGTCGCCTGCGTAGGCGGGATTCTCAAGAATGGTGGTAACGAGTGCGTGCGTGAACGGCTTGTCGTAGTAGGTGAGCCCCTCTTCGTTAAGCCGTTTGGAAATTCCCCGGCGGGATAACGATAACTCCGTGTATAGCTCGAAGACCCGCTGGACGGATCGAACGTGTTCTTCGTTATCGCTTTTCACCAGTTTGATCGTGTCGCTGTGGTCCTTACGCGGGATCTTTTCCGGCGTTACTTCGCGTGGTGTGTCGCGTAGAGTTCCATCTTCGTTTGAGTCGTAGGTCCATCCCCGCGTGCGGCTCACTGGTTGCCATACCCAACGCAATGCACCTCCCGACCCGTAGCATGCCTTGCCGTAGCCAAAGGGGTGCGGACCGGTGGCCTGAACCGGTTGCCTTAAAGTTGCTTATCCGTGTCCGTATTGATTGGTACGCGGATTGGCGTAGCTTCTCATCGTTGTTGTGCGCCCCGACCACCGCCAGCACATCCTCAGCTATGCCGTGCCGGGTCAGGTCGCTGTTGTCACGCAGCGCGATGAGGCGTGTGCCGTGGGAACGTAGCGTTGCGATGATGGAGAAATATTCGAAGGTGTCGGTCTGACCAAACCGGTCTTGCGACTCCACATATGCCGTGCTTATCTCATCGGTTTCGACCTGCTGTATGAATTTCTGGAACTCGTCCGAGGCCGAGACCTTGCTACGGCTAACGGTGTAGACATGCCAGTATGGCTGCGGCACCTTGATGCCACGAACGGCCAGCATGTTCTTAACGTTATCGATCTGTCCTTGATGGTCTTGCTCGTCTGTCGATACACGGATGAGTACTGCTTCGTGTTTGGCCATAATGCTTAGACCTTACCCTGACCGTAGTATGAAAATTGAAGCAGTGCGGCCACCCGGTCAAGGTACAATGGCTCGGCTTGGGGCATGATTCTTGTTTGCTTACGTTGTAGGCCTTTTCCCCGAGACTTGCTGGAGTTTCCTACTTCAGTATCTCGCTTGATTTCGGTACTGGATTTGATCATCCAGCGTTTCTCAAATAGCGGTTGACGGTTGTGCGTGATACACCAAGGGCCGTGGCAATCTCGTCTTGCGTTAAACCCTTGTCGCGTAGTTTTATTGCACGGTCGGGTTTGGCCTTGGTGGTGCCGGGCTTGCGGCCTTGGTACACACCACGTTCTTTCGCGGCTTCAATGCCCACACGCTGCCTTTCTTTTATTGCTTCTAATTCCATCTCCGCCACTGCAAACAACACGCCTGCAATCAGACGTCCTGTTGCGCCCGATAGATCGAGTTGCTGTGTGATGGATACAACACGCACTCTAACATCGCACCAGTTGGCGAGTAGGTTGATACCGTCGCGTTGCGTTCGCGATAACCGGTCCAGTCGCCACGTTACAACTGTTACGTGACGACCGGCAAAGATGGCTGCCTGTAATTGCTCCAATGCGGGGCGGGCGGTTGTCGTAGCCGTGTGTTTGTCCACGTACCACGTCGCGGCGTTGGGATCATGGCCGTGGTTGTTAAGCCATTCAGTAATGGCGGCGCGTTGGCCCGCTTCGTTTTGTCCGGTGGTGCTCACGCGGATGTAAACAGCAATCGTTTTCTGCATGTTTGTCTCCATTGTTGGTGTGTGCCGGTAAGGGTACACCTCTAATGGTGCTTGATGTAAGTCCAGAATGGCCCGATTTATCGCGAACTTTTAGCAGGGCGTCGGCGGGTAGGAGATGTAGTTGCCCGTGGTGCCCGTCTGGTGGCAGTACTCCTTCCAGGCACCTTTGATCTCAATCCAGAACGATTCATTGTCATTGGTGACGACTAAATCGCACTTTGTGCGTGGTTTGTCGGGGTAGCCCATTTCGGCGGCGGCCTGGATGCCATCGGTGTTTAGGAGTTCGGCTAAGCGTTTGCTCCAATTCGGTTCGGTCTGCGGTCGTTGCAGGTCGGACCGGACGTGGCCGCCGTACCAGTTCAAGCCGGTGGGTGTGCCTTTGGCCGTCGTGGTGTTGGCCTCCCGGTCCATCGCGTGCAGGTGTTCTATGATTCGCTGCACAATGGTTTCGGGAACGATGCCCATTGGACTACACCTCTTCGTTGATCCGTTGGTAGCGGCGTGCTACATCTGTCAGTGTTACGGTCGCAACGGTTAGCGTACAATAAGTATGTCCGTTGGGCACCGTGCTTGGTGGACGACAATTTAGTCAGGCTTTGCGGACCCCGACAAATCGCCAATTTCTTTGAGCGTCCGCAAGTGTCATCCCCATGGTTTTATCTGTGGGGTGTGACGCTTGTGCTGCGTCGCTCAAAGGCTCTGGCGAGCCCGTCGGGGACAAGGTGCAAGCGTCCCCCCGCCTTTTCATACGTACATGCATCTTCGGCGAAGCTGACGTTCAATCACTTTGCTGGAGATGATAATGGACAACTCAAACCCACCCGCTCAAAACAATCAACCTCGCCGTAAGCGTTCTGGCTGCCTCATTGCCGGGGGCGTCATGGTGGTCTTGTTCCTCGTTTTGCTCGCCATTGGCTTCTATACCGAGTAGCAGACCAAGGCGGAACTCGAACGTGCCGATGGCCTGTGGGCCGCTGGGCAGACCGAGGAAGCGGCGGCCATCTACACCCGCGAGCTTGAGTGGATGGAGGATGACCAGTTGCCGAAGACCTACGAGCGGATCATCGCATACCACTACGACAGTGGCGACGCGACAACGGCGGCGGAATGGTGCGAACGAGCCGTAGAGGGTGGGGTTGAGATTTGGTTTGGCCGGGATGATCTTGGAGATGTGCTTGCGGCCGCCGAACTGGCGGTTGAGGCCCGTAGAGCCGAGGTGGAGGCGGCTAAGCGGGCGGAGGAGCAGCGACTTGCCGAGGAGCGTGAACGCAACAAGCCGAACCGTGCCGAGATGGACCAGTTCTACGAGTCCGTCTGGACCGTCGATCGTCATCATGTGATTGCCGAGCTTGATTCCAACAGCCTTCGGACGCTGACGATTACGGTGAACGGGCAATGGGATGCCTTGCCCCACGCGACCCGTTTGGAATACGCCCGGACCTTCCGAGGTGCGTGGCGGGGTGTGTGGCCCTGTCGCCCGTCTGTCGCGTTTGGGTAATGCCCTTGGTAGGATTGGGCCATCGTGTTACTGGTGGCCGTGTCCGCAATGCTGCGGCATTGCCTATGAAGGGGTATATCAATGGACAGTCACCTTGCCGGGGAGTTCAAACGCATCAAGAAGATCCGCCGCACTGCCATGCGTGCTCGTGTTGCCCGTGAGGCCCTTGGTGCTTCGGTGGTATGTGTGTTTGGGAAGGGAACAACAAAAAGTTCTAAACAACATAAAACAAGGGCAAAACCAGGACATTCGTGGGGAGAGTATAAAGTCAAAGCCACCGGTCAATTTTGAACCGACGACCGGCGGTTTACAAAAAGTAAAAAACTATTCGACTTCCTGCGATCATTATCTCAACCGGAGGGCCTCGCCAAATGCTTGAGCCATCGCCCCCACATGCTTTGAAGCGCCTTATCCTCGCAATTTTCTGCGGCCATCGCCATCTCATCTTTCCAGCCCCGACGCCGAGCATCTTCCGCTGCCAGAATCCAATACATGTTCGCAAGTGGTCCAAGACTAGACACTCTGCGCCTCACCGGCTCGCACGGCCTCGAATCTCTGGGTTGAGCAATTAATTCGCGAGCAAGGCGATCCAACCCCTGCCATGCTGTATTTGAGTTTCGCATTGGCATACGGATATCAATTCCCTGCGGCAGCTTCGGCATTGTCTTGGTGCAAGTAAACTCTTTTAGTGCCTTTTCATACGCGTGAAGACTGCTTATGGCATGCATATACGGACCGACTTCAGCGCCAATCCAACCCGCCATAATTTCCTGAAGGTAAGTGAACTGAACAAAGTTGTACGGCATACCACGGAACACATCATTGCTGCGGCAGGTTTGGAGCCAGTGAAGGCGGCCATCCACAAGCCGTAGGCATGCTTGGGTGTTGCAAGGGACATCGCCTGTGCGAGGCTTCCCTGACATACGGGGCATATCTTTATTGGCGTTCCATATCGATAGGACCACTTGGCGTGTTTCGCCATTTGCTTTTAAGACTCTAGCTGCCTGTTTCAGTTGGTCATAGCCATAGCCGTACCGGAGCCTTGCCCCATACGCCCCAGGCGCGTGCTTTCCTCCACCGACATAATCCCCGTATTTTGAAAACCAATGCACCAAGAACTTGACATCGTCTTTTCCAGCCATGATCTGCACGACCTCGGCTATAGCAAACGCGATGTTCATCGCAGGCGTGCGTGATGCCACCCATCTTGCACGGGGATTACCAATCTGCACCGCTGCATGCATGAGTTCAACGGTTTTCCCATCACGCGACCCGATTTCATGGGTACCTTGACGATGAACAATGGCCCGAGCCGCCTGCCTCCACACCACATCCGCTGATTCCCCGGAAAACGTTTTCATGGAGAGGCACTCCTTTTCTGGATTTGTTCACGTACCATATCGTTTATGCCCCATTTAGGGGGAAACCATAGGTCTACGGGAGTTGATTTTGCTTTGAATACCTGCTTGATTCTAGTCCTTTTCGTTAAGCCTTTAACGTCGGGATGCATTACTCTGGCATACTTATCAACTTCGCAAAACAAATTTTGACAATCAATGAGTTGTAGACGCCGATCACCCAAACACTCGAATTGTAGACGACGTTTTTCAAACTCATGTTCCTGTCGATCCGCCATTAGTTTAATCAAGTCCACGTCGCTGAGACCGCCCCGATCCTTGAAGCATTTCGCAATTCCATCACGAGCACCTGGCCCTGGCACAACGAACGACATTTCATCGTCGTCAAATATCGGCGAATAGTTGATATCGATCGTGAACTGAAAAGCCAGAAAAGGACCGAGCGTCGGATAAGAACGAAGGATTTCATACACTGCACTCAGTGTGGCGGCCCTACCTATACGCTTAGCAAGGCTATTTTTCATCATGTACTCAATCAAAGCAAGATGATTGCGGTGCTTTTCTTGGAAACCAAACGATGCACCACCGGAAGGCATAATGTATGCGGCTGAATATATCCGCTTCTTTGCCGCTCTAGCACCCGAAAGAACTCGGGAATACTTACTTCGAGAGTAATTCTTCCAAGTCAATTCGCCCAAATGATTTTCAAGCAACTCCCACGTTTCAATCTTATTAAAAAGCTTGAACAGCATGATACGGAAGACAACTTCCTCGGGCGTTGACCTGCCCTTATATATCACATTTGCAATCAAGTACTGGCTTACGCGATCAGCCGCTCTATAGGCATTTGTGAATCGATGCCTACGAAGTACCGGGTCGTCTGTCCACGGTGGTGGACAGCCTCTGACTCGCCGAAACATCGCAGCTTGACGCTCTGCTGCAAAATTCCAGTAACTATCAAAGACGGGCGTAGTTTTGACTGGATCGAGCCGAGCAAACACATACGGCGCGCGTACCGCAGATGTGACTAGTTGGTTCTTGGTTTGGGCTGGTCGCTGCACAGACATACTCAATGAAGAAGGTCAACGGATATTGTCCAACTTGGCGACAATTTGTTCGGCATAGGAACTTCTGTCGTCTTGGCGCTCAATTGAATAAACCGGAAACTCTGTTTCGAGTGACTCAAGGAAGCGACAGTATGCTAGACGGAGTTGTAAGCCATTGCCACCGGCTTTTTGCAGTCGTTCCTTCGGGCCGAAAAGGACAAACGCTGCGGATGGGATAGCAAATCCCCAATGGTGACGAGCCAGAAGTTCAAGCAATTCCAATGTGCGTTCATCAACGCCTGCCTCCCTGCCATAGATAATGGTGGACCACCAGAAGCGATCCATAATGATGGTATCTCCGCGTTCAAAAGCTGGCCGAATTTTTGTCTGGATGGCATCGATATGAGCCGCTGCGTGCAGGACCTGTAGACAGGCAGGAGTAACTGACTGAACGCCAAACGTTTCAGGCTTATGATGGAGGTCATAAATGAGTCGCCCGACAGTACCAGATTCATTTCCTGGAAAGGCGAACAGATGAACAGTCTTGCCTGATGCCCGCAAGTTTTCTGCAAGCACCTCTGCTGTTGTGCTTTTGCCTCCTCCGTCTGGCCCTTCCAAAACAATTAGCCGACCAAGTGTCATTCAGTACCACCTTCGGTTTCCGCTGGCATCTCGCCAATGATTTCAGAAAGCGTCTCAGTAAGCTTCTTCGTTGCAGTTTTAGTAACGCTGCCTCGCTCCGGCAATGCGACAAAGATATTCACATGATGCAACGGCAAGGCCATCTCGTGCGCCATGAATGTCCCAAGTTGACAGAGCCCTAGGTAGTTGCCATATCCCCGATCAAAGATGTATTCCGTGGGATAATACGCCGAAACAGACAGTCCTTGGTCAGTATGCCCAAAACTCACCTGTTGCAAACAAGGAAACCCTGACAGTGCAGCTCCTGTATGGTCTTTGGCAGGGTCGTAAATACTCACCTGAAGCGCGCTACGGCGTGTTTTACCTTGATCGCGATTCCACCAGCGGAGAATTTCCCTGAGTTGATTCACACGCTTGCCTTCGGGGGCACTAGAGCTCACTCCGGTGGCATCAATCATCCTGAGAAAATATGTGCCTCTGCTGTTCAGCCGTGACAGCTTCTTGAGCCTAGGGTAAACACGTTTAACATAGTGCTCGAATAACTCGTCAGCAGGACGTGGCGCACGGGGCGACCAACACATGTGAGGAAAGATCGTGCTTGCTGTTGCAGATACCGTCTGATGCTTGTGTTCACCCAAGCTGTGGTTGATGCTGCAGATCGTCTCATCCAAAGCCGTGCGAATGGCTGGAACCTCTATGGGTTCATGTAAATCGTCAAATTCTGAGATCGAAAGAACGATCGGCTCCTTCAACTCCCCTTTGACTGCACCGTAAACACGTAAAAAAGCAATTGCCCACGCTACGGACAGATTCCCACTTGATATGACAACATTATCAGCATTCATCGGGATCCTCTAAGTGTCGGTGAATAGCAGCCCCATCGTGGCATTTCGGCATAACACGCAGAAACGTGGCCCAATCATCAAGCGGGCATTCGGCTCGCGCAAGGCCACGCCGTATTGCCCTTACTGTCATGTAGCTTTCCGATTCTTCAACGACTTCAACCGCAGCACCCTCAACCAGTGCCCCTGTCGGCAAGAAAGCAAGATCACCAACGACAAGGTCAACAGGCCGGTCGGTCCAATGTTCATCGACGACCACAACATTCTCGCAAATTGGCTGACCCACAAGCGAGGCACGGATCGTCTTTGGCTGGACCGAAAGCAAACGATCACATACTTCAAGGCTAAGCGAACGGATCGTCCAGCGAAGGTGGTTGATGAGCGTCTGATAGCCCACTCCAAGATGACCAGCAGCCACAAAGACCTGCTCCGCCGTCGGAGTGTTCAGCGACCAGCCACGTGCGGTAAATATACGAGTGACGGCAGCCTGAGGCATCAGCAGATAAGCCCCAAAAAGACTGGCTTGCAATTCCTCCGGTTCGCCCTTTCGTCCTCGCTCGACACCCTCAATGTATTCATCTACTCTAGTACCATGGCCAAATGCATGGTGCCCAATTTCATGGGCACAGGTAGAGTTCTGGTAACCAACAGGGCGATCTGAACCAATCAAGACGACGGGATTCTCTCCCCCTGCATACATACCCGCCAGACTGGACAGCGGCTTGAACCAGACTTCAATACCTAGTTGCGCAGCAACATCAAGCACACAGATTGCATGATCCATTGGAATACCGAGACGTTTGCGGACCTGCATTGCGTGTCTGAGCACGGTGCGTGCCTCACCAATGGCCAACTGCATCACGCTCCCCCTTCTGTCTTGAGAGCGTTTAACAGCCTGATCACACGTTGAAGGTCATCTGGCTTGAGTCGCTGCAACTCACGCGCCGCGAGTTCCAATTGTGGATCAACGGGATCGTCTTCTGGATCAGTGATCATGGTTAGCCACGTCACCGAAACGCGATAATGACTTGCTAAGGTCGAAAGTTCTTCGGCAGACACCCTGCGCTGTCCGGCTTCGATTTGGCTCACTGTTGGCCTGTGCCAACCCATTAACTTAGCGACTTGGCCTTGGCTAAGACCTGCTTGTTCCCTTGCGACGCGAAGCCGTTTCGCTATGCTCTCACGTTGTTCACTCATTTCTGTCATGGATCACTTCGCCTTCTCTGCCGGGGCGTGCCCCTTCGATCTCACCCAAGCCTTGAGTTCACCGACCGTGCGCATTCGCTTCTTGTTTTCGTGGACCAGCGGATTGCAATCGTGTGGCACATCAATACCAAGGCGAGCCTCAAGATCGCATGCCAGTTCCACACCGTCTTCGCTGCACAGCCCGGCAGACATGAGATTTAAGCCATCTGTTAATTGCGGCGTATTTCCGCCTCTAGCAAGTAGTTCACGGACAATTCGTTCAGCCGTTTTGTCGAATGTAGCCTTGGGCATAATCAGGCTCCTTACTATAGGTAAGGATATCTTACCTATTGATCATGCTGTGTCAAGTCGAAACTCCTCGTAGTGACCCACTGTTTTGGGTTACGTACTGCTCATATGGGGATTAAACTACCATTGAAAAAGCTTAAGCCCTTGCCAGATAAATATTTAGCTGGCAAGGCGTCAAGGGGAACGTAGAAAACGGGATTCGATTCTTCGACACAGAGATCATTAAGCAATTAAAGCTGCCGCCATACATATTGCATCTCACTTGGCCCGGTCGTCAATTGTCTGTAGAACCCGTCAGTCGCCCCGTGATTCGGGTGGTCCATGATTCGTTTTGCCAAGGCGCGGGGCGGAATCCAACAGGTGGGTGCCAGTCGTGTGGCGCAGAGTGTGGATACACCGGTGCCTGACTCTTACTACTATTAACGGTTTTCGGTACGTCGCGTTGAGCTGCTGCGTGTGTTTTGCCCTACGTTTCATGGTGTCACTCGCATTTGTCGGTCCCGCCGTCACACAAAAAACGCCGCACCCATCGGCGCACGTTTCTTTCGTGGGTGCCAACTGTTCGGGCGATAGCTCGGTAGCTCATTCCTTCGTCATATAGTTGTCGCACTTGGGGCAGCAATCGTTCACGCCGCCGCTTCTTGTAGCATGGCTTGTTTGGCCGCCCACCGGTGTTTCCTTTTCGACGCTGCCCTCGTTTCGATTGGTGGGCTCGTTCTTCTTTCCAAGTAGCATCAGGATCAAGGAGGGTCACTAACATCACGTCGCCACACACCCAACGCAGATCCCGTAATGCGATCATCCCGGCAACCAGATGGGGGCGGTGTTGGGAATGGTAACGCGGGTGTCGGGCGTATCGGCTCGTGCTTTCGGCGAGCAACACTGCACCGGCTCGTGCCGCTCGGTTGGCGGCGTCGTAAAGACCCGCATCAGCATTGCCATTGCTTGCTCTACCAACCCAAAGCACAACGTCTACTACAGTGCCACCTCGGGCCTCAACGGCTGTATGAAGGTCGGTTTCTTGATCGGCATTGTTGCCTCTGGATTTCTGTTGGCACTTGGATACTCGGCACCAAATCACGACCTTGGTTCCCGGCTGTATGGTTTCAATGTCGTGGATGTAGGTGCTGGGAAGGTTGGATTTGTGTTGGCGTCTTGGCCGACGTATTCCGCGTTTTCGTTGCATGGTTCGGTCCCTTCTGTCAGGCCGCCCACCGCACCGGCTGGCCGGGACCGTTTGACCTAGCCGGTGCGGTGGTGCTGCGGCGGTAGCTATCCGCCAAGCCCATAGTAGTTAGTATCGTTGTCGTGTTTACTTTCCTCTGCTGGTTTATTTCCGCTATGCTTTGGCGATGTTTGGTTCTCATTTATCAATTGCGGGCGGTCTTCATAATGCTCTGATTAAGGCCGCAGAACTTGAGATGGATTGCGTTCAAGTATTCACGAAAAACCAGCGCCAATGGAAAACCAAACCCCTGACCGAGGAACAGATCACGCTCTGGAAGCAGCATCTGAAACGCGCCGGCCTGAAAAAACCGGTCAGCCACGATTCCTACCTGATTAACCTGGCCAATCCGGATGCGGCGGCACACGATAAGTCCATGCGCCTGATGCGCGATGAACTGGAACGCTGCGAGGCGCTGGGTATTGAATCCCTCGTTGCGCATCCCGGGGCGCATCTCGGCGAAGGCGAAGCCGCGGGCCTGAAGCGCATCGCCCGTTCCCTGGATCGTCTGCACGGGGAATTGCCGGGCTACCGGGTGCGCACCTGCCTGGAAATCACCGCCGGCCAGGGCACCAACCTTGGTTACACCCTCGAGCACCTGCGCGACATCATCGATGCGACCGGGCAACCGGACCGCCTGGCCGTCTGCATCGATACCGCCCATGCCCTCGAGGCCGGCTACCCGCTCGATAGCGAAGCCGGCGCGCGAAAATTTCTGGAGCAGATCGGCCGAACCGTCGGACTGCGCACCGTTCGGGTGTTGCACCTGAACGACTCCAGGACGCCGCGCGGCTCGCGCGTCGACCGGCACGCGCACATCGGCCGGGGACACTTGGCGCTGGATGCGTTCAAGGTGATCGTCAATCACCGTGGCTTCGCCAGGGTGCCGAAGATACTCGAAACGCCCAAAGAAGATGCCCCGGACGGCACGCCCATGGATACGGTCAACCTGAACAAACTGAAGTCTTTGATCGATTCATAAAGCTGTTTCAGCATGAAAGGAATGGATTCTATGCCTTCGCGACGTTCGGCATGGCTGGCGTTGATCCTGCTCACCCCCGCACCGACAATCGGCGCCGCGGCGGCGCTGTGGTGGTGGCCGGGAACCACGCTGGGCATGTCTGTCTATACGGCGTGCAAGCTCTGGCTGCTCGCGCTGCCGGTGCTGTGGCGCCTGGGTATCGACCGCGCGCGCCCGCATCTGTCGCGCCCGTCGCGCGCCGCCCTGAACGCCGGGTGGATCTGGGGCCTGATCATCGCCGTCGCCATCGGATCGGCTTACCTGATCGCGGCGCGCATGGATTGGATTGACGCCGAAGCGTTCCGCAGCGCCGCGGCGAAGAACCGACTCGACCGTCCCCTGTTTTTTGTACTTGGCGGGGTCTACTTCTGCACCATCAATGCGCTGCTGGAAGAATACGTCTGGCGCTGGTTCGTCGTGGGCCGGTTACAGAAAATAGCACCGAACGCCATCGCGGTGGCTCTGGGGGCGCTGCTGTTCACCGTGCATCACGTCATCGCCCTGCGCGCCCAGTTCGATTGGTCAATCACGCTGACGGCTTCGTTGGGTGTGTTTGCGGGGGGCGTGATCTGGTCGGCCCTGTATGCGAAATACCGCTCGGTCTGGCCGTGCTTCGTGTCGCACGCTATCGCTGATGTGGCCGTGATGGCCGCGGGCTACCACCTGCTTTTTTCTTAGCCGCAATACTCGGTGGAACGGGCTACCGCTGTCCGTGGCGCCCGGCTATTCGGATAGCGCGGTCGGATATGGATCACCGGCCGCAGAAAGTTCCGGCTTGCAACTTGACATCTCATAAAATCATGATATATTGATAGTGCAAGTCGGCAGCCATCGGGATCACCGTTCATGAGTTCGAAAACTGCCCGCAAAACACGACGCATTCCCGATCGGGCCCTGGAAGAGGCGGCACGGGTGTTGCGCGTGCTCAGCCACAAGGACCGCATGCGCATGGTCGAGTTGCTGATGCATGAGCAGTATTCGGTCAGTGAGTTGGCCGAGGTCATCGACCTGCCTCCCGCGGCGGTCAGCCAGCACCTGAACCACATGGCGGCCCACGGCATCGTCGAGGGCGAGCGCATCGAACGGCAGGTTTTTTACCGGGTCATCCATCCCAATGCCGAGCACCTGATCGACTGCATCGCCAAACACTGCGATGGGAAGTGAAAAACGCCCCTGCGCGTGAATCGGCGGGGGAAACTTGAACCACCCATCCGGGCGCGCCGGGAAAGCGCCTAATTAAACACGGAGGGCCACGGAGGTGATGCCAATTTTTTTGACAGGATGCACAGGATCGGCTTGATAAAGAACGATCCAGAACATCCTGTTCATCCTGTCTAAAATTTTTCGCTGTGTCCTCTGCGTTTCTCCGCGCCTCTGTGGTGAAAAAGGATTCTGTCGAATCGCGAAAAAGCGGTTGGCGCCGAAGCCGGGCGCGGGGCGTTTCAGGCCGCTTCTGACACAAAGCGCCGTGGTTTTTATTTATCGGACATCGCGGCGCGGGGATCGACAAATCACAGCCCGCTGGTCGATGAAGTGAACACCGCAAGTGCGCTGCGCCCCCGTTGCGCAGCACGGTGAGCCATGAATCAATATGCCGACCAATCCGTCGTACTGAACGACCGCGAAATGGCGGTGGCCTGCGCCAACCTGCGCATGATGCGGTTTCTGGATCGGCTGGCGGCTCGATTCAACGGCGCGGGCGTTGACCTGATGGTCCTCAAGGGCGCCGCCCTGTTGTTGAGCACGTACGATCAGCCCCACCGCCGTTCCTCGTGCGACCTGGATTTGTTGGTCCGTCCCGATCAGATCGATCGGGCTTTTGACCTGTTGGCCGAGCACGGCTGCCGTAGAAGCCAGCACCTGGTCCGCGATGATTTCTTTCCGCGTTTTTATTACGAGGTGGAGTTCGAAGCGGGAACCATCCTGCCGCTGACGATCGATCTGCATATCCGCCCGTTCCGCCCGCTGCGTTATACCCGGCTCGTGCCGGACGATCTGCTGTGGCGCGATGCCCGGTCGGTGGGTCTGGGTCGGGGGAGGGTGTTTGTGCCGGGCCACGAGGACATGCTGCTGCATCTGGCGGTGCATTACGCGATTCACGGCGGGGGGGAGAACAAGTGGGCCCGCGACATTCGCCTGTGGACCCGGCGGTTCGTCGATTGCATCGACTGGTCCAAACTCAACCGCACCGCCGCGCGCTGGCGGCTGAACTGGCCGTTGCGGCGCGGCTTGGAGATGGCCGGTTTGCAGCACACCGCCTGCTGGCCGAGCGACGCACGGGAGCAACTGGCGGCAATGCCGGTCAACTGGCGCGATCGATTGGCGCTGGCGCAAGCTCCGCACGACAACCTTCGTCCCTGGCGACACGTGTTCGTCGAGGCGATCACCACGCCGGGCGCGGGATTCGTCGCCCGCTATCTTGCCGCGGCGCTGCTGCCCGACCGCCGCCACATGCGCCAGTGGTACGGGCAGGAACATCGCGGCTGGCTGCTGGCCGCTCACCTGGCCCGCTGGACCAAACCGCTGATCAATCTCTTGCAGCCCCGAAGGGCGGAGACCGTCTGATAACTCGAACCAACAAAGGCCGGCCCGGATCGGGCCGATGTTAACACGGTGCACAAACCCTCCGCCGACCAACCCGAATCCCACCCACCCCAGCCGACTCCGCGTGACGCCCACGGCGATTCGCGTCGCCAGTTCGTGCGTCAACTGACGCGCGGTGCGGCGTATGTCGCTCCGGCGGTCGTGGCGCTTTCGGCCACGCGTCGGGCGTTTGGTTCCGGGCCTTCGGGCGGGCCTTCCTGATGATTTGACGCGCCGTATTGAACAGCCCCGTTGTGGAGTTGTGCACAACCATGACCTACGCCAGCACCCTGTCGTCCCGGTTCATCGACGATCGTCCCTGGTATCACAGCGAATCGCAGGTTCCCGCGCCGCCGGCTCGGCAGGACCTGCGCCACGAGCGCTTCGGCGATGAGGCCGTGCTGTTCGACCCGATCACCCACGCTACGTTTCATTTGAACGCCACGGCGATGTTCGTCTGGGAGCGGTGTCGGCCCGGCTTCACCATTCCCGATATCGCACAGGCCCTGGCCAACCGGTACGACACCACGCTGGAACGCGCCACCGATGACGTGGAGCAACTGATCGCCCTGTTCGCCAGCCACGGGCTGCTGGCCACGTACAGCCCGGCCGATTCGCTGCTGTGACCGTGACGCTGCTCAGCCGACCAATCCGCCCTTCGCTTGCCGCACCGCGCACGCTGCGCCTGCGGTTGGGTGTGTTCGATCTTTCGCTTCAAAGCGCGCTGGACTCCGCCCTGGTCGATCTGTCGCATCTGTACCGCGATCGCATGGCCGAAGCGCTGGACCGGGACCGGCTGATCGAAGTGCGCGCGGTGCGCCAGCCGCGCCGATGGCCGTCTGCGGTGCGGTACACCATTCTGGCCGACGGCGAAGAACTGTTCACCGACCGGCGCGAATGCGAACTGCTGCCCTACATGGAATGGGCGGTGAACTGGCGCATCATTGCCGCCCATCATCGCTGCCTGCAATTCCACGCGGCAACGCTGGAACGCAACGGGCGCGGCCTGGTGTTGGTCGGGCCTTCCGGTGCGGGCAAGTCCACCCTCGCCGCGGCGTTGCTGGCGCGCGGCTGGCGGTACTACTGCGATGAGTTCGCACTGATCGATACCAACACGCTGACCCTGCAACCGTTTCCAAAGGCGCCCTGCATCAAGCAGGGTTCGTTTGAAGTGATCGAATCGCTGGGCTTGAAACTGCATCGTCCCCGGCTGTACGTCAAGGCGTTCAAGGGGCCGGTGGCTTATCTCAGTCCGGCGGATTTTGACCGCGACATCACCGCGGAGCCGTGCCCCGTTCATACCGTCTGCCTGGTGAAGTATCAGGAAGGTCAGCCGCCGGCGCTGGAACCGCTCAGCGGCGCCGAAGCCGTGATCGAACTGAGCAGGCAATCCTTCAACCGCGGCCAATTCGGGCAGCGCGGCTTCGAGATCGTGTCCCGCATCGTGCGCAACGCGCGGTGTTACCGGTTACACGCCGGGGAAATCTCTCGGACTTGCCGCGCGCTGGAAGAAGTGATGTGAGAGTTGGATACCCACGGCTCCGCTCACTTCGTTCGCTTCGCACGTGGCTTGAATTGAGTGCGCAGCGCAGCCCCGGGTATTACATCCCGCGATCTTTTTCGTTACGAAAACTCCAAACCCACGCCCCCTCATCGCGGTGCGCCATGATGTACCGATAGGCGTTCTGCTGATACTGCTGATCGTGAATCGGCTTGAATTTGCCTGCGGGCGCCCAGACTTTGCCCGGCAAAATACTCTTGATCGATTTTGAGGCATGCGCTTTACATCGGCCCATAATCTGTCTTTGTGCTTTGATATCCTGCGGTAATTCGACCAGCAGGTGCGCGTGCATACCGCTGACGGATATCACCAGGCATTGGCAGTTCTGTGAATGGAGTTGCCGGAGTATCGTCCGACCCACAACTTCTCGATACGCTGCCGGAATCACTACAGGCATTTGGGCATGTTGTTGTGCAAGATCGTATAAGCCACGATGTTCACCGGGCGAGGGCGGCTGTTTGTAATCACCGCTGGAGTGTGTTTTGTGATGGCGGCTGCGCCAGCCACGCGGATCGCCCGGCAGCCAGCTCCATTTTGTAGAAATGATCACGTGCAACCAGATGTGCCCCGGTCTGGGCATGACGTCCTCCCACGTTTGAATACCCATGGCTTACATATTAATTGCACACTCAAATTAAGCCGGGTGCGCAGCGCAGCGGAGCCCCGGGTATGGGATCACACAAAACCCCAAATATCACCCGCCGATCTTTTCATCGAGAAACGCTTCGATCCGATCCAGCGCGACGCGTTCCTGGCCGGCCGTGTCGCGCTCGCGCACGGTGACCGTCTGGTCGGTGAGCGTGTCGCCGTCGATCGTGAAGCAGTACGGCGTGCCGGCTTCGTCCATGCGCGCGTAGCGCTTGCCGATGCTCTGCTTGGCATCGGTCTGCACGACGTACTTGCGGCGAAGCTGCTTGTAAAGCTTCTCGGCGATCTCGGGCATGCCATCCTTGTTGACCAGCGGGAAGATCCCGGCCTTGATCGGCGCCATGCGCGGCGTGAACTTCATGATCGCCTTGCTGCCGGAACGATCGGGCGTCGGTGTGTACGCTTCGCAGAGCAGCGCCAGCGTACCGCGATCCGCACCGGCCGACGGCTCGATGACATGCGGGAAATAGCGCTCGTTCTTTTCCTGGTCGAAGTAGCGCATCTTCTCGCCCTTACCGCAGTGCTCGGCGTGCTGGCGCAGGTCGAAATCGGTGCGGTGCGCCACGCCTTCCAGCTCGCCGAACCCCGGCGCGGTGAATGGGAAACGGTATTCCACATCCGAGGTGCCCGCGCCTTCCTTGGCGTAATGCGCCAGCTCGTCCTTGTCGTGCTCACGCAGAATCAGGTTCTCTCCGGCCAATCCCACATCCTGCCACCACTGGAACCGACTGTCGCGCCACCAGGCATACCACTGGTCGGCTTCGCTGGGGTGAATGAAAAATTCGATCTCCATCTGCTCGAACTCGCGGCTGCGGAAGGTGAAATTGCGCGGCGTGACCTCGTTGCGAAACGCCTTGCCCTGCTGCGCGATCCCGAACGGAACACGCACGCGGCTGGTATCCACCACGTTCCAGAACTGCGTGAAAATCCCCTGCGCCGTTTCCGGGCGGAGGTAGACCTTGTTGTCGTCATTTTGCGACAGTCCGGCGTGAGATTCAAACATCAAAGTAAATGGGCGCGGCTCATCAAGTTCGCCGCCACATACGGGACAGGGATCTTGCAATCCTTCCGCATGAAGTTGTTCAGTAGCAAAGTAGCGCACCATTTCCCTTAATTCTGGTGGCGCATCGGGTTGGCCGTTGATTCTCTGAGCCAGCCAGCTGAGTGTGACTTCGGGATTGCGCACAAGTGCCAGGTTTGGAGCCAGCTTTTTCCCCTTTCCCTTGGCCCATTTCATAAGACGCGGACTATCAACTTCTCCAGTTACAGGAGTAAATTCTTGGAGAAGATTGTCGAACCATTTGCAATCTTGTGCGAGGATATCCCACAAGTGATCGGCTCGAACGAAGTGGCCGCAACGTTTACATTTCCGCATCGGATCGGCGAAAGTTCCCACGTGCCCTGAGGCGACCCAGACTTTGGGGTTCATGATGATGGTGCAATCGACGGGGACCATCTGGAGCGGGTGGCCGTCGGGACCGTCGGGCGGGCATTCGATGATGTCGGTCCACCAAGCGTCTTTGAGGTTCTTTTTGAGCAAGGCGCCGAGTGGGCCGTAGTCCCAGAAGCCGTTGATTCCGCCGTAGATTTCGGAGGATTGCCAGATGAATCCGCGTCGCCGGGCGAGAGCGACGATGTCGTCCATGTTTTTCGTCGTTGGTGCGGTCATGGTTTGGATACCTCGCCGAGACCTGGGCAATCGGGGGACGGGGCGAACAATCGTCCGTCCGGGGCGTCTTTATCACAGGGATGGACACTGTATGACATGGGCGGGGGGTTGCCAAGCGTCGATACGCCGGTTCAGCGGTTTTTACTTTACGGGTGAATGGATTGAATTATAATAACGGTCCACAATTTTTCGGTTGGGGATGGGCTTGGAGACGGGCTGCCCAGGTGAGGCGGTTGTTCGCAGCAATTCTGCGAAAGGGAACGACAAGAATGTACAGCAAGAGCATTATCACTGTGGCGACGGTTTCGTTGTGGTTGGCGCTGGCCGCGGGTGCGCGTGGAGCACAGCCGGAGAAGGTTTTCGAGCAGTTATTCGGCCGGGCCTATAACAAGGCATTGAAGAGCGGCAAGCTCCAGGACGACCTGGAGATTTCCCGGCAGATCATCGAAGCGGTAGGCGATGTCGATAAGGCCGAAGCGCCGTTCCAGAAATACTGCATGATCCAGTTGTTGACGATGCTGACGCGGAATACGAACGAAGGCCTGGTCGAGGCCGACCGGGCTTTGGGTCCGTTGTACCGGGCCGATCCGGCCGCGGGGAAATCCTGGCAGGACAAGGTCTTGCTGGTGGCGCGAACGGCGTACACTGCCGCGGCGAAGAACCGGCGCGTCCAGGCGGGACGTCTGTACATGGAACTTCTGTACAACGCGGCCAACCGTTGCGTGGACCGGGGCGAATACGCCAAGGCCGATCAGTACTGTCGCGATGCGTTGATCGTCTCACGGCAAATTCGCGTGGACCATCCGTCCTTGACGCAATTGCAGAACCAACTGAGCCGGCGCGCCGATGACAAGGACCGGGCCGACCAGCTGGGAAAACAGTTTGAAACGCAAACGAGCGACAAGGCGCTGGGCAAGCGATTGCGCGATTTGTATCTGTACCGCCTGTCGGATTTCATTTCCGCGGCGGCGGTGGCGGCACAGATCGGCGACCAGGCGACCACGGAGATGATCACCACGTCGAATGCCAGATCCCACACGCTCAGCGAGAAGCAATTGCTTGAGTTGGCGCAGTGGTATGAAGGGCTGGCTGAGAAAGCGTCGCCGCTCTATTCCGGACGCATGCTCGACCGAAGCCGGGATTACCTGTTGCGGTATATGGCGGTGCATCCGGTGCGCGATATCGCCTACGTCCGCGCCAAGCTGAAGCTCGTCGGTGTTGAAGACAAGCTGCTGGCGTTGAAGGGTTCGGAGGGTGAACCGGCGAAGGGTACGGCCTCCGGTTCAGACCGATCGACCGCTTCGTCGGGTTCGACCAAACCCGGTTCGGACAAGAAGCCGGCGACCGCGCTGTTCGATCGCGATGACGGCGAGACGTTTGATCTGGTCAAAGGCCTGAAAATCACCCGTGATGTCCAATCGGGGCGTTGGGCCTCAAGGTCGGGCCAACTGGCCAACCTCGACGATGCAGGCACCTCCAGTGTCACCCTGCCCTACGAAGTCAAAGGCGATTATAAATTGACATTGATCTGCAAGATGATCAAGACGGAAGCTTACTCCCAGCACATGAACGTCTACTTCCCGTTTGACGACCGCGTACTGGGTTTCAAGATTTATGGCCGTCAGAGCACGTATTACTCGGATTCCTATCGGCCGGTGTTACTGATGAACAATTCGCCCTCGTCCAGTGGCGATTACCGTCTGCGCCTGGGTATGACCTGCAAGATCGAGATCACCGTCCGTGAGATTGGAAGCAAACGACGCCAGGTGAAGGTGGAATACAACGGCAAACCTTGCCTGCTCTGGCAGGGTGCGACCAAGCAGATATCGGCCGAGTCTTATCACACCCGCGGCAAACCGAGCCAGCGCGTTTCGATCACGTTGCATGATGCGCAGGTCAGTTTCAGCGACATCAAGCTGAAGATGATCAAGGGAACCTGCAAGGCCACCGAATGATCACGCCGGCGCGCGGCATCCATTGCACACCAAACGAAATGGCCCGGCGCAAGTCGGGTTGTTTTTCAACGGGGATATCACGGCGACGAACCGTGACGGGTGGCCGCCGGCTGCGGGGTGAGGCGATTACTCGCCGGCCGGGCGGGAATCGTCGCAGCGGGGGTCGCTGTCGACCTCGTCGGTGACCTTGCGGATCGACTGGTCGCAGTTGCATCCGGCTTCGACGGAGTGGTCCAGCAGCTGCCGGTGTGCGTAGCGGTAATAGTAGTCGTTTTTGATCGCTTCTTCGCGGTCCACGGTTAACTCCAGGTTTACACAGGAACGGGAATCATCTTTCTTATCGGCTGAATGGCTTGCCGGGTCCAACCAAACGCCGCCTCGCATCGCACCTTGTTTTCAGTGTAACGCATTATGGGAGGAAGTCATCTTTTTTTCGGGATTTTCACAAAAAACTCATCGTTTCATGCCGAGCGGTTCACCGGATGGGCCATGCTGGCAAGCACCGTTGGGCCGGGCGGATCGCCAAGTTGAGTTTCCGGGATCGTCAGAGCGAGGGCGCGGCGGATGGCCGGGCCGTCTCCACCCGCGCGAAGCATTCCGAACCGGTGGAGCATCTGCTCCATTTGCGACGGCGTGGGCGCATCGCTGTGCACGGTGCGGACGGAAGGGTGGCGGGTCGGCTCCATCGCTTCGTTGTCGTAGGCCAGTTGTTCGTGAATCTTTTCACCGGGCCGAATGCCGGTGGTCACGATCTCGATGTCCTTGCCCGGCATCAGCCCGTGGGCCTCGGCGAAGCGGTGGGCCAGGTCCATAATGCGAATGGGTTGGCCCATATCCAGCACGAAGACCCGGCCGGACTGCCCCTGCATCGCCGCCGCCTGGAGCACCAGCGAAGCGGCCTCGGGAATCGTCATGAAATAGCGGGTCATGCGCGGATCGGTCACGGTCAACGGCCCGCCGCGCGACAGTTGATCGGCCCAGATGGGCGCCACGCTGCACGCCGAGCCGAGCACGTTGCCGAAGCGCACCAGGGAAAAGCGCGTGGCGCTGCGGCTATCCCGATGCTGCACGTAGATCTCCGCCAGCCGCTTGGTCGCACCCATCACCGAGGAGGGATGGACGGCTTTGTCGGTGGAGATCAGGACAAAGCGTTCGGCGTCGATCGCAACGGCGGCATCGGCGACGGCCTTGGTGCCGAAGAAATTGTTTTCCAGGGCGGCGCGCGGGTGGTCTTCCATCATCGGCACGTGCTTGTGGGCCGCGGCGTGGAAAATCACCTGCGGGCAGTAACGTTCGCACAGTTCCAAAGTGCCCCGTTCGTCGGCGACATCGTGCAGCAGGGCCGAGCGGGGAACATCCGGATACTCGCTCTTGAGCCGACGGTCGATCTCGAACAGGTTGTTTTCCGCGCGCTCCATCAGCAGCAGTTGCGCGGGGGCATAGCCGGCGACGAGCATGGCCAAATGACTGCCGATGCTTCCCCCGGCGCCGGTGATCATCACGCGCTTCCCGGACAGGGCCTGACGAATCAGCTCGTGATCAAGCGGGTGCGGTGGACGGTTCACAAGCGTAGCGGGATCGACCGCTGCGATGCGTCCGGCTCGCCCGGCCAGTTGATCGGCCAGCGTCGGCAGGTGGCGGACCTCCACGCCCTGTTCCCGGCAGACCGCCTCGATGCGACGGGCCGCCTCGCCCATCGCCGCGGGCAGCGAGACCATCGCCCGGCTGATCCGGTGTGCGGACAGGATCATCGCAAGCTGCTCCACGGTCCCCAGCACCGGCAACCCCACCGCTCCGCTGCGATGCATCGGGCGCAGCAACACGCAGCCAGCCGGGCGCGTGGCGCGCTCGGCCTGTCGCAGGGTGCGACGGGCCTGGCGCACCGCCGCCGCCGTGCCGATCACGATCACGCGATCCGCTGTATTCCGCTCCGCCGCCCCATGGAAGATGCTCGTCCAGATCGACATCGAAACCATTGCTCCTTACCGGACGCCGACCCGCGGCCCGGTCGTCGCTGCTCTTGTAGATATCGGCCGGGCCCGACGAATCCGTTGAAGATCGGCCCCCCGGGACGAAAGGAGCGGACTTCGTTGCTGGCTGGCTGCAATACCGGAAATTGGCGTATGCTTTGACTCACGGAGAATCGTTGAATCCACCAATCCCGATCACGGGCATGAAGGAGCACCGATGGGTACGGCACAGGAAAAACTGGACAGCGTGGTTGTGCTGACGCCGGAGCAGCGCCTGGACGTGATGACCTCTCCCGAGCTGGAGGAAACGGTGCCGGTCATCGATTACTGGTCGCGGTGAGGAGGTTGACTGGTTAACTGGTTGATCGGTTAATTGGTTAATTGGTTGATTGGTCAAGCCCGAGGTTGAGGGCGAGTCATGCCATGACTCGGCCGAAACCCGGGATCCATATTCCTCTCATCCTTCGCATGATTCCGGCGCCCCATTCGCCTCGGTGGCAATGCCCCACAACCGCCGCGTGATGGGATGAAAATCAGCGGGCCGTTTGCGGTCGTCATCTCTGGAACCGGTTTCTTTCCGAGCAGCCGGGCCGCATGTTAAAAATCCGACCGTCATGGACTTGACCGGTCCTACCATCCGATATATATTTCAGTAATGACTGAAACAACAGTAAATAAAGATTCCAAGGCCGCCCGGGCCGCTCCCGCCGCACAGGCAGCCGGCCGGAGAGAAGCCGACCCCGCCGTAGCGTTGCCGTTAAGTGATATACAGAAACGGTTTATACTTCACTGGGGCGAGATGGGCACGCGCTGGGGAATCAATCGCACCGTCGCCCAGATCCACGCCCTGCTGATCGTCAGCGATTGCGCACTCAATGCCGAGCAGATCACAAAGGCACTTTCGGTGGCTCGGTCCAACGTCTCGGCCTCCCTGCGCGAGCTGGACAGTTGGGGCCTGCTGCTGACCGAACAGCGACTGGGCGACCGTCGCGATTATTACATGACACCGGACGATGTGTGGGAGATGTTCCGCATCGTCACCGACAAGCGCAAGCAGCGCGAGATCGACCCGACCATCGAATTGATCCAGCAGCTCGTTGCCGAATCGAAAGGTTCGCGCGCCGATGCCCACACGCACAAGCGGCTGAGCGAACTGCTCGACCTGATGCGCACGATGAGCGCCTGGTACGAGCGCGTGACCGGCCTGCCTCGCTCGGTCTACGCGGCCATGGCGAAATCCGGCGCCAAGCTGGCCAAGCTGTTCGGCGGCGGCAGAAGCGGAGACTGACATGCGCAGGTTAACCGTCATCTACGATGCGAAGTGCGCCTTCTGTCTGCGTTGTGCGCGCTGGCTGACCGATCAACCGGCGCTTGTCGAGATTCAGATCATCCCCAGCAATGCGCCGGACCTGCACCGGCGGTTTCCCCGACTCGATCGGCGACTGCCCGGCAGCGTGCTGATCGCCATCGCCGCCGACGGCTCAACGCGCATCGGCGCCGAGGCCTACCTGGTGATCCTGCACGCGCTCAAACACTATCGGCCGTGGGCGCGGCGGCTCAGTCGCCCGATGCTCAAGCCGCTGGCGCGCAGGGCGTTTGCGATGCTCAGTTCCAACCGCGGCGTGTTTTCGCGCGTGCTGCTGGCCTTCGGAGATTGGGACCTGGCCCGGCGCATCAGCAAGCACCCCGAATCCTCCTGCCCCACCGCCGGGCAATGCGAGGGGTGAGAGAGTATGAATCCCGGGTTTCGGCCGAGTCATGGCATGACTCGCCCTCAACCTCGGGCTTGACCGATTAACCAATCAACCAGTTAACCAGTTAATCAGTCAACCCTCTCACCGCGACCAGTAATCGATGACGAGCACCTTTTCCAGGTGCGGACGGAGCAACTTGCCGAATGCCTTGTGATCGGGATGGGCAGGTATTCCGCACGCCCGGCTTCGTCGGCGAAGGTGACAAAAAGCAGTGCATGAACCCCTGGGCCTTGTTCTCGATGCTCACATCGGCGCCCCATTCAAAATCTCTGATCGCATCGATCCAGCCCGACGAAATGCGATTATAATCAAATCCCCTGTTGATGATGAAGGAGACATGGGCCATGCACGAAGTGGAGATGACGCGTCGGCAGTTGATGGGCAGCGCCGCGATGACGGCGGGCGTGGCCGGAGCGCTGGCCGCGCTTCCGCGGACGGCTCTGGCAGCCAGGTCCAAGTCCAACCCCGCGAAACTGCGCCAGGGCGATGTGATCCTCATGCAGGGCGATTCCATCACCAACTGCTACCGCGACTTCCGCCGTGCCGAGAACGCCAACGACAGGCGCGCCCTGGGCTACGGCTACGCCTATCTGCTCGCGTGCGATCTGATGAAGGATCACCCCAAACTCGACTTGAAGTTCTACAACCGCGGTATCAGCGGACACAAGGTTCCCGATCTGAAAAAGCGGTGGGACAAGGATTGCATCGATCTCAAGCCGGCGCTGTTGAGCATTCTGATCGGCGTGAACGACATGTGGCACAAGATGGGCGGGCGGTACGACGGCACGGTTGCCGATTACCGCACCGGTTTCGCCGAGTTGCTCGAACAGACGCGCCAGGCCCTGCCGCATGTGACGTTGGTGGTCTGCGAGCCGTTTGCCTTGCGATGCGGCGCCGTCAAAGCAAGCTGGTACCCGGAGATGGATCAGCGTCGCGCGGCGGCCGGGGAGGTGGCGGCGAAGACCGGGGCGATTTTCGTACCGTTCCAGTCGATGTTCGACTCAGCGATCAAAGCCGGGACCAAGCCCGAATATTGGGCGGACGACGGCGTTCATCCCACGATGGCCGGACATGCCCTGATGGCCGAGACTTGGCGGAAAGTTGTTGGTGTGTAAAATCCCGCTGAGACCTGCCGCGGAGTGAGTGCAGCGATTGAACCAGGCGGTCCATCCGGGCCGTCTTTACTGGAACCGGTTTCAAAACCTCAGAATTGGGCGTTTTTGATATCACCAAGGGTGAAAGTAGAGGTTTTGAAACAGACTCTACAAAGATAATGCACAGGAGTTGATCCCATGAATCGTAATTTCCTTATTTCAGTCTGCATGGTGTTTGGTTTGTTGATCTATGCGAGCGCCAGCTTGGCAGTGGAGATTTATGTCGAATCTTCCGGGAAGACTGACGCCGAAGCATTGGGAACCAGGGACAAGCCCTTCACCTCGCTGGATCGTGCGCAGCAGGCAGTCCGCAAGTATGCCGGCCAGGAATCGGTCACGGTGTATTTACGCCAAGGTGTTTACTGGTTGGGCGCGCCGCTGACGTTTGATCGGCGTGATTCCGGTACGGCTGAAGCGCCGGTGGTTTGGCGGGCGTATCCCGGAGAAAAGCCGATTATCAGCGGCGGAAAAAAGCTGGAGTTGGTATGGAATAAGACAAGCAGCGGCCGCTTCGACGCTGAGGCGCCGCGGGGCATGGTCATCGATCAGTTGTTTGTCGACGGCGAGCGCATGGACTTGGCGCGCTGGCCGAACAAAAAGCTCGACGAGCGCGGCGTGGACATCGGCTACGCGCGCGGTCTCAAGCCGGTCGAAGGCGAGCCGGTCAGCAAGGTCACACCGCCGTTGCGCGGATATCCGGCGTTCACGTTCGACCCCGAGCAATTCACCGATAAAAAGTGGGCCAGTCCGCATCGGGCTGTCATTCACGTCTTCCAGAACAAGTACTGGGGCAACATGCAGTGGCGCCTGCGCGGCGTCGATTACGAAAATCACCGCATCAACCTCGGCGAGGGCGGCTGGCAGGTCGGTACGCTCTGGTGGGAGAAGCGCGCCAACAGCGTGGCGCCCAACTCCAAGTTCTATATTGAAAACGTGCTTGAAGAACTCGATGAATTGGGCGAGTGGTATCACGATGGAAGTCGTTTGTATCTGCTCCCTCCCCACCATGTTGACAACTTGAATGAAGCGGAAATCGTCGTATCCAACATCAAACAACTGATCCTGTTCCAGGGCACGCAGGACAAGCCGGTCCGCCACGTGCATTTGAAAGGGATCACCTTCAAGCACACCGCGCGCACGATCATGGACGAATACGAAGATCGTCTGCGCGGCGACTGGGCCATCACACGGCAGGCCGCGGTGAAATTGACCGGTACCGAAGATTGCACCATTCACGATTGCACGTTCACCGCATTGGGCGGCAACGCGGTGTTCATCAGCAACTACAACCGCCGGGCGACCGTCAGCGACTGCCTGT